>CAZEDU010000006.1:13827-75361 GCA_964511185.1 uncultured Myxococcaceae bacterium | reverse complement strand
TCGTCGTCGCGCAGCTTGGGCCAGACATCGCGGAGCGGCGCGCGGTCTCGACGTGGCGCGAACTCCTCGGTGTCGACGAAGTTCGAGATGACGTCGATGGAGAAGTCGTCCGGCAGCGCGAGGCCCTTCTTCGTCGCGCCGCGCAGGAACTCCGACGGCACGGTGACCGCGTCGCTGCGCTGCAGCGAGTAGCGGGTGATGGGCAGGTACGTCGGGTCGGCGCCGACCAGCGTGATGTCGGTGCCGTGCAAGGTGGTCACGATGCGCGGCGCCTTCTCGCCCATCACCTGACATGCCATCCAGGCCGCGGTCGCGTGCGGCACCGCGTAGTGCACGTGCAGCACGTCGAGCTGCTCGCGCGTGGCGACGTCGATCATCTTCGACGCGAGCGCGATGGGGTAGGTGTTCGACCCGGCGAGCGCCGGGTAGTCGCTCTCGGCCACGGCGTGAAATCGAACCCGCGGCCCCGTCTCGAGCCGCACCGGTGGGCGGCTGGCGATGAAGTGGACGGTGTGGCCGCGTGCGGCCATCGCCGCGCCGATCTCGGTGGCGATGAGCCCGCTGCCCCCGAAAGTGGGAAAGCAGGTGATTCCGATGCGCAAGGGCCGGCTCATGGGGTGCTCAGGCGAAGAAGAGAGGTCGGTCGAACGGGTTGCGGCGGAAGTGGTCGATGGGGTCGGTGAGCCCGAGCGTCTCGCGCGTCAGGTACGGCTCGCCATAGGCGGTGCCGATGCGGGCGCCGTAGAGCGCGTCGCGCGCCTCGAGGGAAGAGAGCGAGAGCGTCGAGCCGACCAGCGTGGGCGGCGCGTCGGGCTGGGGCGTCACCTGGCTCGCGTAGCAGCGCACCGCCTTCCGCTTGCGCTCGTAGACGCCCGTCACGTCGACCACGAAGCTCGGCTCCACCAAGTGCCGCATCGGGTAGTAGAGCACCTGGCGCGGCGTGAACGGCGAAGCGGCGGGGTCGGTTTGGAACTTGGCGACGCCGGCGAAGAAGAGCGCGCGCGTCACCAGCGCGCTGGTCGCTTCGTGGTCCGGGTGGCGTTCCTTTTCCCAAGGGACGAGCACGAGCTCCGGGCGGTGGCGGCGAAGGACCTCCACCACCCGGGCGACCGCGGCGGCGCGCGTCCGCTCCGGCTCAGCGGCGTCGAAGCCGGCGTACGGGTGAATCCACCCATCCGGCAGGCCCAGGTTCTCGCGCACCGAGAGCCCGAGCGCCTCCGATGCCGCCTTCGTCTCCGCCGCGCGCGTCTCGACCGTGCCCCGCGTGCTCTTCTCGCCGCGCGTCAGGTCGACGATGCCGGTCCGGTAGCCGCGCTGGGCCAGGCTCGCCAACAGCCCGCCGCAGAAGAGCTCGACGTCGTCGGGGTGCGGCGCGAACGCCAACAGGTGCAGGGGATGGGAAGCGTCTGCGCTCATAGGGTCAGCTCGATCAGCTCGCCGGAGAACGGACGAACCGCGCCCAGGATTTCGCGCACGAGCGCCTTCGCGCCGAAACGGCAAGCGTAATAGGACATTGAGTGGACGCGCTCCTGAGGCGCGCCGTTGGGCAGCAGCAGGGCGCGCAGCCGCTCGACCCGCTCGAGGCGGACCTGGTCGCGCTGCGCGAGCGCGCGCTCGTACTTCGCCACCAGCTTGGACACCGCGTCGCGCGCAGTCTCGTGCGTCTTGCTCACCGCGCGGTCCAGCCCCGGGTCGAGCGCCCTGAGCTGTTGCCCGAAGCGCGTCAGCTCGGGCGTGAACGTCGCGAGCAGCCGCGCCTCGACCTCGCGCGGCGCCTCGAAGCCCGCCTGCAGCGCGCTCTGCGCCACCAGCTGCTGCAGCGACGCGGGGGAGCCGCACGCCTGCTCCGCCGTGAGCCCCAGCTTCTCGAGCAGCCCGCGGGCGCGATCGTCCAGGAGGCGGAAGCGGGCGCGCGGCGCGACGAGCGGCATCGGCACGTTCATGTGCTGGTAGAGCGGCGCGAGCTGCGCGAAGTAGGCGATCTCTCCCGGGCCGCCGACGTACGCCGCGGTGGGGAGCAGCGTGTCTTGCAGAATCGGCCGCAGCAGCGCCGACGTCGTGAAGCGCAGCGGGTCGGTCTCGAGCTGCGAGAGCAAGGTCGCGCGCGCCACGCTTCGAGCCTCGGGCGCGCCGACCAGCTCGAGCTCGTCTGCCGGCCCGGCGTCGAGGCGGTAGCGCGGCCCGTCGATGCCGTCCGGCGAATAGAAGCAGAGCGGCGATGCGGGGCGAACGTGGACCTGCTCGGTGAAGCCGGCGTGCCGCAGCGCTTGGCAGCGTTGGAGCAGCGCGTCGGCGATGGCGCGCGCGTCTTCGACCACGCGGCGATGCATCGGGCGGGCGAGCGCGGCGATGGCTGGGTCGCGCGGGTCGAGCAGGACGAGCCCGTCGTCGGCGAACAGCTCGGCCGCCACTTGCGCGAAGGCCTCGGGGAGCGTGGCGTCGGGGGTATAGGCGCGCTCGAGCTGCCCCAGGTGCTCGGCGGCGTGCGGGTGGGCGCCCAGCTCCGCGCGCAGCGTGGCGAGCGCGGCGGTCACCGACGGGCCGAGCCGTTGGTGCGCGACCGGGATGCGCGCGGACGCGGCGTCCGGCAGCGCGAGCGCGATGCGCAGCGGCTCGCCCGTGCTGCGCGGCACGTCGCAGTGGTCGACCTCGGGCAGGTCGTGATCTTCGGTCTGCAGCCAGAAGAGGGGCACGCACGGCCGCCCCGTCTCCTCGCGCAGCGTGCGCGCGTCGCGGATGGCGGAGGCCGCCTTGTAGAGCGTGTAGAGCGGGCCGAGGAAGAGGCCCACCTGCTGGCCGGTGACGACCACCGTGGTGCCCGGGCGCTCGAGGAGGGCGAGGTTCTCCTCGCGCGCGGGGCTCGGGGCGTAGCGCGCGTTCTGGCGCCGGAGCGCGTCGATGAGCTCGGGCGGGACGCGGCGCCGAGCCGCCTGCTCGACCGCCTCGCCGCGCGCGGCGGGGTGGCGGTACCGGTCGGGGAGAAGCTCGAGCGCGCGGGGTTCGGACTGAAGCCACGCGGCGGAGAACGAGGCGGTCACGGTGCTTCGAGGAGATAGCAGGTCCGTGCGCGCCGCGCCCGATTCGGTATGTTGCCATCGACAGCATGCGCACCCACAGCGTCGTTGCCCTTCTTCTGATGACGAGCCTTCAGGCCTCCTTCGCGCACGCCGCGCCCTTCCAGCAGCCGCACGCCGGGGAGATTTCGCTCGCGCTCGACCGGCTCGGCACCGTCGGGAGCGTCCTCTACGTCGCGGCGCACCCGGACGACGAGAACACCCGCTTGCTCACCTGGCTCGTCGGCGCGCGCGGCCTTCGCGCGGGCTACTTGTCGCTCACGCGCGGCGATGGCGGGCAGAACCTCATCGGCACCGAGCAAGACGCGCTGCTCGGCCTCATCCGCACCCACGAGCTGCTCGCCGCGCGGCGCATCGACGGCGCCGAGCAGCTCTTCACCCGCGCGCGCGACTTCGGCTACTCGAAGAGCGCGGAGGAGACGCTGCGCATCTGGGGGAAGGAGGAGGTGCTGGCCGACGTCGTGCTCGCGATTCGCCGCTTCCGCCCGGACGTCATCGTCACCCGCTTCAGTCCCCAACCGCCGAACCATGGGCACCACACCGCGTCGGCGCTCCTGGCGGCGGAGGCGTTCACCGCGGCGGCCGACCCGAAGCGCTTCCCGGAGCAGCTCGAGCGGCACGGCGTGCAGCCTTGGGCGGCGACGCGGCTCGTCCACAACGTCTCGACGTGGAACTTGAAGCCCGACGCGGACATGTCCGCGTACCTGCGGCTCGACGTGAGCGGCTTCGAGCCGCGGCTCGGCCGCTCGTGGGGAGAGCTCGCGGCGCACAGCCGAAGCCAGCACAAGAGCCAAGGCTTCGGCGTCGCCGCGGAGCGCGGGCGGATGCTCGAGTACTTCTCGCACCTGTTGGGCAAGCCCGCCGCGCGCGAGCCGTTCGATGGCATCGAGCTCGGGTGGGAGCGCTTCGCGGGGACCGGCGCGCTCGTCAAGACCATCGAGGAGGCGCGCCGCGGTTTCGACGCGCGCGCTCCGCACCAGAGCGTCGCGGCGCTGCTGCGCGTGCGCGCCGCGCTCGACGCGCTGCCGGAGGACAACGGCTGGAAGGCCATCAAGCGCGCCGAGGTCGAGCGGCTGCTGGTCGCCGTCAGCGGCCTCCACGTCGAGGCGCGCGCGGCCGAGCCGACCGGCGCGCCGGGCGAGGCGGTGAAGGTCGAGCTGATCGCCATCCACCGCTCGCCGCTTCGGGCGAAGCTCGTGCGCGCGCGCATTGGAGGCGTGGCCGGTGAGGGCGGCGCGCTCACCCCGAACGCCACGCACCGGCAGACCGTCGAGGTGAAGCTGCCGGACAGCGCGCCCATCTCGACGCCCTACTGGCTGCGCGCGCCGAGCCCAGGCGGGCTGTACACGCTGGCGCCGGAGGACGTCCGGCTCACCGGCATGGCCGATGGTCCACCCGCGCTCATCGCGTCGTTCGAGGTCGAGCTGGAGGGCGCGCGGCTCGCGGTCGAGCGGCCGGTCGTCTTCGCTTGGACAGATCCCGTCCGCGGAGAGCTCTCGCGCGCCTTCGAGGTGGCGCCGAAGGTGACCGCGGCGCTCGAGCACGACGTCATCGTCTTCCCGAACGGCGCCGCCCAGAGCGTGAACGTGACGGTGGCGGCGCAGGGCGGCGCTTCAGGAAAAGTGCGGCTCGAGCTGCCCCAGGGCTGGCGAGCGCACCCGGCGGAGCACGCCTTCGCGCTCACCGAGCGCGGCGACGAGCGGACGGTGGCGTTTCGCGTCACGCCGCCGAAGAGCGCGGCGCCGCGCGAGACGGTGCGCGTCCGGGTCGAAGTGGACGGGCGCAGCGCGTCGTGGCGCGCGCAGCCGGTCGCGTACGAGCACATCCCGCCGGTGACGGTTCGCCAGGCGTCGACCGGCGCGTTGGTGTCCTTCCCCCTGGAGCGAAAGGTCCGCGCGGTCGGCTACATCCCCGGGCCGGGAGACAAGGTGGCCGAGAGCCTGGCCGCGGTGGGCTACGACGTGACGGTGCTTCCCGAGGCGCGGCTGGCGTTCGAGAAGCTCGAGCGCTTCGACGCCATCGTCGTCGGCGTGCGCGCGTTCAACGCGAACCCCAAGCTGGCCGCGCACCGGGAGCGGCTCTTTGACTACGTGGCGCGCGGCGGCCGGCTGCTCGTGCAGTACAACACCAACAGCCGCGTGGGCCCGCTCAGCGCCGAGCTGGGACCGTACCCCTTGGAGCTCGGCCGCGACCGCGTCACCGACGAGACCGCGGCGATGACGCCGCTCGAGCCGAACGCGCCGCTCCTCCGGGCGCCGAACCGGCTCACCGCGGCCGACTTCGAAGGTTGGGTGCAGGAGCGCGGGCTCTACTTCGCGTCCAAGTGGGACGGGCGCTACCGTGCGGTGTTCTCGATGCAGGACCCAGGAGAGGCGCCGCTGCAGGGAGGGCTGCTCGTGGCGCGCCACGGTAAGGGGACGTTCATCTACACGGGGCTCTCCTTCTTCCGTCAGCTCCCCGCCGGCGTCCCCGGCGCGTACCGGCTCTTCGCCAACCTGCTCGCCTCATGAGTGACGACAAGCGCCCCGAGATGTCCGATGCGCCGCCGCTGCTGGGGTCGTGGCGAAACTTGTACCTGTTGGTGTTGGGCGTGTTGGTGGTGCTCGTCGTTCTCTTCGCGGTGTTGACCGAGGCGTACCGGTGACGGCCCTCGACTGGGCGGTGCTGCTCGGCACCACGCTGTTCATCGTGGCGTACGGCATCTGGCGCACGCGCGGCCAGCAGTCGGCGGCGGAGTTCCTACGCGGCGGCTACGAGATGCCCTGGCACACCATCGGGCTCTCGGTGATGGCCACGCAGGCCAGCGCCATCACCTTCCTCTCGGTGCCCGGCCAGGCGTACGAGGACGGGCTTCGCTTCGTGCAGTTCTACTTCGGGCTCCCGCTGGCCATGGTGCTGATCAGCGCGGTCTTCGTGCCCATCTATTACCGGCTCCGGGTCATCACCGCGTACGAGTACTTGGAGTCGCGCTTCGACCTGAAGACGCGGCTGCTCGGCGCGTTTCTCTTTTTGGTGCAGCGGGGGCTCGCCGCGGGCATCACGCTGTACGCGCCGGCGATCATCCTCTCGGCGATTCTAGGCTGGCCGCTCGAGCCCACCGTGGTGGCGATGGGCATTCTCGTCATCGTCTACACCGTCAGCGGCGGCTCGCGCGCGGTGAGCCAGACGCAGAAGCAGCAGATGGTGGTGATGCTGGGCGGCATGGTGGTTGCGGCGGTGGTCATCGTGTGGCGGCTGCCGCCGCACGTCTCGTTCGGCGACGCGGTGGACGTGGCGGGCGCCTTCGGCCGGCTCAACGCGGTGAGCTTTCGGTTCGACCTGGAGGACCGCTACAACTTCTGGTCCGGCATCACCGGCGGCTTCTTCCTCGCGCTCTCGTACTTCGGGACGGATCAATCCCAGGTCGGCCGCTACCTCTCCGGCCGCTCCGTCACCGAGAGCCGCTTGGGCCTGCTCTTCAACGGCGTGCTCAAGATACCGATGCAGTTCCTGATTCTCTTCGTCGGCGTCTTGATGTTCGTCTTCTACCAGTTCACTGCGCCGCCCTTGTTGTTCAACGGCTCGTTGCGAGAGCGCGTCGAGCGCACCGAGTCGGCCGGCGCGCTGCGCACCCTCGACGCGCGGTGGGAAGAGGCCCAGGGCCTCAAGCGCTCACAAGTGGAGAAGTACCTGTCGACCCCCGATGAAGGAGAGCGCGTCGCGCTGCGCGCGTCCCTCCAGCCGCTCGCCGCGAAGGCGAACGAGGTTCGAGTCGAGGCGAAGGCGCTGGTGAAGAAGGCGCTGCCTGGCGCCGAGACGAGGGACTCGGACTACATCTTCCTCTCGTTCGTGAAGCAGTGGCTCCCGAGCGGGTTGTTCGGGCTCCTGGTGGCGGTGATTCTGGCGGCGGCGATGAGCTCGATCGCCAGCGAGCTCGCCGCGCTCGGCGCCACGACCACGGTCGACTTCTACCAGCGCGTCCTCCGCCAGAACGCGTCGGACCGGCACGTGCTGCTCATGTCCAAGGTCTTCACCGTGTTCTGGGGGCTGGTGGCGATCGCCTTCGCCACCTTCGCTTCGCTCCTCGACAACCTGATTCAAGCCGTCAACATCTTGGGCTCGCTCTTCTACGGCACGGTCCTCGGCCTGTTCCTCGTCGCGTTCTTCCTCAAGTCGGTGCGGGGCCACGCGGTCTTCTTCGCCGGCCTGGTGTCGCAGACCACGGTGCTCGTGCTCTTCCTGACGAGCGACATCGGCTACCTCTGGTTCAATGTCATCGGTTGTGGGCTCGTGGTCGCGCTGGCGCGGGTGATGGAGTCGCTCTTGCCCAAACGCGCGGGCCCAAGCCTCGGAACATAGGCGCGTGCTCACTGTCCTTTGCAGAGGATAGGGGGCGCGTGCCCAACCAGGCTTGAAGACTGGGGGAGTCGCGAGGTCTGGGACTTGCTGTTCGGCTTGGGCGTGAGCACCGCGCACCGTCAAGGCCTCTGGTTTTTTCTCGCCGCTGGGCTGGTCCTGACGGCGTGCTACGGCACCACCGACGTCGACCTGAAGGCCGCCGGCCACGACGTCCCCCCGCCCGGTTCGGCGCCGGTGGGCAGCGGCCCTGGCAGCGAGGGCATCGACCGCTGGGGCAGCCCGGAGGTCGACTGCTCCGCGCCGCGCGACGTGGGTACCAAGGTGATGCACCGGCTCAACCGGCTCGAATACAACAACACCGTCGCGGACCTTCTCGGCGACACCACGCGGCCGGCGAACGACTTCCCCGCGGACGGCATCGCGCTGTTGTTCGACAACAACGCCGACACGCTCGGGCTCTCCTCCGTGCTGTTCGAGCGCTACGAGGCCGCGGCCGAGAAGCTCGCCGCGAACGCGCTCGCCTCCGCCAGCCCGGTGCGCGCGAAGATTCTGTCCTGCTCGCCGGCGAGCATCGGCGCCGACGCGTGCCAGAAGCAGATTCTCGAGGCGTTCGCGCGAAGGGCTTGGCGCCGACCGGTGACCTCGGACGAAGTCGCCCGGCTTCAAGCGGTGGCGAACGTCGCGGTGGGGCAAGGGGACTCGTTCGAGGCGGGCATTCAGCTCGCGCTCAAGGCGGCGCTGCTCTCTCCGCATTTTCTTTACCGCGTGGAGCTGGACCCCGACCCCGCCAGCACCGCGCCGCACCCGCTGGCGGACTTCGAGCTGGCGAGCCGGCTGTCGTACTTCTTGTGGAGCTCGATGCCCGACGACGCGCTGTTCGCCGCGGCGGCGGCGGGAGGGCTGAACGAGCGGGCCGAGCTGGAGAGCCAAGTCCAGCGCATGCTCGCCGACCCCAAGGCCAAGAACCTGGTCGACGCGTTCTATGGGCGCTGGTTGGGGCTCGCGGCGGTCGACGAGTTCGTGGCGGACGCCGCGATCTTCCCTTCGTTCGATGCCGCGCTGAAGGCCGCGATGGTGCAAGAGACGAAGCTCGTCTTCGACGACTTCATGAAGAACGGCCGGGCCTTCACCGACATGATGGACGCCGACTTCACCTTCGTGAACGGCCGGCTCGCGAGCCACTACGGCATCCAGGGTGTCAGCGGCGCGGGCTTCCAGAAGGTGCAAGCGCGGTCGAACCACCGCGGCGGTTTGCTCACCATGGCGAGCGTGTTGACGCTGACCTCGTTGCCCAGCCGGACCAGCCCCGTGCGCCGCGGCGCGTTCGTGTTGGGCGCGATGATGTGCAGCGAGCCGCCGCCCGCGCCGCCGGACGTGCCCACGCTGCCAGAGCCGAGCACGGGCGAGACGCTGCGCGAGCGCATGGAGGCCCACCGGTCGAACCCGCAATGCGCGGGCTGCCACGCCGCGATGGACCCCATCGGCTTCGGCATGGAGAACTTCGACGCGGTCGGCGCGCACCGCACCACGGAGAACGGCACGCCCATCGACTCGAGCGGCAAGCTCCCCGACGGCAGCAGCTTCAACGGCGCCATCGAGCTCGCCGGCGTCCTCAAACAGAACCCGCGCATGGAGGCCTGCGTGTCGCAGCACCTCTACTCGTACGCGCTGGGCCGCGTCGCCACCCAAGCCGATGTGACGACGCTCGACTGCGCGTTGCGCGCGCCGAACGCGGACAAGAGCTGGCCAGGCCTCATCCTCACCATCGCCACCAGCGAGCCGTTCCGCATGCGCCGCCCTTCCGGAGGTCAACCTTGAAACGCAAATGGGAGCTCTCTCGCCGCACGCTCCTCGGTGGCGCGGGGACGCTGCTGGCCTTGCCCGTGCTCGAGGCGATGGTGCCGGGCTTGAACCGCGCGCACGCGCAGGGCACGCCGTCGCCCCGGCGGCTGGGCATCTTCTATTTTCCGACCGGCGCGAACATGAGCGCCTGGCGCCCCAGCAGCACCGGGACCAACTTCGCGTTTCCGCAGTCGCTCCGGCCGCTCGAGACCGCGGGCCTGCGCGGCGACGTCACCATCCTCTCGGGCTTGAACAACCGGCCGGCGAGCCAGGCGGGAGATCAAGCCGGCGACTTCGCGCGCCACAAGCCGGGCGTGGCGGCGCTGCTCACCAGCACGGTCATCTCGAAGTCCGGCCTGCGCAACGGCGTCTCGGTGGATCAGCTCGCCGCCAAGACGCTCAAGCAGCACACGCGGCTCCCTTCGCTCGAGCTCGGGACCGACAACTACCCCGTGAACGACTCGGGTGAGCCGGGCTGGAACGCCACGTACGGAAACACCGTCTGCTGGGGCGAGACGAACAACGGGCTTCCGAAGATGCTCGACCCGGCCGCGGTGTTCGACCGCATCTTCGCCGGCTACAGCCCCGACACCACCCAAGCCGAGGCGGCCAAACGAAAGCTCTACCGACAGAGCGTGCTCGACGCCGTGCGCGAAGACGCCAAGCGGCTGCAGACCAAGGTCGGCAAAGCAGATCAGCAGAAGCTCGAGGAGTACTTCACCAGCGTGCGGGATTTGGAGGTGCAGGTGCAGGCCAACGCCGGCACGCCGCCGACCGGCACCGGCTGTTTGCCCGGCACGCGCCCGACCAACCCGGGCATCTCGGTCGCCACGCTGCCGACGCGCACCAAGCTGATGCTCGACTTGATGGTGCTCGCGTTCCAGTGCGACCAGACGCGCGTGGCCACCTTCATGTGGGAGCACACGGTCGTCTACAAGAAGTTCACCTTCATCGACCCGGCGATGGGCTACTACCACATCGAGGTGGCGCATCACGGCGGTAACAACACGCGGCTCGCGTACTACGCCAAGACGGTGGAGTGGCTCACCACGCAGTTCGCGTATCTGGCGAACAAGATGAAGGCCATCACCGAGCCGACCGGCGGCACGCTGCTCGACAACTCGACCTTGATGATGATCAGCGAGCTGTCCGACGGAAACTCGCACAGCCACAACGGGCTGCCGGTCGTCATCGCGGGCAAGGGCGGCGGCAAAATCCCCGGCGGGCGGCACCTGAGCTTCAGCGGTGAGCCGATCGCGAACCTCTACATCTCGCTCTTGTCGACCGTGGGCGTGAACGTCACGCGCTTCGGCGCGGATGGCACGCGGTTGCTGCCGGGCTTTCTGGCCTAGCTTGGTGGCGCTGGCCATCGCAGCGGGGCCCAGAGAAGAGTGGGGTCTGGAGGGTCGAACACTCGAGCGAAAGGCCACCAGCGCCGCCGAGCTTCGGGCGGAGGCATTGACACGTTGGCAGGCCCCGGTGCATCGAACTGCGGAGAGAAAGGTACCCAAAATGGTACCTCCGACTCCGCAGGTCGGAAGAACGACGACGTCGAAGCCGGCAACAGCGTGCCGCGAGGCGGTCGCGCCTTGGCAATGCACGAGCCATCGAAGCGCCGGCAAAGCACCCACCCAGCCTGCTGCTTCCTATGAGCTGCTTCTCCGTACTTCCCGCTCCAGCAACGCGCGCCACCCGTGGTCCCGCCGGCTCAGCGCCCTTCCGGGTACTCGTTGATCCAGTGAAACCCGCGCTGGAGCAAGAAGTGCTGACCCGTCGCTCGGCGAAGCCGTGTCTCGAAGGGCTTCCCTTCCAGCTCGCCCCGCAGCGTCAGCTCGCCGGACGGCGCGCGCTCGAACGTCAAGTGCCCCAAGGGCTTCGCTTCCACCGTCGAGAACATGTACTGCGACTCGGCGGAGACGACCTTGAACGACTTCGCCACGTCGTCGCGCTCGAAGCCGTAGTCGTGCAACGAGCCGTCGAACTTGCGGACACGCACCGTCGACTTGTTGTCCTCCCACGCGCGGGTGAAAGCGACCCTCACCCAGTCGTCTGCGCGAGCGCTCGGCTCGACCGGCACGTAGGCCCCCACGAAGGGCCTCTCGGGCGCCCAGGCGCCGTACTGTTTCATGTCCCTCACGTTGCTCCACACGCCGCCGATCAGCACCGCGCCGATGTACAGCGCCTTGACCGCGTACCCGGCGCGCAGGGCCCCGCTTGCGGAATAGGGACGTTGCTCGACTCGGGGGAACACCGGCTGCTGCAGCACGAAGAAGCGCGCGAGCCTGCGCACGTCGGGCGCGGCGAGCACGACAGCGATGGCGAGCAAGTGGCTCGAGAAAATCTTCGCCGGCACGTCGTATGAGAAGTTCAGCATCACCACGTTCGCCATCACCGCGCAGGTGACGAGCGCGCCGAGCAGCGTGGTGCGGCGAAAGAAGAGCAGCAGGCCCGCCAGGAGCTCGGCGGCGCCAGTGAAAATCGTGTAGCTCGCCGAGTACCCCATGAAGGTCCACAGCAACCCCATCGGCGATGACTCGCCGAACGTCTGCATCAGGCGGGCTTCGTTCGGTGGGCTGAACTGCAGGTAGAAGACCTTCATGAAGCCGTACGTGCACATCGTCACGGCCAAGTAGTAGCGCGCGTAGATGCGCGCCCAGCCCACGAGCCGCGCGGGCCGGGTCGGCCGCCTGTCGATGACCGACCAGAGCGCGGTGCTCGCCGCCGCCAAGAGCACGAACGTCACCAGCTGCACGTAGTTGAACGTCGTGTCGCCGCTGCCCGCCGGCAACACGGTGATCTCCCCGGTCCGCCGCAGAACGAAGCGGTGGGTCGCCTGAACCAGCGGCAGCCACGCCTTCCCGTACGCCTCCCAGAAGGACATGGGCAGCCACGACCAGTCGGCTGGGAACGGCAGCGCGAAGAGCGCCAAGTACGAGATGCCGAACCGAAGCAGCACGCGCCGCCCGAAGCTCCAGCGTTCGGGCTCGGGGAGCGCGGGCGTCGAGGCCTCCGCGGGTTCAACCGTTCTCAACGCGGGCTGTGTCATCGGCCCGCGCTCGTACCCCACTCGGTGTGGCCAGCGCAAAGAACTACCAGGCCCAGCGACTCATCGCCGAGCGACCGCGCTCAACCCGAGCAGGCGCCGCCACCGTCCGTACAAATCGGAGGGCCGCAGCTGCCGCCGCTGCAGAGCAAACCGCCGCAGCAGATGGGCGCCAGGCCGCCGTCGGCGGCCACGCACGAGCCGCCGTCTCCGACGCAGCTCTGCTGGCAGAAAGAGCCCACGCAAGACAACCCGCTGCAACAGGAGGCCGTCGCGCAAGACTGGCCCAAGGTGCTGCAGGGCACCTCACAGAGGAAGTTGGGGTTGCAGAACAGCCCGGCGCAGCACGTCGCCGCCGCGCAGGACTGCCCCTGCGGCGAGCAGGCCGCGGGCGGCACGCAGACGAAGTTGGGGTCGCACACCAAGCCGGCGCAGCAGTTGCTGCTCGCGCAGGAGCCGCCCTCTCCGGAGCAGCTGGTGGAGGTCGAGCAGATGCTGTTCGCGTCGCAGGAGAGCCCCATGTCCATGCAGCACGCGATGCTCGCGCAGGACTGACCGCTGCTGGCGCACGGCGGGGACTGACAGATTTGGCCAGCGTTGCAGACCAAGCCTTTGCAGCAGCTGGCGACGGCGCACGAGGCGTTGGGCCCGCTGCAGGGAGGCCGCGCACAACTGCCGCTGGCGCAGACCAGGCCACCGCAGCAGTCCAGCCCCGGCCCGCAGGCGTCGTTCTCGGCGACGCACGGGCCGCAACCTTCGTTCGCCTGCTCGTTGCAGTTGTCGTCGATGGAGTTGGCGCACGACTCGGCCGCTTCGGGGTTGACGTTGGTGGCGGTGTCCAGACAGTCCAGGTCGTTGGCGACGTACCCAGCGGGCTTGGTGCAGCGCAGGATGGGCGTCGAGGCGGGGTCTCCGTAAGAGTCTGTGTCGAGGTCCCGGTACCAGGCGATCGGCGTGCACCCGTCTGGGCCGGCGTCGCTGGGGTCGGCGCCTTCGGTGGCGCAGCGGCCGCTCTCGGCGCAGTAGGTCTCGAGGTCCTTGGTGAAGTTGCACGAGAGGGCACCGGCGAGCGCCGCCATCGAGAGGCCCCAACACGTCACCACCCAGCGTCGCGCCGGAACCGCCATTAGAACGCCCCCACGACCGAGACGCCGCCGGGCGACGCCGCCACCGCGACCGAGCCGCCCTGCGCCGGCCAGAGAAAGAGCCCGACCGCCACCCCCGCCGCCACCGCGCCCGCGCCGGCCAGCGCCAAACCAATCGTCTGTTGCCGCGCGCCATCGGCGGCGTAGGCCTCGGCCTGCGGCCCATCCAACGTCAGGGAGCTCGGCCGTCCCCCCGGCCCGTCGCCGCCGGTCAACGCGTCGGAGTGCGCCTTGGCTTGAAGCAGAAAGTACCCTCCGCCGGCGGCGAGCAGCCCACCGGCGACGCCCGGAATCCACGCCCAGCGGCGATACGGCCGAGGGGGCGCGGCGCTCACCGACGGCGCCGGCGCGGCGACGGCGACGTTCGGCGCCTCCTCCTTCGGCGGGGCGGGCGCTGTGCGCTGGAAGGCCTTTTTCAGCTCGGGCGCCGCGAGCTTGGCGGCCCTCGACAGCTCGTCGAGCACGGCCTCTTCGCCCTGCACGCGGCCCGAGTGCACGAAGACCGGCCGGCCATCCCCCGAGGCGAGGATTTTGAGGTTGAGCTGAATGGACTTGCCGAACTTGCCGATGCTCCCGGTGATGATGCCGTCGACGCCGAGCGCGTTCGCCAACTCCACCATGCAGTTGGTGGACTCGTCGGCGCAGCCGAGCAGCTGCTTTTGCCGCTCGAAGCCGATGAGCGCGGCGATCTCGCTCGAGGTGACCACCCGCACCCCCTGCAGGCTGAGCTCCTGGGCGAACTGCTCGCCGCAGAACTGCGTCATCTCGGCCGAGACCTTGAAGCCGTTCAGCCCGGGAGACGCGAGCTTGACCTGCCCGGCGGGTGCTGCGGCCAGGAGCACGGCCACGACGAGCCCAGACATGGGGACGGAGTGTAGCGCGCCTGGCCCGAGCCCCAAAAGGTGTCAGACGATTCGTTTCGTGTATTGGGCGGTTCAGGCCGTCGCCGTCGCCGTCGCCGTCGCCGTCGCCGTCTACGTTGACGTTGACGTTGACGTTGACGTCTACGTTGACGTTGACGTTGACGTTGACGTTGACGTCTACGTTGACGTGGTCGTGGTCGTGAACGGCGACGGTTTTCAGCACCCGCCGCTGTGCCTGACCACGCTCACAGGTACTCGGCCAAGCGGGTGGTGCGCAGGAACCGCCGCAGCGCCAGCGCCGCGTCGTGCCGAAAGCGCGCGCTGCGCACATCGCTGACCGTCAGATGGCGCGCCAGCTCGTCGATGAACGCTCCGCGCGCGCGCCGAATCTCCCGCACCGCCGAAGCGGGGAAGTGGGAGCGCTCCTCCCAACGCACCAGCGGCATCGACAGGCTGTCGAAGAGTTCGCGGGCCCCCTCGTCGGCGCTCGCCCGCAGCCAGCGCGCCTGCCGCTGGCCTTCGAGCCGCACGGCGACCAGGCTGCGCAGCCGCTGAACCGATGCGTCGCCGATTCGCTCCACGCCCACCACGTCGCCGAGCGCGTACGGCCGTCCTGCGGTGCCCAGCTTGAAGGGGGCCTTGCCGCCCGACGAGAGCAACGTCGTCAAGCGCGCCACCAAGAGCTGCGCCCGGTCGACGTCCTGGTTCGCCGCGCGCACCTCGAACGCGATTCGGTTGTCCTTGGGCTTGCCGTACTGCCCCGCGCGCAGACTGACGGTGGACAGCTTCTTCTGCCGCTTCGCGTCCCCGGCGAGCACCGCGCGCGACGCGTCGTACCCCCGCTCGGAGTAGGGCGGCACTTCGCGGTTGTCGAGCGGGTGGGGCGGCGTGGTGAAGGCGGTCGCCACCGACTCGCCTTCGAACATCTTCGCCGCCGCATACTCGTTGGCCGCGGCGAGGCCGGCGATGAGCCGCTCGTGCAGCGCCCGTTGTTGGGGCGGCCGCACGAACGAGATGTGGTAGTGAAACGACGTGTTGCGGTCGACGCGGACGCGCATCCAGGCCGTCTGCTCGAACAGCTCGAGCGGCGTCTCCGCCGGCCGCGAAGGACGCAGCTCCCAGCCGCCCATGTCGGCCGATAGCTTCATGTCGAGGTGTTCGGGCGCGTGCGCCATGCGTTGCAGCGCGCGCCAGTTCGGCGCGCCGTTCAGCTTGGGCACCTGGGCGAGCCGGTGCGCCAACGGCAGCTTGAGCCACGCTTCGTCGGTGAAGCCGCGCGGCCGGTAGTAGTGGAGCACCGACTGCGACACGCTCTCGGCTTCCCAGCCGAACTGAATCGGCGCGCCGTGTGCGCGGTATTTCTTCGACCAGTCGAAGTCGGTGCGCAGCCTCAGGTCGAGCGGTCGCGGCACCATCAGCCGCGCCGCGCGTGAAGGAGAACGCAAGGGAACGAGAACCATGTCGGCGCCTCAGTCGGGGATGAGCAGGTCGTAGCGCATGGGCGAGCCGTGAAAGTGGCAGCTCAAGCAGGTGTAGGGGGAAGAGCCCGGCTTGGTGTCGCCGGCGCCGGTGGCGAACTCGGAGACATGGGTGGCGTCGCCGCGCGCGTCGTAGGACCAGAACAGAAGCGCACCGTCGGCGCGGCGGCCTTCGAGCATCACCTCGGTCTCGCGCACGCCGCCATCGGGCAGCAGCGTCTCGGCCACGTGCACCGCGCCCTGGCGTCGGAGCCGCCGGGTGCCGCCCTTGGGCTTCGACGCCACGTCGTATCTCGGCCAGTCCAGATAGTGGCCGATGGTCGCCTCCAGGTCCGCCAACGTCCGCGGCTGCTGCGTGGCGCACGCGTAGTAGCGGTGCAGGCCGCGCCGCAGGAAGGCGATGTCCACGCCCGCGTCGGCCAACGGCGACTTGACCGCGTAGGCCCCGAGCACCACGTGCCCGAGCACGCCAGCGTCGAGCAGCGCGTCGCGGTCAAAGCCCGCGTCGGTGCGCGGCGCGTCGACCAGGTAGTGCGCCAGCGCCGCGGCGACCTCGTTCGGCGGCGGCGGCAGATGGGCGGGCAGGGCGTGCACGTTCAAGGACGCGAGGGCCTGCTCGATGCCGGGCCTCGCCTCGACCAGGGACTCGGGCAAGGTCCCCGCCGGCGGCGCTTCACACGAGACGACCGCCGGCGGGTCGCTGTCGACGCCGCCATCGGACGCCGGGGAGGGCTCGCCGGGCCCGTCGTCTGGTCCTGGCGGCCCCACCCCGCAGGCCGCCAGCGCCGCGCAGAGGCCGGCGACGCTCGCCCGGAGGCGGCGCGCGCGTCGCTCAGTCATTGTCGGACTCGATGGAGCTGGGAATCTCCAAGTCCAGCACGGTGATGAGCTCGCTCTTCAGCAGGTCGGTCACGTCCTTCACCGCGTCATGGAAGGCGCGCACGCTGCCCGGGTCCGCGCTCAGCGCGTCGGCCAGGCGGGGCGCTTCGATGGCCTCGAGCGCGTGGCGCATGCGCGAGGTGCGCTCGAGCAGCCGCTCCGCCAACCCGGTCGCGCCAGAGGCGATGAGCAGGTCGTCGAGGCCTTGGCCCGCGCCGTCTTCGCCGCAGCCTTGGGCGAGCGCCCGGAAGCCGCGCAGGTTGGCCGCGAGCGCCTCCTTCTCGGCGTGGGCGAACGGCATCTCCAGACAGCTCGGCGCGGCGCAGGCCCTAAGCCCGAGCGCGGGCGCCAGCTTCGCGTCCTTCACCGATGCCTCGAGGTAGAAGAGCGCGTCGCTCACCGAGTTGAGCGCCATGTGGGGCGAGGCGAACACCCGGTTGTCGCTCCCCGGCGTTCGGAGCGTCTGCGCGAATCCGTCTCGCCACGCGGCGGCCAGCTGGTGGGCGCGCGTCTCGACGTCCGCCGCCACCGCGCGCGCGTAGGCCCGCCGCCGCGCCGCGAGGTCCTCAGGCGAGAGGCTCGCCCATTCACCCGACGTTCGAATCGCCGCGTGCGGCGGGCAGGCGCTGTCCGTCCCTTCGGCGAAGAGCAGGTACTCCAGCGCCGCCAGCGTTCGCGCGTTCGCGCGTTGCGTGGCCACGCCCCCTTCGTAGGCGCGGCTGATCAACACCTCGTCCACGCGGCAGGGGCTGGCCAAGGGCCAGATGTAAATCTCGTCGCGCAGGTTCTTCCCGCCGGGCAGCAAAGAGAGCGCCGCCGGGCCGACCTGCATCAGATCGTTCTCCTGCCACACGTCCATCGCCTCCCGCCAGCGCGCGCGGGCCTGCTGCAGCGTCGCGGGGCTCGGCTGCGCGTCCAGCTCGACCGCGGCGAGGTGCAGCGGGGTCGCCGCCGCCTCGAACCGGTTCGCCGCGGCTTCGATGCACCCAGCGGCGGCGTCCAGGAAGGCGAGCTGCGCCTGCGAACGGTCTGATCCGTTCGGTTGGCCCTTGCCCCCGCGGCAACCCGCCGCGAAGAGCACCGCGCACGACAGAAATCCAACGGACAACGTTCGCATGGCCTCCCCATATTTGACTTTGAGAATCGTTTTCAATATCAGCCCCGCCACTATGCACACTCTTCGCACCCAATCGTTCCTTCTTGCAGCCTTCCTGTTGAGCTGTGGCGTCGAGCGGGGCGGCCCCGCGCCGGTGGATCCGACCGAGTCGAATCTCAACGCGCCCAACGAGCCCGTCTCGTCGCAGCCCGAAGAGACCCAGCCGGCCGATGATCTGCCGCCGCTGCCGTCGTCGTCGCCCGAGGTGTTCGGCGCGCCGCTGGCGGACGGGGTGGACTACGTCGACTTCGACGCGCTGCTGGCGGATCCGAGCGCATACACGCAGCGCGTGGTCGAGACGCGCGGGGTGGTGCGCGCGTCGTGCCAGGTGCGCGGCTGCTGGATGGAAGTGCGCTCCGCCCGCGACGCGAAGAGCTCCAGCATGACGGTGCGCTTCAAGAACTACAGCTTCTTCGTGCCGCTCGACTCGCGGCGCGCCGACGTCCGCTACCAAGGCGTGATGAAGGTCCAGAAGGTGGGGGCCGCGCAGGTCGCCGACTACGAGGCGGAAGGGTACGTGTTCGACACGAAGAACGAGGACGGCAGCGTCACGCTGATCGAGTTCACCGCGTCGGGCGTCGAGATGTGGCGGCAGCGATGAAAGGGGTCGCCGCGCTCGCGCTCGGTGCGCTCACCGCCTGCGGCGCGGCCACTTCCCATGTCCCCGAGGGGGATGCGGACGGTGGCTCCCCGCCGCCGCCGAGCTTTTGTTTCACCCGGCCGAAGCTCCAGTTCTGCGAAGACTTCGACGCCCAGCCGCTGCCCGCGGGCTTCGATGGTCTCATCGAAGAAGGCGGCCAGTGGAGCGTGGACGAAGCGGACGCCACCAGCCTGCCGCGCGCCGCGCTGGTGACCGCCACCGGCGCGGGGGCGCGGGTGCTGCTGCGCAAGGCGTTCGCGCCGGCCGAAGCGTACAAGACGTTCCTGCAGTTCCGCGTCGACGCCTCCCCCGCCTCGGGCGAGGCCGAGCTGCTCGCGGTGGAGCTGTCGCCCACCGCGCGGCTGACCCTGAAGACGAACGCCTCGGACGACGCGTGGCTGTCCGTGAACGGCGACCGGCTCGGAGAGACGAAGCTGCCGCGCGGCGAGTGGGTTTCGGTGCGGCTCGACGTCTTGCGCGCCGGCGAGGACGCGGGCCCGGGCGGTCGGCTCGTCACGCTGAAGCTGGGCGAGGAGGCCGTGCTCTCGCGGCACCCGCTGCCATCGGCCGGGCTCGAAGCGCCGGCCGTCCAAGTCGGGCTCTGGGTGGACGGCGAGGCGGGCTGGAGCGTCCGCTACGACACGGTGACGGTCATCACGCAGTAAAGGAGTCGAGGTCGAAGATGTGGATTCGGGCATGTTTCGTGGCATGTGCAGTGGGGCTCTTGGCGTGCGGGGCGGACCCGGTGGTGCCGCCTCCCGGTGACGGGCCGGTCGTGGAGAACGAGCAGGAGGGCGGCGTCGACGGTGGTGAGCCTTCGAATGGCGACCGGTGCGAGACCGCCATCGCCGCGACGGCCGGAACGTTCCGCGGGACGACGGTGGGCGCCAAGGGCGACTACGACGCCGACTGCACCGGCTTCGACAACCCGGGGGACGACGTGGTCTACCGCGTCGTGGTGCCGCCCGGACAGCGGCTCGTCGCCGGCGTGACGACGGAAGGGGCCGGCGCGGGCGAAGTGCGCTTCGACCCATCTCTCTATTTGTTGGCGGCCACGTCGTCGACGTGCGCGGCGCGCCCGCCGTCGTGTCTGGCGGCCGCGGACCAGAGCAAGACGGACGCCGAGCGGGTGGAGTGGCTCAACACGACCGCGTCGGAGGCGGCGGTGTTCGTCGTCGTCGACTCGTACCGCGCGGGTCAAGCGCACGCGGGCGCGTTCGTTCTGGAGCTGAGCCTTCAGACGCCGCAGCCGGGCGACACCTGCGCGTCGCCGGTGGCGCTCACCCCGGGCAGCGCGCTCACCGGGCTGTCCTTCAGCGGCTTCACCAACGACTACCAGGCCGCGCCGACCTGCGCCGGCAGCGCGGGGGCCGACCGCACCTTCGGGGTCGCCGTGCCGTCGGGGCAGCTCTTGCGGCTCACCGTGACGCCGAGCGCGGAGCTCGACGTGACCGTTTCCGCGTCGACGTCCGCCGCGGCCTGCGGAAAGCAGTGCGTCGCGGCGGTCAACGACGTCGCGGCGGGCCGGGCCGAGACGCTCACCTGGAAGAACACCGGCAGCGCCGCGGCCAGCGTGTTCGTCTCGGTGGATTCGGGCGGCACGTCCGCCGGCACCTTCTCCATCCTCGCCGAGCTCTCCACGCCGCCCGCCGACGACGTCTGCGAAGGCGCGACGGTGCTGGCGTCGGGCGTGCCGTTGACGTCTCAGACGACCGTCGGCTACGGCAACGACTATTCGCTGCAGGCCGGCTACGTCGGCTGCGCCAGCACCGGGTACTCCGGGCCCGACCGCGCGTACCTGGTCACCATTCCGCCCATGCAGCGCGGCACGGTGACGGTGACGCCGTCGCCGGGAGCGTTCAACCCCAGCCTCAACCTGCTCGAGACCGAGCTGGCGGTCTGCTCCTCCACCCCGCGCGTCTGCTCGACGGGAATCAACCTGGGCGGCGCGGGCCAGCCGGAGTCGGTGTCCATCTACAACACCGGCACCGACGCCCGCAGCTATTGGGCGGTGGTCGACAACAACACGGCGCAAGGCGGCGCGTTCGACATCTCGTACGTCACCAACACGCCGCCGGCGGACGACACCTGCACCACCGCGACGACCTGGCTGGGGCCTGGCGGCGTGTCGACCGCTTCGCTGAATGGGTTCGTGCAGGACTACGGCTCGGTGGGCGCGGGCTGCTTCGCGTTCCGCGGGCCGGACCGCGTCTACCGCGCCATGCTCGGGCCGGGGCAGAAGCTGACCGCGCGGGTCGCGCCGATTCGAGACGGCGGCTTGGACCCGGTCGTCAGCTTCATTCCGGGCGGCGCGGCGGCGTGCGAGACGCTCCCGCGCAAGTGCGCCGGCGGCATCGACTTCACGCTGCGCAACGAGGCGGAGGTGGGCGGCTACGTCAACGACACGATGGCGCCTCAGGAGCTGTTCATGGTGGTCGCCGACTACGAGACCGACTCCACCGACACCAGCTTCGAGCTGTCGACGACGCTCGGGCCGCCGCCGCTGGGAGAGACCTGCATGCTGTCGATGCCCGTCGCCGCGTCGCAGACGTTGAGCGACGAGTCGTTGGTGGGCGCCAGCGCCGACGTTCACCTGGGGGCGGGCGCGGGCTGCATCAACACCAACGCGCTGCCCGACCGCGTGTACGAGGTGACGGTGCCCGCGGGGCAAACCTTGACCGCGGTGGCGACGCCGGCCGCGGGCGTCAACCTGGCGATGAACCTGATCAGCGGGGTCTGCCGCGACGTGGCCGCGTGCCTGGCCAGCGCCAACACCGGCGGGGCGGGGGCGGCCGAGACGCTCACCTGGACGAACACCAGCGCCTCGACGCGGACGGCGCAGCTGGTGGTGGTCGGGGTGCCGCCGCGCACCTTCTCGCTCCAAGTCAGCGTTCAGTGAGTGGTTGCAACCCCTTCCAGGGAGAGATGTCGCGCGCAGTCGGCCTGGAGGGGACGGGGCTGGACTTGGCGGACGCAGCGGCGAACGTCGACCAGCGCCACGACTTCGAGCCGGGGGATGGGCGCTGTTGTCGACGCCGCTCATCTGTGTGAGCGCCTGGACGAGCGCCGTCAGGCCAGCTTCTTCGCCTTCGTCGGTCGCCGCGCGGGCGCGCGCGCTTCTTTCTGGCGGCGCACCATCTCGGCGATCCACATCGGCACGTAAGGCGGCGTGCAGCCTGGCGACGCCGGGTAGTCGATGAAGACCGCGAGGCGCTTGCCGATGTCGATGGCCCGCGCGCGGTGCGCTCGATGGTGAATGCCAATCTCCGCGAGGCAGTGGTTCATCGCCCACTGCTTGTGGGCGGGGGCCTTTTTCATCTCCTTCTCGATTTGGTCGAGGAGCCCCTCGAGGTCGAGGCCTTCCGCGTTCTTGACGACGCGCTCGGTGGTCAGGCTCCACCCCCCGCGGCCGACGAGGCCATCGCCGTCCTTCCAACGCGGACGGAGCGCCTCGGCGTGGCGGCCGGGCTTCACCATGTTCACGATGAACCAGTCGAGGAGCTTGGGCGAGCGGATGTCGCGGACCATCGCGTCGAGCTCCTTCTCGGAGAGAGACGCCGGCCTGCACACCAAGGTCGCGAGGAGCCGCGCGGCCGTGTCGCCGGTGGCCCAGAGCTGAAGCGCGAGCGCGTGCTGGGTCTTGAGCCGCTTCGCGAGCGCGCGGAGGTGGGTGAGGTTCACGCCGTGGCCATCGCCGCGGCGCTCGTTGGCCTCGCGCATCTTCGGCTCCTCGAGCGCGGCGAGCTCGCGCAGGACTTCTTTGAGAGCGGGGAGAGCGGGGGGCTTGGGCATGGGCTCCTCTTGAGTGGTTCGACTTTCAGCGGCGCGTCTTCCGCGCGCGTTTTCCACGCGCGATCTCGGTGGCGAGCGCCTCGAGGCGATGGCCCCAGAAGCGCCGAAAGGGTTCGAGCCAGGCATCGACCTCGGCGAGCGGCCGCGCGTCGACCGCGTAGAGCCGCCGCGTGCCCTCGGCGCGCACCGTCGCGAACCCGCTCTCCCGCAAGACCTTGAGCTGCTGCGAGACCGCCGACTGGGTGATGCCGAACTCCTTGGAGATGACCTCGACCACCGCGCCGGAGGCGAGCTCGCCTTCGGTCAGGAGCTCCAAGATTCGCCGCCGAACCGGATCACCCAGGACGTCGAACGCATGCATCATTCACCTGTGTAGAACGCGATGGTTCGCTCCGCCTGCGCGCGCGCCTCTTCGGGGTTCGCGCCCGACGCGATGTGCGCCTCGCACCACGCTTCGCCGCACTTGCGGACGAACGCTTTGCCCTCGCTCGACAACGTCCAGGCCTCGAACGCGGCGGGGTCGATCGCCACCGCCGGGTTGGCCACGTGCTGCTTCAGGCCGTGCAGCCCGAGGTCCCAGCCGATGCCCACCGCGCCTGGGCCGTACTTCTGGAGGTGCTCCTCGCCGATTCCGCCCTTGTGCGCGATGTGCTCGAGCGTGAACCGCGCCTTCTTTCCTTCGGGCGCGAGCCGGACGTTGACCCAGCTCGTGCCGCCCATGAACTCCCACGTCACGTCGAGCGCCTCGGGCCGGTCGCAGCGGGTGATGGTGCCGCCCGCATTGCCTTTGAGCTGATACCGGCCGCCCAGCTTCAGTTCGCCCTCGACGGGGAGGAACCAGCGGGCCAGCCGCTCGGGCGTGGTGAGCGCCTCCCACAGGTCTTCGACCGTCGTGTCGTAGGTGCGGATGGCGACCGCGACGATCGCGGGCTTGCCCAGGTGC
Source organism: uncultured Myxococcaceae bacterium (assembly GCA_964511185.1). GTDB lineage: Bacteria > Myxococcota > Myxococcia > Myxococcales > Myxococcaceae > CAZEDU01. The sequence goes on along the minus strand of CAZEDU010000006.1, from coordinate 52,168 downwards.
TCGCGGTTCTCCACGCGACGAAACTCAGTTCCAAACACGTCAGCCATGATCAGCTCCCCGAAGTGGTCGGGCGCCGACACTAGCAAAGCAGCCTAATATTAGACAGGACTAATTATGGCTGCGCCTGCACCATCAGCACGTTCGACACTGGCCGTTGGCGCGCCAAGTCGCTCGAGCGCTTCACCATTCCGCGCTTCTTCATGTACATCTGAGCGCTGCCGCCCGAGTCCATCGCCAGGCCATCGGAGGCGCCGAGCGAGCGCAGCAGCCGGCCGATTTGAGGGCCCGTCAGGCCCTTCACGTGCGACCGCCCGTCCGACGCCACGAGGTAGAGCACGCGGCGCCCGCGCGACAGCCCCACCGCGGTGCGCGGCATCGCCAGCGCCTTGAGGGGCTCGGCATACCGCGTCACCACCTTCCCGCGGCGCAGCACCAGCGGGCGCGACGACACGGCGTTCTTCGCCCAGCGGGGCGTCTTCTTGTACGAGTCGAGCAGCTCCGCGCGCTGCCCGTTGAACGCCAGGTGCGGCTCGAACGCCGAGTGCTTGCTGCGCCAGCCCGGGACGACCTGGTGCCACTTCCTGCCCTGGGTCATCGCCAGCCCGCTGGGCCGGTAGCTGTCTTTCGCCGTGAAGAAGTCGCCGTTGATGACGACCTCGGCGTTGTGCGCCCGCGCCTGGTGAACGATGTGCCGACCGCGGGTGTGGGGCGCGTTCGTCTGCAAGCGCACCTTGGGGTTGGCGAGGTCGACCGCCACGGCGTGGACCTCGACGCCTTGGTAGCGCAGCTTGCGGTAGCGCACGCCCTCGAAGGCCTGCGCCCAGCCGCGGCCGCGCGGCAGCACGTTCACCTGCGCGTCGCGCGTGGCCTTTCGCAGCGCGCTCCGCGCCGCGTTCTGGAGCAGCCGGAGCTGTCCCTTCACGCCCTGGGTCTTGGTCTGCTTGTCGAGCCAGCGGATCAGCTGATCCAAGGCGCCCAGCATCGGCTTCGCCTGCGGCGCCACCATCGTGTCGGCGATGCGCCGAACGCTCGCCACGCTCGCTTTGAGCACCTTCCGCTCGTGCGCGCTGAGGCGGGCGTCCGCGACGAAGCGCTCGAGCCGGCCCGTCAGCACTTTGGTCCGCTTCACCACGCCGCGCGCCTTCGCGGTGAACGCGAGCGAGCGCCGCCGCACGCGCGACCGGCGCGACTTCTCCGAGGCTCCGGCCGACGGGGACGGGATGCGCATGGAATCGACTCTTCGGAAATCCCCTTGCCCTGGAATTATCGAATGGAGCCATTCAAAAGCTGCGTGCACGGAGGAATTGCAGCAGCTGTGAAATCAGGCCGGGGACTGCCCCCGCAGGGGACTGTCCCCTCACGGGGTTGACGTCAGGTGAACCCCCGTTCAGTCTATGGACGCCCCATGCCACTGCCTCAGCTCAAGCTCGATCTCGCCGCGCCGGCGAGCGCGCCCGTCGACCCCGCGCTCTCCGACTTCCATCCCATCGTTCAGCGCTGGTTCGCCGAGCGGCTCGGCACTCCCTCGGAGCCACAGCGGCTCGGCTGGCCGCGCATCCGCAGCGGCGACGATGTGCTCATCGCCGCGCCCACCGGCTCGGGCAAGACGCTCACCGCCTTCCTCGCGTGCTTGGATCAGCTCTTTCGCCGCTCGCTCGAAGGCGCGCTCACCGACGAGACGCAGCTCGTCTACGTCTCGCCGCTCAAGGCGCTCGGCAACGACGTGCAGAAGAACCTGCTCTCGCCGCTCGAGGAGCTGAACCAGCGCGCGCGGGCGATGGGCTATGAGCCTCAGCCGATTCGGGTGTTGGTGCGCACCGGCGACACCCCGAGCAGCGAGCGCGCGGCGATGATCAAGCGCCCACCGCACCTGCTCATCACCACGCCGGAGTCGTTCTTCCTCTACCTGACCGCCGAGCGCTCGCGCGCCACGCTGAAGGCCGTGCGGACGGTGGTGGTCGACGAAATCCACGCGCTCGCCCGAGACAAGCGCGGCTCCCACTTCACGCTCTCGATGGAGCGGCTCAAGTCCCTCGTCGGCCGGCCGATTCAGTGCGTGGGGCTGTCGGCGACGCAGAAGCCGCTCTCGGTCATCGCCGAGTTCCTCACCGGCGCGCCAACGCCCGGCCGAAAGCCCTGCGAGGTCGTGCAGATTGGCCACGTGCGCCCGTGGGAGCTCTCCATCGAGGTGCCGGAGGACGAGCTCTCGGCCGTCGCCACCCACGAGATGTGGGGCCAGGTCTATGACCGCTTGGTGGCGCTCACCCAGGAGCACCGCACCACGCTCATTTTTACGAACACCCGCAAGCTCGCCGAGCGCGTGGCGCACGACCTGGGCGAGCGCATCGGCGAAGACAAGGTGGCCGCGCACCACGGCAGCATGGCGCGCGAGCTTCGGCTCAAGGCGGAGGAGCGGCTCAAGGCCGGCACGCTGTCGGTGATGGTGGCGACCGCCTCGCTCGAGCTCGGCATCGACATCGGCTCGGTCGACCTGGTCTGTCAGCTCGGCTCGCCCCGCAGCATCGCGGTGATGCTCCAGCGGCTGGGCCGCGCCGGCCACCACTACGGCGGCACCTCGAAGGGCATCCTCTTCGCGATGACGCGCGACGAGCTGGTCGAGTGCACCGCGCTCTTGCAGGCGATTCACCAGGGCGAGCTCGACGCGGTGATTCTGCCGAACAAGCCGCTCGACGTGCTCGCGCAGCAGATCGTCGCCGAGTGCGCCTGCCAGGAGTGGGACGAAGACGAGCTGTTCGAGCGCTTTCGCCGCGCCTACCCGTACCGCGCTCTGACGCGCGCCGAGTACGACCAGGTGCTCCACATGCTCTCGGAAGGCGTGTCCACCTCGCGCGGGCGGGCGCGGGTGCACCTTCACCACGACCGGGTGAACGGCTGGCTCAAGCCCCGGCGCGGCGCGCGGCTCACCGCGCTGCTCAACGGCGGCGCGATTCCCGACCTGTTCACCTACCAAGTCGTCGCCGAGCCCGAGGAGAAGGTGGTCGGCGACCTCGACGAGGACTTCGCGGTCGAGAGCACCGCGGGGGACGTCTTTCTCCTCGGCTCGACCTCGTGGCGCATCAAGCGGCTCTTCGGCGGTCAGGTGCGCGTGGAGGACGCGCACGGCGCGCCGCCGTCGATTCCGTTCTGGCGCGGCGAGGCGCCGTCTCGCACCGACGAGCTGTCCACTCAAGTCGGCAAGCTGCGCGAAGCGCTGCCCCAGCGCGAGGACGCGGCCGAGTACCTGGCGAAGACGCTCCGGCTTCCGCCGGACGGGGCGGACCTGCTCCTGCGCTACCTCCAAGCGGGGGCGGGCGCGCTCGGGGCGGTGCCCTCGCAGCGCTGCGTCGTCGCCGAGCGCTTCTTCGACGAGGCCGGCGGCATGCAGCTCATCCTCCACGCGCCGTTCGGCGGGCGCATCAACCGCGCCTGGGGCATGGCGCTGCGCAAGCGCTTCTGCCGGACCTTCGACTTCGAGCTGCAGGCGGCCGCGTCCGACGACGGCATCCTCCTCTCGCTCGGCGAGCAGCACAGCTTCCCGCTCATCGAAATCTTCGACTTCCTGAACGCCGACAACGTGGAAGAGGTCTTGGTGCAGGCGATTCTGCAGGCGCCGCTGTTCGGCACGCGCTTCCGCTGGAACGCCACCCGCGCGCTCGCCTTGAGCCGCTCCTCCGGCGGCAAGCGGGTGCCGCCGCCGATTCAGCGCGCGCGGTCCGACGACCTGCTCGCCGCGGTCTTCCCCGCGCAGGTCGGCTGCCAGGACAACCACGGCGGCGGCGACATCGAGGTGCCCGACCACCCGCTCGTCCGAGAGACGCTCGACAACTGCCTGCGGGAGGCGATGGACGTCGACGGCCTCAAGGAGGTGCTGCGCGCGCTGAAGGCCGGCCGCATCGAGCGGCGCGCGGTGGACCTGCCCGAGCCGAGCGTCTTCGCGCACCAGATGTTGAACAGCGCGCCGTACACGTACCTGGACGACGCGCCGTTGGAGGAGCGTCGCGCCCGCGCGGTGAGCGTGCGCCGGACGTTGCCGCCGTCCGACGCCGCGGCCTTCGGCGCGCTCGACTCGCAGGCGATTGCCCAAGTCGTGGCCGACGCGCAGCCGGTGGTGCGCGACGCCGAGGAGCTGCACGACGCGCTCCTGCAGCTGGTGCTGGTGCCGCGCGGGCGCGTGGACACCGCTTGGCTCGACGAATTGGTCTCCGAGGGGCGCGCGGCGACCTTGTCGGTCGCCAGTGCGGGCGACGGTGGGCCGGGCGAGTTCCTCATCGCCGCCGAGCGGGTGCCGGCCGCCGAGGCGTTGTTCCCCGACGGACAGATGACGCCGAAGCTTTCGCCGCTGCCGGGCGATGGGCCGATGGCGCGCGACGAGGCGGCGCTCAAGGTGGTGCGCGGGTGGATGGAGATTTTGGGGCGCACCACCGGGGAGGAGCTCGCGGCGACGCTCCAGCTCTCGGTGAGCGCGGTGGAGCAGGCGCTCTTTCAGCTCGAGTCGCAGGGGCAGGTGCTGCGGGGCACCTTCCGCCCCGGGTCGGGCGCCGCGACGGAGTGGTGCGACCGCCGTTTGCTCCAGCGCATCCACCGCGGCACCGTCGGGCGCCTGCGCGCGGAGATTCAGCCGCTCTCGCCCCAAGACGTGATGCGCTTTCTGTTCCGCTGGCACCACCTGGAGCCGACCGATGGGTTGCAAGGGCCGCGCGGCATGGTGAAGGCGGTGGAGCTGCTGCAAGGTTACGAGGCGCCGGCCGCCGCGTGGGAGCAGCACCTGTTCCCCGCGCGCATGCGCCGCTACCAGCCCGAGCTGCTCGAGCGCGCGTGCTTCGGCGGCGAGGTCGCGTGGGGCAGGTTGACCCGGCGCGAGCCGAAGCCCAACACCTTCGGGCCGCGCGGCAACTCGAGCCCCGTCGCGCGGATGGAGACGGTGGAGGCGGCGCGCGGCCGCTCGCCGCTGCCGGGGCGCAACGCGAGCCTCACCTTCGTGCACCGCCCCGCGCTGCCGTGGCTGCTCGCCGCGGCGCGGCCGACCGAGACGCCGTTGGGGCCCGAGCTCTCGCAGGTCGCGTGGCAGGTCGCCGACGCGCTCAACCAGCGCGGCGCTTCGTTCTTCACCGAGCTGGTCGCGGCGACCCAGCGGCTGCCGACGGAGATTGAAGACGCGCTGTGGGAGCTGCTCGCTGCCGGCATCGTCACCGCCGACGCGGTGGAGAACCTGCGGGTGCTGCAGTCACCCAAGGCGCGCAAGCGCCAGCGCGCCATGCAGCGCGGCGGGCCTGGCCGCTGGAGCCTGCTCAAGGGCTTCGGTGTCGAAGGCGACGTGCTCGAGCCGCTCGCGAAGCTGTTCCTGCGGCGCTACGGCATCGTGTGGCGCGACCTGCTCACCCGCGAGCCGCTCGCGCCGGCGTGGCGGGAGCTGCTCTACGTGTACCGCCGGCTGGAGGCGCGCGGGGAGGTCCGCGGCGGCCGCTTCGTCTCCGGCTTCGCCGGCGAGCAGTTCGCGCTGCCCGAGGCGGTCGACTTAGCGCGCTCGGTGCGGCGGACGGCGCCGAGCGGGCTCACCCTTCATCTGAGCGCGGTGGATCCGCTCAACTTGACCGGCATCGTCACCCCGGGCCCGCGGGTGCCGGCGGTGATGGGCAAGTGGGTGACCTACGTCGACGGCGTGCCCCAGTCGGCCGAGGTGTCGATGCCCGTGCCGGCCGAAATGGCGGGCGCGCTCTAAGCGAGCACCTCGAAGCGGCTCATAGGGAGACAGTGGGCTGGGTGGGTGCTTTGCCTGCGCTTTGATGGCCCGTGCTTCCGCCAAGACGCGACCGCTTCACGGCACGTGGTTGCCCGCTTCGACGTCGTCGTCGGTCTGAACTGCGGAGTCCTGGGTACCAGAAACGGTACCTTTCTCTCCGCGGTTCGCTGCACCAGGGCGACCAACGCGTCAAAGCCCCCGCCCGAAGCTTGCCGGCGCTGGTGGCCTCTCGTTCGAGCGTTCGACGACCCAGCCCCACTCCCCTCTAGGCCCTCAGCCGCAGGGGCTACACGAGCTTCGGCAGCAATCCCTCGTGGCTCGCGTTGCCGCCGTTCTGCGTCGACAGGCCGAACCGCGCGGTCGGCACGCCCATCAGGTTGAGGCACGAGATGAGCAGCCGGGTGTGCGGAATCGACGAGGACTGCGTCAGGTACCGGCCGGTCGTGAGCTGGCCACCGGCGTTCCCGGCGAGGAGGAAGGGCGAGCTCGCCAGGCTGTGCGTGGCGCCGTTGCCCATCTCGGCGCCCCAGAGCACCAGGCTGTTGTGGAGCAGCGTCTTGTCGCCCTCCGGCACCATCGACAGCTTCCACACCAGGTACGCGAACTGCTCGGCGAACATGCGGCCGATGGTGGTGAGCTTGTCTTGCGAGTCGGCGTGGGCGAGCGAGTGGTGGTTGTCGGAGAAGCCGAGCGAGGGATAGCCGCGCTCGTGAAAGCCGTCGACCCACATGAAGCTCGCCACGCGCTTGAGGTCACACGCCAGGGACAGCACGAGCATGTCCATCTGAAGCCGCCCGGTTTCGATGATGCGCGCGTTGTCCCGGTAGTACGCGTCGGACTGCGATGGTGCGTTCGGCTTGACGCACGCGCTGCTCGTCGGGGCGGGCGTGCCGCCGCCCGTGCCGGTGCCGCCGCCGGTGCTCTGGAGCGCGAGGAGGCGCTTCTCGATGTCGTTCACGCTCTCCAGGTGGCCTTCGAGCTTCTGCCGGTCGGTGGCGCCGAGCTGCGCGCGCAACCGCTGGTAGTCGTCCTTCACCGCGTCGATGGCGAGCAGCTGCCGCTTGCGCAGCCGCTGCTCCGGCGTCGGGCCGGCGGGGGTGGTCGGCGCGCTCGGCGTCGATGGGCTCGGCGGCGCGAAGCTCTTGAAGATGTCGTTCCAGGCCTGTACCGGGCCCTTGGGGAAGATGGCGTACACCGCGCCGTTCTGCAGGCCGTAGGTGATGGTGCTGCGCACGTCGCGCCCCGAGCTCTGCACGCCGAACTCGTACGCCATCGTGGTGGGCAGCCCGAGCTTGTAGATGATCTCCCGGTCGATGGAGACGCCGTTCGCCCAAGACGCGAACACGGTGCCGCCGCCGCCCGAGAAGCAGTCGGCCTGGCCCGACGAGCAGCTCTTCAACCGCGCGCCGGTCAGGTGGCAGCCCACGCCCTTGTGGTGTTGGCTGCCGGGGCCGCCCAGCTCCTTGGTCAGGTTGTCGAGCTGGATGATGTGCTGGCGGAGCGAGACGGTCTGCCCGTTGTCGGGCCGCCGGAACGCGCCCAGGGGCGAGAGGATGGTCCCCCAATCGAAGTCGCTCTCCGAGCGCACCGCGGCCGGGCGCCAACGGCTGGTCACCGTGCCGTCGGGCGTGAAGATGCCGACGAAGCGCTTGGGGAAGCTGGGCGAGGACTGACCGAACGCCGTCATCGCGTCGAGGAAGGGCAGCGCGATGGCGACGCCGCCGGCGCCGCGCAGCAGGGTCCGTCGAGAGAGACGCTTCATGGGGTCACCTCCGCCACGCGACGCTTCAAGAACGCGTCGGTCTGAGTGAGCGCCACGAGCAGCTCCTCCATCTTGTAGCCGTGGTGCTTCCACTGCTCGCCCACGTGCTGCACCGAGCACTTGTCGAGCGGCGTCTCGGAGCGGCCGTGGGTGAACAAGAACCACTGCTTGACCATGCAGCCGCGCACCACCTCGGCCTCGGCGAGCTTCTGCCCCAAGCCCGCGCCGCCGACGAAGTCGCCGTCCGCCTCCGCCGCGCCGACCAACCAGCCGGAGGCGTCGATGGGCTTGTTGTTCTCGGTGGTGCGGCGGCGACCCAGCGTGTCGAAGTCCTCCAAGCCGAAGCCGATGCCGTCGATGAGCTTGTGGCAGCCCGCGCACGCCGGGTCGGTGGAGTGCTGGGCGTAGCGCTCGCGCGTGGTGAGCGACGGGTCGGGCGGCTTCACCGCGGCGGTCGCGTCGGGCGGCGGATCCGGCAGGTTGCCGCACAGCATGTGCCGGCGCACGAAGACGCCGCGCAGCACCGGCGAGGTGGCGACGGGGCCCGACTGCACCGCGAGGAACGCGCCCAGCCCGAACACGCCGGCGCGCTGGGTGGGGTTGGTCGCCACCTTCACGAAGTTGCTCGTCGCAGGGCCGGGCTCGCCGTAGTAGCCCGCGAGCGCCTGGTTCCGGTACGTGTGCGGCGCCTTGAGGAGGTCGGTCGCGGTGCCGCCTTCGAAGAAGATGCTCTCGATGAAGCGCTCGGCCTCTTCCTGGAGCAACGGCTTGGCCGCCGCGAACTGCGGGTAGAGCTGCGCGTCCTTGGCGAGGTCGTCGAGCTTGTGCAGCTCGAGCCAGTGCTTGTGGAACTTCTGCACCGTCTCCTTCGCGCGGCGGTCCTGGAGCATCCGCCGCGCCTCGCGCATGACGTCGTTGGCGTTAGCGAAGCGTCCATCGCCGGCCTGCGCGAGCAGCTCGTCGTCGGGCATCGAGCTCCAGAGGAAGAACGACAAGCGCGAGGCGAGCTCGAAGGGGTCGAGGCGGACCACCGCGCCGAGCTGCCCCAGCGAGCGCACCTCGGGGCGGTAGAGGAAGTGGGGCGACTGCAGCATCGCCTGCACCACCAGCCGCACGCCCGCGTGGAAATCCTCGCCCGCGCGGCCGGCGTCGAACAGCTTGCGGTAGGTGTCGACCTCGCTCGGGTCGAGCGGCCGGCGGAACGCGCGCAGGCCGAACCGTTCGATGAAGCGCAGGCCGCAGGCGTCGGCGCCGAGCTGCGACGGGTCGCACGGCAGCACCTTCGAGACGTCGAACGCGTTGGCCAGCTCTTCGGCCGCGTTCACCTGCTGCCCGGCGAGCTCGGGCGGGATGATTAACGTCGCGTCGTTGTCGAAGCCCAACAGCTCCGACTCGGGCTCGAAGTTCGGCGCCGGCGTCGCGCTGACGCCGAGCAGGTCCTTCACCACGCGGTCGTACTCGAAGCGCGTGAGCCGCCGCAGCGGCGTGACGCCGGGGTCGCGTTCCTCGGGGGTGCAGACCTTGGCCGCGGTGATGACGCCGCCGCCCTCGATGTCATCGCCCGTGGGGCCTCCGGGCGCGCCGGCGAGGTCGCCGCGGACGCCGGAGGACATGACGCCTTCACCGAAGCAGCCGGTGAGGGCGAAGAGCAGAGCGAGCAGGGTCGTGGAATGCGAGCGCATCGCGGCTGAAGACAGCAACCGCCATGCCCAGCAAGCCCGCGTCCTGATTACGGAAGTTGGGGCGTCGCCCTGTCCCAGGTCTGGTACAGCCGGAGCGCGGACGGGGTGTGCACTCGCGCGGAGTGGCCGTCAGGGAACCGCCGGGGCGCTGCCGCGGAGCATGAAGAAAATCACCACACCGGTGACCGAGACGTAGAGCCACATCGGCAGCAGCACGCGGGTGACCCGCTTGTGCCGCTGAAACTGCTTCTTCGCCGCGAAGTAGAAGGCGCTGAGCGCGAGCGGCACCACCGGCATCGACAAGAGCACGTGGCTGATCAGCACGAAGAAGTAGACGGCGCGGAGGGGGCCCTGGCCGGTGTACTTCGTGTCGCCGTGCACGTAGTGGTAGGCGAGGTAGCAGACGAGGAAGAGCGCCGACGCCGCGAAGGCGGAGACCATGAAGTACTGGTGGGCGCGCTGGGCGCGGCGGCGAATGGCGACGTAGCCGGCGATGAGGAACGAAGCGGCGAGGGCGTTGAAGCTGGCGTTGACCGCGGGCAGGAAGCGCAGGTCAATGCCCGCGGCCTCGCTGCCGCCGCGGATGATCAGGATGTACGTGAGGAACGCCAGCGCGCCGGCGGAGAGCAGGGCGTTGAAGACGTAGAAGCGCTTGTCGCTGGTTCGGTCGAGGAGGGTCGCCGGTTGCACGGCGATGCACATAGTGGATCACCCGTGCGCTTGCCAGCCTTGGGTGAACGCGCGGTCATCAGCGGCAGCCGTGGGTGCTCCACCAGCTTGTGAGGTTGCGCAGGTGGTTCGCCAGGTCGGCGAGCGACCAGCTCGTGGTCGGCGCGGCGTGGGTATGGCCGTAGAACGCCACGCCGCACTGGTACTTGGCGAACGTGCCGCCGTGCAGCACCGAGAACTGCCGGTGGAGCCCGCCCGAGCCTGGGCTCTGAGGGCAGTTGCCTCGATAGGGAACGAGGTCGCACTGCGCGACGTTCAGGTAGCGAACCGGGTTCAAGTTTCCAAGCCCCAACCCCGAGAGCGACACCCGGTTGGTTCCCTGGAGCGCGTTGCTCAACCGGTTCGCCGTCCACTCCAAGTACTTCGCCGCGCCATAGTCCGGCGAGACGGCGGTGAACGTGGTGAGGCACCGCTTCCAGTTGCTCGAACAGGTGGTGCTGTCTTGCGGGTACGTCTCCCAGACGAGGCGCTTGCAGTGCTGTTGGCAGGCCGCGAGCAGCTTCTTGTACTCGCCCGCCGCGCCGGTCGGGTGGACGGCGGGGTCGTACCAGACCTGCGTCGTTGTTGGGTTGACCCAAAAGATGATCTTCTTCGAGAGCCCGCGCGCGCCCAGCTGGTTGAGCATCGCCACCGCCTTCGGCCCGTAGCGGCCCGAGTCGCGCCAGGCGACTCCGCCAATCTCGTCGATGACGACGTAGTCCCAGCCGTACCGGAGGATTCGCTCGATGCGGTCGGCCGCGGTGCCGTGGTCGAGCCACGCCTCGAGCTGCTCGTTGGTGAGCAGCTTGCCCAGCTTCGCGCCCCGCCCGCGCCACTTCTGGAACTCGGGCGTGAAGTCGCCGCACGTGGGATAGCTCGCGTACGTACCGGTCAAGAGATTGCCGCCTTGGACCGGCCTCCAACCCGGAGAATCGAAGAGGTAGGGGCTGCCCACCCCGAAGATGACCTCGGTGTTGGGGACGATGAGCGTCGTGTTCAATGCGTCATCGGGGTTGCCGTCGGCTCCCTGGAACATGCCGTAGTAGTGAATGACCGGCAGCGCGCTCGGCGGCGTGGCGCGGTCGCACTTTCGGCAGCAAACCGCGCAGTCGTGTGAGACGAACGACTGCTCACCCTGGCAGGCGAAGGCGCCAGCCGCGGTGCAGGCGTTGCCGCCGGCCCGCCCGCACGACGGCACGCACTTGCCGTTGATGAGCTTGTAGTCCGGCTCGGGCAGCGGGCAGGTGAGGCTGCCGTCGGCGGCCTGGACTGGGGGCACGGTGGCCGAATCGTCGGGCGCGGCGAAGACGACCCCCTGCGGGCCGGGCGAGGCCTGAAGGGTCTCTTCGCTGCCGCTGCCGTGCTCCTCTTCTTCGAGCTCGGCCTCGGTGCCCGCTGCGAGGGGCGCGCAGCTGGCGAGGGCAAAACACAAGAGCCAGCAGGGCGCGGTCGGTCGCTCCATGAAGAACCTCTCACCGGTATTGTCGACGAGAGCGCCGAAAAGGTGACGGGAGGGGTGTCCGAGGCTGTCGCCTTGGCGTTTCAGCGACCAGCCCAGAATCAACGTTTCCTTGCCCCCAACCTCCCGGTCTTCCACGCACCACGCCTGGAGACTTCCTGGTGCTTCGGAGGCGATGATAAAATTGCTCTCACCATGGCTCCGCGCGACCTACTCGATGAAGCCTTGAGACTTCCCCCAACCGAGCGGGGTCGCCTCGTGCACGACCTCATCAGGAGCTTGGAGGACTCAGCGCCCGAGGATCCCCTCGCGGTCGAGCAGGCGTGGGCAAGCGAGCTCGAACAGCGGGCGGCCAGGGCACTGAGCGGCGAGACGAGCGGCAAGAGTTTGGACGCCGCTTGTGACGAGTTGGACGCAAAGCATCGCCGGAAAACGTGACCAAGCCCGTCAACCTTGATCCGGCGGCCGAGCAAGAGCTCGCGGCTGCTGAGTCCTGGTACGAAGAGCGCGCCGGCCTCGGCACAGACTTCGTGGCCGCCGTTCGAGAGCGGTCGTGAGATCGTGCGACGCCCTCGTTCGTTCCCGCTGGCTAAGAGAGTATCTCGCCGGTTCGAGATCCGTCGTTGCCCGGTCCGACGTTTCCCGTACACGCTGTTCTACATCGAGCTGCCTGAGGAGTTCCGTGTCTTGGCCGTCGCTCATAACCGCCGACGACCAGGCTACTGGCGGGTTCGCCTCTGACCACTTGGCAAGCGGCGCAAAGGGCATCGCCGGCGTCAGCCAATTCCCGCTGCTTCCTGGGACCTCAGGAGGACGCGAAGCGAGGCAGGCGCTGCCGCCCTTCGAGGGCATGGCGGAACAGGTCGCCGACCTGGTCGAGCCGCTCCGCCGCCGTTCGAAGGTTGAACGCCTTCGGGTCGAGCGACTCGGTGACCTCCGACCACTGGAGCGGCGCGGAGAAGGTCGCCCCCTCCACCGCCCGCAGCGAGTACGGCGCGACCACCGTCTTGCCGCGCCCGTTCTGCATCGCGTCCAGGTACAGCCGCCCGCGGCGCTTCGAGAGGGCGCGCTCCGTCGTCGCCAGGCTCGGCAGCCCGCGCTCGAGCGTCGCCGTCACCGCGATCGCGAAGTTCAACGCGTCTTCATACGTGTGTCCGCGGGCCAGCGGCACCAGCACGTGCAGCCCGCGCTTGCCCGACGTCTTCGGCACGCTCTCGATGCTCAGCTCCTCGAGCATCCCCCGCAGCGCATTCGCGATGCGCACCAGCTTCTTCCAGGCGTTCGGATCCGAATCGGGCGGATCCAGATCGAACAGCACCCAGTCCGGCTCGTCGAGCATGGGCAGGTGGCTGTGCCAGGCGTGCAAGGTGATGGCGTTCTGGTTGGCGATCCACTCGAGCGTCTCGGGCCGGTCGACCACCAGGTGCTTCACCGACTTGCTGTTGTGCACGACGTCGGCGGTGGTCGCCCACGCGGGCTGTCCCTTCACGCCTTGCCGGTAGATGCCCGGGTGAGAGATGCCTCGCGGCCACTGCTCGAACACCAGGGGGCGCTGGTCGAGCGCGGGCACCAGCACCGGCGCGACCTCGCGGTAGTACGCGACCATCTCGCCTTTGGTGATGCCGCTCTGGGGGAAGAGCTTCTTGTCCGCGCTCGTGAGCTTCACCACGTGCCTGGGCGGCCCGTTCTGTTCCTTCGGCATCTCGCGCACGCAGTCCTTGGGCGACTTGTCTTCCCGGAGCCCCTGAAAGGACGGGTGCCTCAGCTTGCCATCGCGCGTCCAATCCCCGAAGGCGACCTGCGCGACGAGCTTGGGCTTCACCCACCGCGCGTCCCGAAACCGGGGCGCGCCGGTGACCTGCGGCTTGTCGACGCGGTCTCGCTCCAGGCGCGCGAAGAGCCCTTTGCGCGTCTTCGCGTCGAAGCCGGTGCCGACCTTGCCCGCGAAGACGAACCGTCCTTTCTCCCAAAGCCCCAACAGGAGCGCGCCGATCTCCTCTTTGCCGCTGGAGATGGGCGTGTAGCCGACGATCGCGACCTCCTGCGCCGTGGACACCTTGAGCTTGAGCCAGTCGCGTGAGCGCGCGCCGACGTACTTCGAGCCGCGCCGCTTGGCCATCAGCCCTTCCATCCGCATGTGCCGCACGGCGGCGAGCGCGTCGGCGAGCGGCAAGTCGATGCGCTGCGCCAGCTCGAGCGGCCGCGGCACGTTCGCCATCAGGCTCTCGAGCAGCTCGCGTCGCTCCTCCAGCGGCTGCTCGCGCAGGTCGTGCCCTTCGAGCCAGAGCAGGTCGAAGACGACGAAGCGGTGCTCCGCCGCCGGTTCCTGAATCAGCTGGAAGTGCGAGACGCCGTCCTTGTCGAGCCCGACGACCTCGCCGTCGAGCACCGCCTCGCCGACGCGCAGCCGTCTCAGCGCGGCGGCGAGCTGGGGGAAGCGCTCGGTGAAGTCGATGGCGTTGCGCGACTGAAAGGCGACCCGCCCGCCCGAGATGGCCGCGAGCCCGCGGTAGCCGTCGTACTTCACTTCGTAGACGTAGCGCTCGCGCGCGTCGGGCCGCTGGGCGAGCGTCGCGTTCATCGGCGGCCACACGCGCTCCAGCAACACCTCGGGGGCCGGGTGCGGCGCGCGCAGCGACGCCCGGGTCACTGGCCCGCGCGTGACGCGACGCCCGGAGAGCACCGACTCGGGCCGCTCGGCCACCACGTCGAAGCCCTTCCGCTCCAGGCCGTCCTTCGCCTTGAAGCAGATCCACTGCGCCTTGCCGCGCTGGGGCCGCGTGCGCACCAGGTGCCAGCGCCCTCTGAGCTTCTCGCCGAACAGCTCAAGGTGCAGGTGGCCTTTCTGCCGCTGCGCGCTCGCCTGTCCAGGCGGAACGGTGTCGTAGGTGCCGCGATCCCAGATGATGGAGTCCCCCGCGCCGTACTCGCCGTCGGGGATGCGCCCTTCGAAGCTCCCGTACGCCAGCGGGTGGTCCTCGGTCTCCACCGCCAAGCGCTTCACGTCCGGGTCATACGTCGGCCCTTTCGGAATGGCCCAGCTCGCGAGCACGCCGTCCATCTCGAGCCGCAGGTCGTAGTGCAACCGCGTCGCGTCGTGCTTGTGCACCATGAAGGTGGGCCGGTCGGCCGGGAGTCGCGCCGGGACCTCCGGGGACGGCTCCGAAGTGACGGCGAAGTCGCGCTTCTCGCGGTAGCGCTGGAGCCGCTCCGACGTGGTCTTCTTCGTCATTCGGCCCGACAGACTCCTCGTCCGCGCGCGCCGAGGCAAGCGGCTCACGCGCGGTCGACGACCTCGTGCGCGCCTTCGGCCTTCGCGCAGCTGGCGCAGCAGAACATGCGACCGCCTTGCTCCACGCCGTGGCCGACGATGCGCACCGAGCAGTGCTCGCACTCGGGCGCGAGCGCGTAGATGGCGCACTCGAACGAATCGAACACGTGCGACGTGTCGCCGATCAGCACCCTGAACGCCTTGTCGTACTCGTTCCCGCACACTTCGCAGCGGTCCATGCGTCCTCTCCTTTTCAAAAGGAGTAAGCATTCACCGCGCGCCGACCAAGGAGGGGACTGTCCCCGTTTTCCGCAAGCAGCGGCCGGGCACATGGCTCGACACTTCCGGGGACAGTCCCTTCCAGGGACAATCCCCATGATCTCCGCATGACCGAAGCCATTGGCTGGGCGAGCTCTTTCATCTTGGTGCTCACCCTCGGCAGGCAGGTCCTCAAGCAGTGGAAGGAGGGCTCGAGCGAAGGCGTGTCGCGCTGGCTCTTCGTGGGTCAGCTCACCGCGTCGGCCGGCTTCACCGTCTACAGCGTGCTGGTGCGGAACTGGGTGTTCGTCGTCACCAACGCGCTGCTGCTGTGCAACGCGCTGTTGGGCTTCGCCACCGTGCTCCGGCATCGGCGGCGCTCGGCCGCTACGACAGGTTGGGCAGCGCGCCGCTGTACGCGGGGTGACCGAACGTATTGACCGACAGCCCGAACGCGTTGGCGATCGCGACGAGCAGCTGGTTGTGCGGCACCGCCTTCGAGGCCGAGGTGGTGGGCCCGCGCAGCTTGAGGTATCGCCCCATGTGGAACAGCCCGTTCGCGCCGCCGGCCAGCACGGTCGGCACGCCTAAGTTCGAGTGGCTCGAAGGGTTCCCCAGCTCGTTGCCCCACAGAATCAGCGTGTGGTCGAGCACGGTCCCGTCGCCCTCGGGGATCGCCGCGAGCTTGTCCATCAGGTATGCGACCTGCTCGGCGTACCAGGCCTGCACCTTGGCGAGCTTGAGCCGAATCGCCGCGCGCGCGGTGGCGTCCGACGCGTCGATCATGTGCGCGATGTCGTCGTGGATGTTGTCGGTGATGCCGATCCACGGCATCGACGGCGCGGCCAGCATCGTCATCGTCGCGACCCGGGTGAGGTCACACGCGAACGCCTGCGCCACCAGGTCCAGGTGCAGCCGCACCAGCTCGGGCGCGTTGGCCTCCCGCACCACCGCGGAGCTGGAGAACGACGGGGGCTGCGCCGGCTTGCTGCCGCACGCCACCCCGCTCGTCGCCAGCCGCCGCTCGATGTCGCGCAGCGCGGTCAGGTGGCTGTCGAGCTTGGCGCGCTCCGCCCCGGCCAGCCGCGACTGCATCGCGCCGACGTCCTTGATCAGGTAGTCGAGCAGGCTGCGTCGGCGCTGCAGCTGCCGCGTCACCTCCGGGCTCGGCGCGCCCACCGCCAGGTCCTTGAACAGGCGGTTGTAGACGTTCGCGGGGTTGCGCTCGGACGGCACGCGCTGGCCGGTCGACGTGAAGCTGATGGAGTTGTAGACGTGCTGGCCCGAGTACTGGTGGAACGCCGTCACCTCGAGCGAGCGGAACTTGGTGCTGGCGCCGACCTTCTCCGCCAGCACCTGATCAATCGACGCGCTCTCGGGCAGCTCGGCGCCGCTCGCGCTCACCATCCGGCTGCCGGTCAAGAAGGTCACCGGCGCCCCTTCGTGGCCGGTCTGCCCGTGCTCGTAGAGCACCCGGTAGTCCAGGCCGTCGAGCACCAGGATCTTCGAGCGGTGCCGCTCGAGCGGCGCCAGCATCGCGTTCGGGTACGTGATGTTGAACGCCGTCTCGGTGCCCTGCGGCGTCCAGTACTCCGGCACCATGCCGTGCGGCGTGAACAGCGCCAGGAACCGGAGCGGCGCGGGCTCGGCCGCCTCCACCGCGCTGCTCGCGAGCAAGCGCGCGAACGGGAGCGACGCCCCGAGCGTGCCGAGCGATTTCAAGAAAGCGCGACGCTGACGCGAATGGGCTCTCATGGGGTGACTCGCCGAGTGATGAAGGAGGTGTTGCGCGTCTGCGCGACCAGCTGCTCGATGACCGACAACCCGCTCTGCTCGAACGCCACGCGCGTCTTCTCCAGCGCGCAGGCGTCGTCCTTCTGCTCGACCCGGCCGTAGGTGTATCGGAACAGCTGCACGTTGGCGCACGACGCCACCGCGGGGTGCTCGGCCAGCGCCGCGGCGAGCTGCGCCCCACCGGTGAACGGGGTCTGGGTCGCGGCGTACGACAGCGTGCCCTGCGCGTCGACCGGCTTGCCGTTCTCGGTGGTGCGGTGCCGGCCGATGCCGTCGAAGTCCTCGAGGCCGAAGCCGATGGGGTCGATGAGCGCGTGGCAACCGGCGCACGCGGCCGACTGGGTGTGCGCCGCCACCCGCTCGCGCGTGGTGAGCGCCGGGTTGGGCGCGGGCGGCGTGACGAGCGCGTCCGGCGGCGGGGGCGGCATCGGCAGGCACAACAGGCGCGTGCGCACCTGCTTGCCGCGCAGCACCGGCGAGCTGTCGTCGACGTGGGCGAACACCGAGAGGAAGCCCGCCTGGTTGAGCAGCCCGCGCCGCGGCAGCTGCGTCAGGCTCACGCGCGCCAGCTGCCCCGCCGGCGGCGGCGCGAGCCCGTAGTGCGGCGCCAGCTTCTCGTCGACGAACGTGAAGTCGGCGGCGAGCAGCTCCTGGAGCGAAGCGTCGCGCTCGAACAGCACGTGGTCGATGAACGCGTCGAGCTCCGCTTCCATCGCGCCGCGCAGCGCGTCGGTGAAGCTCGGGAACACCATCGTGCTCTTCTGCAGCGCGCCCAGGTTCGACAGGCCCAGCCACTGCTTGACGAACTGGCGCAGCTGCGGCCGGGCGCGCGGATCGGTGGTGAGCAGCCGGCGGGCGTGCGCGGCGATCTCGTCGGGTGTGCGCAGCGCGCCGGAGCTCGCCGCGGCCCGCAGCGCCTCGTCGGGCGGCGCGGCGATGGCGAAGTACGAGAGGGCGGAGGCGATCTCGTCGGGCGTCAGCTCCACCCGGCCGTCGGCCGAAGCGCCTGTCCCCAGCTCGGTGCGGTAGAGGAAGCTGGGCGACTGCAGCACGCCCTCGACGACCAGCGAGATGCCGTCGGCGTAGGCCGCGTCCTGGCGCCCGGCCTTGAAGAGGTCGAGCAGCGCGGTGGTCTCGCCGGGCGTCACCGGACGGCGGAACGCCTTGCTGGCGAACGCGGCGATGAAGGCCTGCGCGCACTGCAGCTCGTCCTTCCCGGACGGGCACGGCGCGACTTGCGCCGACTGCGCCGCGAGCTCCGCCGCCAGCGCTTGGGAGGCGGCGTCGAGCTGATCCGCGAAGAGCGGAGAGACCTGCAGCGCGGCGTGGTTGGAGAAGCCCGAGACCAAGTCTTCGGCCGCGAAGCCCTGCGCCACGTTCACGGGCTTTCCGAGCAAGTCGCTCAGCGAGTTGTCGAGCTCCAGCCGCGTGAGCCGGCGCACCCGAGCGGGCGTGAGAGGCGCCTCAGCGCACGTCACCGTCGACGCGTTCGACGGATCAACGTCGGCGCTCTCGACGGGCAGGAAGTCGCTGATCACTCCCGTGCAGGAGACCGCGCCGCTGGCCGCGAGGGTGAGCAGTGCTGCCGTCCACCGACTCTGCATGGCGCCTCCTGCGTGGAGCCGATGCGAATCAACGCAGATTCACCCGGGGAGGACACAAGGCGCTTTCGATACCGTATTTATCGAAAAAAACAGGGTGCCAGAAAACGCACCCGGTCGTGCTACACGGCGCGCCATGGCAGTCGTGCTCGAGCCAGAGCTCCTGTTCCGAAACGGCCGATGGGAAAGGAACGTTCGGCTGGCGATCTCCGACGACGGCCGCGTGCTGTCGGAGGCGCCGCCGGGCGCCGCGGTGATGTCCCTGCACCGCAGGGCGGTGTTGCCTGGAATGGTCAACGCGCACTCGCACGCGTTCCAGCGTGTGCTGCGCGGTCGCACCGAGTTCGTCGCACCAGGACACGAGGGGGACGACTTCTGGAGCTGGCGCGAGCTGATGTACCGGTTCGCCCACGCGCTCTCACCCGACGCGCTCTACGCGGTGTCACGGCAGGCGTTCCTCGAGATGGCGCTCGCTGGCATCACGTCGGTCGGAGAGTTTCACTACCTGCACCGCGACCCGAAGGGCGCGGCCTACGCGAGCCCCAACGAGCTCGCGCGGCAGGTGATTCGCGCGGCCCGCGATGTCGGCCTGCGCATCTGTCTGTTGCGCGTCGGCTACGCGCGCGCCGGCTTCGACCGGCCGGCCAACCCGCGGCAGGTGCGCTTCATCGACCCGGGCGCGGACGGCTTCCTGGCCGCGGCCGAGTCGCTGCGCGCCGAGACCCGCGAAGACGCGCACGTCACGGTCGGGCTCGCGCCGCACAGCGTGCGCGCCGTCCCCAAAGAGTGGCTCCAGGCCGTCGCCCAACGACCCGCCGGCGTCGTGCACATGCACGTCGCCGAGCAGCCCGGGGAGGTGGAAGCCTGCCTCGACGAGCATCGGCTCCGGCCGGTCGAGCTGCTCGAGTCGCTCGGGCTGCTCCAGCCGGGCTTCACCGCCGTGCACGCGGTGCACCTGCTGCCGGCCGAGGCGCGCGCGCTCGGCGCCGCGCAAGCCAACGTCTGCGCCTGCCCTTCGACCGAGCGAAACTTGGGCGACGGGGTGGTGCCCGCCGACATGCTCGTCGACGCGGGCGTCACGCTGAGCTTCGGCTCCGACAGCCAGACCAGCGTCGATCTGCTCGACGAGGCGCGGCAGCTCGAGAGCCACCTGCGCCTGGTGCAGCAACGCCGCGCGGTGCTCGACCCTCAGCAGGGCGAGGTCGACGGCTTGGCCCGGCGGCTGTTCGGGATGGCCACCACTGGCGGCGCGCGAAGCCTGGGCCTCCCGGTGGGCGAGCTCCAGGCCGGCCGACCGGCCGACTTCTTCACGGTGGACCTGGACCACGTCTCGCTCGCCGGCGCGCCGACCGAGGCGCTGTTGCCCGCGCTCGTCTTCGGCGGACAAACGAGCGCCATCCGCGACGTGGCGGTCAGCGGCCGCTTCCTGGTGCGCGATGGCCAACACCTGCTCGAGGAAGAGACCAAGCGCGCCTACCGACGCGCGGTGGAAGAGGTGACGGCGTGAGCATCGAGGCCGAGCTGAAGCGCACGTTGAAGGCGCTGGTCGCCATCGACTCCACCTCGTCGAAGAGCAACCTGCCGATGCTCGCGTACTTGGAGCCGCGGCTGACGGCCGCGGGCTTTCGTTGCGAGCGGGTGGGGTACCGGGACGAGCAGGGCGTGGAGAAAGCGAACCTGCTCGCCACGCGAGGTGACGGCACGCCGGCGCTCGGGCTCGTCGGCCACACCGACTGCGTCCCGTTCGACCCCGCGTGGACCGAAGCGCTCGCGCTGACGGAGAAG
Source organism: uncultured Myxococcaceae bacterium (assembly GCA_964511185.1). Classification (GTDB taxonomy): domain Bacteria; phylum Myxococcota; class Myxococcia; order Myxococcales; family Myxococcaceae; genus CAZEDU01. Next base: position 32,108 of record CAZEDU010000006.1, on the reverse strand, counting down.
GACGGGAAGCTGTACGGCCGCGGCGCGTGCGACACCAAGGCGTTCATCGCCTGCGCGCTCGTCGCCGCCGAGCGAAGCCGCGCGCGAGCGCCGCTCGCCGTGTGGTTCACCGCCGATGAAGAGGTGGGCTGTGTCGGCGCGAAGCAACTGGTGGAGCGGAAGGTGCGCGCCCCGCGCCGCGCCATCGTGGGCGAGCCCACCTCGCTCCATCCAGTCCGCGCCAACAAAGGCTATTGCCTGGGTGAGGTGGAGGTGCACGGCGTCGAGGGCCACAGCGCGTATCCGGAGAAAGGCGCGTCGGCCATCTTCCGCGCCGCGCGCTTCTTGAGCCGCCTCGAGGCGCTCGCCGCCACCGAGCTGGCGCGCGAAGCGGACGCGGCGTTCAGCCCGCCGCACACCACCATCAACGTCGGTCTCATCTCCGGCGGCAAGGCGAAGAACATCATCCCCGGATCGTGCCGCTTCACCATCGAGTGGCGGCCGATTCCGCAACAGCCCGTCGAGCGCGTCCTGAAGCTGCTCGAGCGCGTGCGCGACGAGCTGGTGGCCGCCGAGCCAGGGTTTCGTTGCGACATCCGCCCGCTGCGCACCGACGTCGGCGCCGACACGCCAGCCCAGGCGGAGCTGGTGCAATTCCTCTCGAGCCAGACCCGTGCGCCGCCCATCACCGTCGCGTTCGGCACCGAAGCGCCGCAGATGATTCAACTCGGCGCGGAGGCCGTGGTGTTCGGGCCCGGCGACATCCGCACCGCGCACCGCACCGGCGAGTACGTGCCCATCGACGAGCTCGTCCGCTGCGAGCAGATACTCGAATCAACCATCGCCCACTTCTGTCAGTAAACTGGGGGCTGCCCCCCAAGGGGACTGTCCCCGGCCTTCCCAAGTTCCATCCCGCTACCCCCGGCGTCGCCGCCCCCTCCAGAGCAACGCCACCACCACTCCGCCCAAACACACCGGTCCCGCCGCCGCGTGACAGCCGCCCGTCACAGTCTGATTCAACGTCTCCATCGAATTCCCCTCACCGACAGGCGCATCGACCTCTGACACAGGGGCTTCACCCACGCCCACCACCCGCACCTCGGCGGTAGCGCTCAACCCCAGCGCGTGCGCAGCAACCTGAAACGGCCCACCAACGTTCGCTCCCGCCTTGAACAGCCCCGTGTTGCTGACCGCCCCGCCGCCGTTCACCGTCCAGCCCGTCGTCGGCGGCGGCATCGCCGCGTCGAACTGATCCCTCGCCTCGGCGGTGAACTGCTTGGAGCGATTGATTTCCACCGTGGCCGTCGCCGGCGAAACAACGAGCCCCGACAGCATCTGCTCAACCGTCACGGAGGAAGTGGTGCTCGTCGCAATCCCGCCTCCGTCCGAAACATCCACCGCGAAGACATACACCCCCGCTTGCCCGAAGCGCGCGACGGTCTGCTTCGCAGCGTTGGTGCCGTTGGGTGAGAACGTCACCGGCGCGGGGCCCGACTGCACGCGCCAGGTGTACCGGAGCGTTCCTTCTCCCTGATCATCCGCGCCCAGCACGCTGACGTTCGCGTTGACGCCGCGCACCAGCCCGGGCGCGGTGGCCGGCGTGGCGATGGTGGGCGCCGCGCCCGTGCCGGTCGCGCCGCTCACCGTCACCGGATGCGTATCCGTGCCGGCGCGGTCTCCGTCGACGCCAGATGGATCTCCACACGAGTTCCCCGCCGCGTAGATCGTCACCGTTCCGTTGAGCTGCGGCGCGACCATCTCGAAATCCACCGCGAGGCTCCCGTTCTGGAACGGAATGCGCGCCGTCTGATACAGCTCGTTGCCCAGCTCGCCAGTGCGGTCGACGTTGCTCCCCGTCGCCGCGCGTCGGAGCGCCGCGTTCGCATTGTCGACGGCGATGTTGAAGCCGCCGCGCACCGCCGCGCCGCCCGTGATGACGAGCCGGAAGCGCCCGACCTGTCCTGCCTGCAACGCGGTCGGCCCCGAGAGCGTCACCGTCGGCACCGCGCCGCCGCGATGGCAGCTGTTGCAGGTGTTCCCGCCCAGGCCCGAGGCCCCTGTGTAGCCGCCCGAGGTGGCCAGCACGCCCAAGGGAAACAAAGCTGCAAAGAGGCTGAACACCGCTCGCATGTCACATGGGAGAGCAGCTCGAGTGCCAACCGTTCGAGCGTCTAGAGGCGCGAGATGACTGACGCTTCTTCGCGTGTTGGTGTGGGGCGTTCACGACACTGATCAGGCGCGGGTGCTCCACCGTGCACGCGCGTCCTTCCTTGCGGTAGGAGAGGGCCGCTTCAGGAGAACCCCGTGGACCCACTCAAGCGTTTGGCCGAGCTGCTCGAAGACGAATCACCCCGAAAGCGGATTGCCGCCGCGGTGGTCCTGGGCGAGCTCAAGGCGAAGGACCCCGCCGTCTTGTCGCGCTTGCACCAGATGGCGAAGGACCCCGTGGACGCCTTCGCCGAAGCGGGCATCGAGGCGCTGGGGCAGATCGCCTCGCTGAAGTCCTTGCCGGTGCTGCTCGACGCCTTGGGCCGCGGCAAAGAGATTCAGCGGCTCGCGTCCAAAGCCATCGCCGCGCTCGGCGAAGACGCGCTGCCGGAGATTCGCTCGCGCCTGTCGACCGCCACCCCGGAGGTGCGCGCCGCGCTGTCGCAGCTCTTGCCCGCCGTGGGCGGCCGCCTCTCGTTCGAGATGACGCTCGAGGGGATGCGCGGTCAGCCGTTCGACGCCATCAACCGCGTCGCGCTGTCGGTCCGGCAGGAGGTGAAGACCGCCTCCGAGGCCGAGCGGCGCACCATCCGCAATCAAGTCGAGAAGTTCCTCGACAAGAAGAAGACGCAAGAAGACGAGCCGGCGCTGCGCGGCGCGCTGAAGGTCTTGGGCTACCTCGAGCTGCCCGAGGCCGCGGACAGGCTGCTCTCGTACCTGTCGCCTCGGCAGACGACGCCCGTGCGCGTGGAGGCGGCGATGGCGCTGCGCTTCGCGCTGGGCCAGTCGCCGTCGAAGAAGGCGCTGCGCAAGCTGATGGAGCTGCTCGAGGACAAGGACGCGCTCGTCGCCCGCGCCGCGCGCGACACGCTCACGGTCCTCAAGATAGGGCCAGAGTTCTCCGAGGAGCTCGCCGAGCTCGCCACCAGCCGCGACTTGGAGGTCGCGCTGTGGGCCATCACGCGGCTGGGCGGCATGGGCGGGAAGGTCGCCGAGAAGACGCTCGTGCCCGTCGCGCGCGGCGACGACCGCGCCCGCGCCGAGGCCGCGGCGAAGCAGGTCATCGAGCTGCCCGGCGGTGAGTCGTTGCTCGCGGAAGGTTTGGCCGACGCGGAGGAAGAGGTCGGCGCCACCGTGCTCAGCGAAGTGCTGACGCCGCGCGCGCAGAAGCTGTCGAAGAAGGAGATCAGCAAGCTCGCCAAGGCCGCCGAGGCGATGATCAGCCAGTCGCTCGCGGTGGCCCGCCGCCAGCTCGACCCGGTGCGCGGCGCGAGCCCCGAGACCTGGGCCGGCATTCTGCGCGAGAAGGCGCAGGCGCACCGGAAGAAAGACATCGGCCGCGCCGAGGCGCTGCTCGGCATGCTGGTGCGCTCGCCGTACGCGACGTCGGAGGACCGCTACACGTTGGCGCGCATGCAGCTCGAGCGCTCGCCGATGGATCCGCATCCCCGCGCGCGCATGCGCGACGGCTCGCTGCAGGACTTCGAGCGGCTCGTCGATGACGGCTTCCCGCTCGCGAAGACGTTGCAGAAGGACAAGGGGCTCACCGACGAGGCGCGCTACTACGTCGGCTTCCACTTCGCCGAGCGGCACGGCTCCGAGTCGCGCTCGGTCGGCGCGTCGCTGCTCGAAGGCATCGCGTCCAAGGGGCGCACCAAGCTCGCCAAAGCGGCCAAAAACAAACTCCAACTCCTACAGCTCTAGAGGGGGGACTGTCCCTGAAGGGGACTGTCCCCGGAATTCCCAAGGGCCATCGCCGCGCAAGGTGACAGTCCCCGCTTCACCCCGCGGGCTTCACCGCGCGGCCGCTCGCCGCGTCGGTCAGCACCTGCCAGCTCGACTCATTCGCCGCGCGCACGAACAGCCGTCGGGGCGTCAGGACGACCTCGAGCGAGCGCTCTTCATCCCTGAGCAGCATCTTCTGGTTCGGCACCTTCAGCTCATCGAGCGTGTCGAAATACAGCTGCTCGCGCGGTTGCAGCGGCCGCAGCGTTCCCAGCTCGCCGCCGGTCTTCAGCGCCGCGCGCACCTGCGCCGTCGTCCAGAAGCGCGGGAGCGAGCTCGCCCGAACCGGACGCGGCGCCGAAGGCCGCGGGGCAGGCGCATGGGCCTGCCTCAAATCCGACTGCCGCAGGAACGCCAAAAACGGGGGGCTGCCAGCCATAGTTCGTTCGAGTCCTTGAAGGGTGGGGAGGCCTTCAATCGATTTGTCGGTGCCTTCGAAAAAGAAGTTGTTCCGACCCGAAGAACGATATCAGCGTCAGCCATTTACCTCGTCAAACCGCGCCCTTGTGTGACGCCTCGAGGTTACGCCGGATGTCGGGCAACCCCCCACAAGTCGCGCAGCACCTTCTTCGCCTCGGCGACCAGGTTCTGTCCCTTCAAACCGTCCGGAATCCGCGCCACCAGCTTCATGTCGGGCGTCAGCCGAAAGACGCCGCCGGAGCGCTGCACCAGCTGCGCGAGCTTCACCGGGTCGATCAGCGCGTCGGGGCCGAGCGTCACCACCAAGCGCCCCGCGCCTGACTCGAGCGCGCGCAGCCTCAGGTCGCGCAGCTCCACCTTGAGCGCCATCACCTCGCACAGGTTGTCGACCTCTTCGGGCGCTTCGCCGAACCGGTCCACCAGCTCCGCGCGCAGGTCGCTCAGCTCATCGGGCGTCGAGGCGCTCGAGAAGCGCTTGTAGAACATCAGCCGCTGGTGCACGTCGGGCACGTAGTCGTCGGGCAGGAACGCCGGCATCGGCAAGGTCACGTCCGGCTCCACCTCCGCCCGCGGCGGCTCGCCGCGCATCTCGCGCACCGCCTCGTCGAGCAGCTGCGTGTAGAGGTCGAAGCCGATCGCCTCGATGCTGCCGGACTGATCTGGACCCAGCAGATTGCCCGCGCCGCGGATCTCCAAGTCGTGTGAGGCGATGGAGAACCCCGCGCCCAGCTCGGTGAACGCCTGCAGCACCTCGAGCCGCCGCTGCGCGTCGCGCGTCACCGCCCGGCGCTTGGGCACGAGCAGGTACGCGTACGCGCGCTCGCGCGAGCGGCCGACGCGACCGCGCAGCTGGTAGAGCTGCGCGAGCCCGAACGTGTCCGCCCGGTTCACGATCATCGTGTTGGCGGACGAAATGTCGATTCCGCTCTCGATGATGGAGGTGCACAGCAGCACCTGGAACTTCTTCTCGACGAACGCCACCATCGCCTTCTCGAGCTGCCCCTCGGCCATCTGCCCGTGCGCGACGCCGATGGTCACCTCGGGCACCAGCGCCTTGAGGAACCGCTCCATCGAGTGGATGGAGTGCACGCGGTTGTGCACGAAGAACACCTGCCCGCCGCGCTGCACCTCCCGCAGAATCGCCTCGCGGATCACCTGCCGGTCGAGCTTCACCACGAACGTCCGAATCGAGCGCCGGTCCTGGGGCGGCGTCGCGATGATGCTCATGTCGCGGATGCCCGACATCGACATGTGCAGGGTGCGCGGAATCGGCGTCGCGGTGAGCGTCAACACGTCGATCTGCGAGCGCAGCTTCTTGAGCTTCTCTTTGTGCTTGACGCCGAAGCGCTGCTCCTCGTCGACGATGAGCAGGCCCAAGTCCTTGAAGCCCACCTCGCTGCCGAGCAGCTTGTGCGTGCCGATGAGGACGTCGACCTTCCCTTCGCGCGCGCGCCGGAGCACCTCGCGCACGTCGGCGCTCTTGCGCATGCGCGAGACGACCTCGACCGTGACCGGGTAGTCCTTGAAGCGCTTCTGGAAGGTGACGAAGTGCTGCTGCGCGAGCACCGTCGTCGGCACCAACACCGCCACCTGCTTGTGGTCGAGCACCGCCTTGAACGCGGCGCGCATCGCGACCTCGGTCTTGCCGTAGCCCACGTCGCCGCAGACGAGCCGGTCCATCGGCTCGGGCTTCTGCATGTCGGCGAGCACGTCGTCGATCGCCTTCGCCTGGTCGGGCGTCTCCTCGTATTCGAAGTCTGCCTCGAACTGCCGGAAGTAGCGGTCGGGTGCGGAGTAAGCGTGGCCGGGGTGCGCCTGCCGCGCGGCGTAGAGCTGCAACAGCTCCGCCGCCATCTTGAGCAGGTTCTCTTTGACCTTCTTCTTGGTCTTCTCCCAGCTGCCGCTGCCGAGCTTGTCGAGGGCGACCTGGGTCGGATCTCCGCCGGTGAACTTCTGAATGAGCCGCATGCGGCTCACCGGCAGGTAGACCTTGTCGCGTCCTGCGTACTCGAGCACCAGGAAGTCGCCCGGCACGCCCTGCACCTGCATCTTCGTCAGGCCCGCGTAGCGCGCGATGCCGAAGTCGGTGTGGACCACCAAGTCGCCTTCTTTGAGCTCGCGGAAGCCGGCGGCGAAGGCGGCGTCGGTCTTGCGCTTGGCGGCGCGGCGGCGAACGCGCGCTCCGAAAATCTCCTCGTCCGAAAGCGCCGCGAGCCCGCCGACGCCGTCGACGAACCCTTGGGAGAGCTCGCCCAGGTACAGGTGCGCGAAGACCGAGGCGTCGAAGGCGTGCGCGGCGTCCTCGAACGGCTCCTCGTGCAGCCGCGTCATCACGTTGCGGTCGAGCAGCAGGCGGCGGATGCGGTCGGCCTGTCCGCGCGAGCCGCAGGCGATCACCGCGGCGATGCGCGTCTCGCGCCACCGGGCGAGCCGCTCGACCAGCGGCGTGAGCGCGCCCTCTTCCCCGTGGTGCGTGCGAATCGCTTCGCGGAGGTCCTGCGTCGTGCCGAACGAAAAGACGACCGGCGGCGCGCCCGCGTCGGCGAGCGACAGCCCGCCGCCTTCGAGCACGCGTGCGCGCGCGAGCTGCTCGGCGACCTCGTCGGGGGAGAGGTAGTGCGCCTCGGGCGGGAGCGTCAGCTCGTCGCGCGCTTGAGCCTCGGCGTGGGAGTGGGCGAGCGCGCTCGACAGCTCTTCCCGCGCGCGGTCGAGGCCGAGCGGATCATCCAGGTAGAAGAGCGGCTCCTTCGCCCAGCGCGACAGGTAGTCGAAGACGGTGCTCAGGCCCTCCGGGAAGAAGCCGGGCAGCAGCGCCTCCATGCCGACGGACGGAATGCCCTCGCGCAGCTGCTCGATGCGCTCGCGGACCTTCGAGGTCGGCAGGTTGACGCGCTCAGCGGCCGCACGCACGGTGGCCTCGGCCGCCGCGCGCGTCTGGTCGGTGAAGAGCAGCTCCCGCGCGGGGATCAACGAGAGCGTCTTCACCGACTCGATGGTGCGCTGCGTCTCCGGATCGAACACCCGCATCGACTCGACCGTGTCGCCGAAGAGCTCCAAGCGCACCGGCTTGTCGTAGAGCGGCGGGAAGACGTCGACGATGCCGCCGCGCACTGAGAAGGTCCCCAGGTCCTCCACCAGGGGCGACGAGCGGTACCCCATCGCGGTGAGCCGCTGGGCCAAGACGTCGCGCGGGTGGTCCTGACCGACCTCGAGCTCGAGCGAGAGCGACGTCATCGCCGAGAGCGGGAGCACCTTGCGGTGCAGCGCGCGCACCGAGAGCACCAGCGCCTGGCCCGCGGTGCCGCGCTGCAAGTGGGCCAGGGCCCCCAGCCGCTCGCTCACCGTCGTCAGGTCGGGCGACAGCTCGTCGAAGGGGAGCACCTCGTCGGCGGGCAGCCGCAGCACGTTCGGCGCGAGCGCGTCGCCCATGCCGTCGAGGAAGAAGGCCAGGTCGCTCGCCAGCCTGTCCGCTTCGTCTTCGTCGACGGCGACGCAGACCAGGGGCGCTTTCAGCGCGCGGGCCAGCCGGGCGAGCACGTAGCCGCGCGCGGCGCCTTTGAGGTTCTGCGCGCGGGCGCGCTGGCCGCTTCGAAGCCGCTCCACCAGCCGGGCGAGCCAGTCCGCCGGCTCAGCGCCGGTCGACACAGACGGAAAAACAGAGGACCCCTCAGACATCGCAAGGGTGAACTACCCCAGACTGGGGACCGTCCCCAACGGGGACTGTGCCCGGAAGTGGCGAGGCTCGAGTCCACCGCCGCGTCTCAAGCTGGCGTGCACCCGCTTGGCCTCCACTAGGAGCTAGAAGCGGTGGCCGAGGAAGTTTCCAAGGTACCCAGCGGCGAGGCAGGCGAAAACTGTCATCGCGAAGTAGGCGCCCCCTCTGGCCGGCGACTGGTGCAGCAGCACCAGCACTTCTTGGTTGAAGCCGGAGTAGGTGGTGAACCCGCCGAGCACGCCGGCGCCGAGCGCGACCTTCCAGTCGACGTCCAGCGGCGAGGCGATGAGCACGCCGATCAAAAAGGACCCAATCAAGTTCACCGCCCAGGTCCCCCAGGGCAGCGTATGCGGGTGCCGGCTGAGCCAGTGCTGCATCCCGTAGCGCGCCACGCTTCCGAGGCCGCCGCCCAAGAACACCGCGAGCGCGCGTGGCCAGCTCACGGCGAGACCGCGATTCTAAGTTGCCTGTTCACGCAGCCAGAATACGCCGTCTCGTGGTCGCCGTCGGCTCCTAGGGCCATGAATCACTTGAGGTGAGGCGCTCGATGGCGCACCCGGAGCGCCGAGCTTCGGGCGGGGGGCTTTGACGCATGGGCAGCCTCCGGTGGGCCGCTTCAAGTGCCTCCGCTCTAGCGTTCGCGGTGGTACATGCGAAGCGCGATGGGAGCGAACACCGCGATGACGACCGCGGAAGTGCCGACGACCCACAAAGTGTCTTCGGCGGCGCGCTGTCCGTGCATCAGGGCGCGCGAGGCGTTGGCGAGCCGGGTGACCGGGTTGTGGCGGACGATGGCCTGAAGCCACGGCGGCATCGTCTCGAGCGCGACGAAGATGTTGCTCGCGAAGGTGAGCGGCATCAGGAAGACGAAGCTCGCCGTCATCACCGACTCGGGCGTCTTGACCTTCATGCTGAAGATGATCCACAGCCAAGAGACCGCGAACGAGAACAGCATCACCAGCGCGTAGGCCAGAAAGACGCCCACCACGCCGCCCGCCGGGCGGAAGCCCAGGATCAACCCAAGCACGATGATGATCAGCGCTGCGACGGAGTAGCGGAACAGGTCGCCGACCAGCGCGCCGAAGATGGGGGAGGGCTGCCAGATGGGGAGCGACCGGAAGCGGTCGTACAGCCCCTTCTGGATGTCCGTGTTCAGTCCGACGCCCGTGTAGACCGTGATGAAGATGATGGTCTGAACGAGAATTCCAGGCAGCAGGTACTGGATGTACTCGCGCGGCGAACCGGCGAGCGCTCCGCCGAACATGTACGTGAAGAGCAGCGTGAACATGATCGGGGTGATGGTGACGTCGAAGAGCTGAAACGGGACATGCTTGATCTTGAGCATCGCGCGCCACGCGAGCGTCGCGGTGGCCGAGAGGGGAGAAACCGACGTGGCCCGCCGCTGCAGCGAGAGCAGCGGTGCGTTTGCGGAGGGAACGTCGCTCATGCCGCGGCTCCTGGCTGACTCTTCTCGGTGGGCTGTTCCGCTGCGTGTCCGGTGAGCGCGAAGAAGACGTCGTCCAGGCTCGGTGAGCCCACCGAGAAGTCGCGGAAGCGAACGTTGACGGCGTTCAGCGCCTGGAGCACCTCGAGCGCTTTCGACGCGTTCGGAATCTTCACGGTGAACGCCGTGAGGTCCGTCTGCGGGAGGACGGCGTCGGGTAGAACTCGGTCGACCGCCTGCTGCGCCGCCGCGCGCTGGTCGGGGTCCAGCAGGTGGCAGTGCAGGGTGCTTCCGCCCACCGACGACTTGAGCTCGCTGCTGGTCCCTTCGGCGATGACCTTGCCGTGGTCGATGACGGCGAGCCGCTCGGCGAGCCGGTCCGCCTCTTCGAGGTACTGCGTGGTGAGCAAGACGGTGGTGCCTTCCGCCGCGATCTTCCGCACCAGGTCCCAGACCTGATTGCGGCTGCGCGGATCAAGCCCGGTGGTGGGCTCGTCGAGGAAGAGGATTTCGGGGCGCGTCACCAGGCTCGCGGCGATGTCGATGCGCCTTCGCATGCCGCCCGAGAAGGTCCGAACTTGACGCGCGGCCGCCTCCTCGAGATCGAACGCCCGCAGGAGCTCGGTGCCGCGCTGGCGCGCGTCGGACCAGCCCATCCCCAGCAGCCGTCCCACCAAGACGAGGTTTTCGTGACCCGTTAGGTCCTCATCGACCGAGGCGTACTGCCCAGTCAGGCTGACCTTCTCGCGGACGAGCCGGGCTTGCCGGACCACGTCGAGCCCGAGCACCGACGCCGACCCCCCGGTGGGGGCGAGCAGCGTGGTGAGAATGCGCACGGTCGTCGTCTTGCCCGCGCCGTTCGGGCCGAGGATGCCGTAGACCGAGCCGCTCCGAATGTGAAGGTCGACGCCGTCGAGCGCGCGCGTCTTTCCAAAGTCTTTGACGAGGCCTTTGACTTCGATGGCATGCATGGTGGCGCGCACTCTAGAGGCGGACCCCAGGGAGCGGCCACCGACTTCGACTGAAGCGCCGTCTCAGGGGCCCGAAGGGCGGTCCGCGCCCCGAAAGTTGTCGCCGCGCCGCAGGTCACGGAGAGCTTGGTTTTCTTCCGACCTTCTTCAGGGCGCGTGCCTTCGCCTTCAGCTTCTTCGCCGGCGCCGCCGCATGCGCCTTAGCTGCCCATTCCGCGAAGAGCTCTGGGTCGTCGTAGAAGCGCTCGGGCACGACAATCCATTCATGCATGGTCATCGGCTTCCGGTGGCCGTCGTAGACCCACGCGCGGCCCCCTATCGCGATCAGCTCATCGCGAAGCGGGCCGCTCACCAGCTTGAAGATCACCTCGTCGTCCGTGACGATGCCGGCAAACATTCCGCCGTTCGGCGCGAAGAAGCCGTGACCGCCGAACATCCTGCGAACGGTGACCGGCAGCGATGCGCAGGCATCCGTGAGAAGCTCCAACGACCGGCTCATTTTTAGAAGCCGAGCGCCGAGTACGCCTGGAGCTGCTGCGGGAAGAAATCTTCCTCGCCTTCCTCGCCGCGGCCACCGTCGGTGCGTCGCGACGCCTCCGCCGGCTCCCGCATCGTCGGCGCCGGCTCGATTCGATAAGGCTCGGTGGCGTCTGACTTGAGCGCACCCACGAGCCCGACCACCGAGAGCGCGAACCACGCAACCACGACGAGATTTCTCATGACACCACCCGGAGCAAAGAGCCTGTTCCAGCCGACGGGGCGTTCGCGGGCCGCATTCACGGCTTCATCGCGCGCACGAACTGCACCATCGAATCGACCTGCGCGGACGTCAGCTTGTCCTTGAAGCCCTTCATCTTCGTCTTCGGGACGCCTTCGACGATCGCCTTCTTGATCTTCTCGTCCGAGTGGCGGGCTTGCCACTTCGGGTCGGTCATGTCGTCGACCTTGTGCTTGATGCCGAGCTTGGTGTCGCCCTTGCCGGTGTCGCCGTGACAGCTCTTGCAATGCTTCATGTACAGCGCGTCGATGGAGTCGCCCTCATCGGCGAAAGCGGGCGCGACGGGAAGTGCCAAGCCGAGCATCACCACGAGCTTCTTCATGTTGTTTCAACCTCCGACTGCGGGCCGTAACTGAGGTGACGCGAACGCTAGCGGGCCATTTAAGGCGATTCAAAGCGAACGTCGCCGTCGGTTTGTGAGCGAAGGTAGGACACGACCGCCTTCAGCTCGTCGTTCGAGAGCTTGTCGGGGCTGAACGCGTCCATCTCGTTCAGCTCGCCGTAGAAGTGCACCGCGCCCGGGTTGCGAATGAAGTCCGACAACCACGCCACCGACGCGTAGCCCTTGAGCGAAGGGCCCGTCTCCGTCGGCTCGTCGCCGAGCGCGTGGCACGACTCGCACCCTTCCTTCTGGTAGAGCGCCAGCCCTTTCTGGGCGAGCGCGGCGTCCGCGTCCGGCCGCTCGCTCTCCGAGTAGAGGAACTCGACGATCGCCGCGAGGTTCTCCGCCGGGCCTTCGTAGGCCTCCATCTCGTCGATCTTCGTGTTGCCGAAGAAGTAGGGCGACGGCGGCGCGTGCATGAAGAGCGTGAGCCACTTCCGCGAGGCGTAGCCTTCGAGGCACACGGTGCCCTCGTACGGCGTCTTGTCGCACGGCTGGTGGCAGCTCGCGCACTTCTGGTCGAACACCCGCTTGCCCCAGACGAGCGGGTCGTTCTGGTACAACTCGAGCGGCCCCGACACCGGCACGCCCAGCATCGCCAGCCGCTGCGCCTCCTCCGACAACACCTTGGCCTGCGCCGTCAGCTTCACGCTCTCGGGGTCGGTGCGGTCCTCGTACTCGCTCACCGCGCCGAACGCCGCGAACACCGCGAGCCCCGCGAACACGCCGGTCGCCACCAGCACGTGCGCGCGCGACGTCAGCCGCGACAGGAGCGCCTCGATGAACGGCAAGGCCATCAACAGCACGGTCGCCACGCCCGGAATCACCGTCGTCGCGATGAACTCCTGCTCGCCGGTGAAGTAATGGCGCAGCCGGAAGATCGGCAGGAAGTACCACTCGGGCCGCGCGAGGTATTCGATGGAGGGATCCGCCGGCGCCTCGAGGTGGGCGCCGCGCTGCAGCAGCACCACGGCGATCAACGCGCCGACCACCACCACCGACAGCCACAGGTCCCGCACCAGCTGCCCGGGGAAGTACGGCTGCCGCGAGAGCTCGGCTCGCTCCTCGCTGAACCCGGGCGGCGGCGTCGCGCCCAACCTCCGCCGCAGCCACACGTGCGCGGCGAGCACCAGCGCGATGGCGCCGGGCAGCAGGAGCACGTGCATCGCGTAGAAGCGCGTCAGGGTCAGGTTGCCGAAGCTGTCGCCGCCTTGGAGCACCTTCTGCGCGAGCTCTCCGACGTAGGGCTGGTTCGCGGTGATGCCGAGCAGCACCTGGGTGGCCCAGTAGGCGCGCAGATCATTGGGGAGCAAGAAGCCGGTGTGCGAGGCGATGATCACCAAGAGCATCAGCACGATGCCCAGCACCCAGTTCACCTCGCGCGGGGCCCGGTACGCGCCGTACCAGACCGTCTGCATGAGGTGCACCAGCAGCACCAGCACCAACGCGTTCGCGGCGTGGTGGTGCAGCCCGCGCACGAACCAGCCGAACGCGACCTGGTTCTGGATGAAGTGCACCGACGCCCACGCGTCCGTGGTGGTGGGCGCGTAGAAGGCGGCGAGCCCGACGCCGGTCAACGCCTCGATGCCCAAGAGCACCAAGAGCACCACGCCGAAGCTGTGGGCGAGCCGAGGGCCGCCCGCGACGGTGCCGCCGGGACTGTCGCTCCACCACGCGCGGTAGCCGGTGCGCGCGTCCAACCAGTCCGCCAAGCGCCGGGCCAAGCTCAAACTTCCTCTCGCTTCGGGGTCCCCTGCTTGAAGCGCGCGTACCGCACGAAGACCTTGCCTTCCCGCACCTCGACGCGGAGCGGATCCAAAGGCCGGGGAGAAGGGCCGCTCAGCGGCTTGCCGTCCAACGCGAAGGACGACGCGTGGCACGGGCAGCCGAAGGTCTCCTTGCCGCCGAAGTTGATGCTGCAGCCGGAATGAGGACAGATGGTCGACAGCGCGGAGACGGTGCCATCGGCCGACTTGAGCAGCCAGGCGGAGCCGACCACGCCGACCGAGCGCGTCCAGCCGTCGATCACCACGCTCGTCAAGTCCACGCGCTTGGGGACACCCGGGAGCAGCTCGTCGACGGTGCCGGCCGGAAGAAAGCCGCCGTCTTCCTTCTTTCTGCGATCGAGCAGCGGCGTGAGCACCGCGCCGACCACCGGCAATGTCGCCACCGCAGCGAGAAAGCTGCCTGCCACGAACGCCATGCCCTTGAGGAAGCCGCGTCGACCCGCCATGTCGCGCCAGTATAGCGCGCGGCCATTCGCTTCCAATTTGGCGCCGGCACGCTAGCTTGCTTGCCCGAATGACGGATGCTCCTGTCGGCCACGACTCCGTGGTGTTGCAGGTAGTCACGCCAGCGCGTGTCTTCGCGGTGGAGCTCGATGCGCGAAGGGCGTTTCGGGTGGGCAGCGCGCTCGGCGCCGATTGTGTGATCAACCACGCGCAGGTGGCACCCGTGCACCTGGTGCTGCGGGTGTTGCCAACGGGGCAAGTGGAGGTCGAAAGCGAGGGCCACGGGCTCAGCGCCCAGCTCAACGGCATTCAGCTCAAGCCGCGCGCGGTCGCTTCGGTGGGGGACGAGATTTCCCTCGCGGACGCCAGCATCATCGTCTGCCCCTTGCGCGAGGCCCCCGCGCCGCCGCCGCGCCGGCCGCTGTCGCGCGCCGCGTTCGAAGCGCGGTTGCTCGAGGAGCTGGAGCACGGGCGGCTGCGCGGCGCGGCGCGGTCGCTTCGCTTCGCGGACAGCGCGCCCCCCTTCGTCGACCCGCTCCCCGGCGCGCTGTGGGGAGAGTGGGGGCCCAACCTGTTCGCCTGCCTGAGCGCTGACGAGCCCACCGCGGCGCCGCCGCGAGATGGCGACGACGTGCACGCGTGGGTGCACGCCGCGCTCGCGCTCTTCGTCGGCGCCGAGGAGGAGGTCCGGGAACCGGTGGTCGCGGACTCGGCGCTCGTTCGGCTGCAGGCATGGTCCGAGCGCATGCCCGCCGCGCCGCTGCTCGTCGAAGGGGCCATCGGCGCCGGCAAGCGCACGTGGGCGCGCCGCCTGCAAACCGCGGCCGGTCGCGCGCCGCTCGAGGTGAGCTGCCGCGGCCGCGCGGCGCCCGCGGTGGAGGAAGAGCTGTTCGGCGCGCTCAAGCGCTCGGGGGTCTGCGTGTTGGTCAGCGGCGTCGACGCGCTGAGCGAGCCGCTGCAGCAAAAGCTCGCGCGCGCGCTCGAGTCGCACGGCTCGGCGCGCGTGCTCGCCACCGCGCGCCGGCCGCCCGCGGCCCACCTGCCCGGCCCCTGGAACCGCATCTACCTGCCCGACCTGTGGAGCCGGCCCAGCGACGTGCTCCCGCTCGCCGAGCACTTCCTCACCCAGCTCGCGGCGCGCTCCCGCGGCGTGGGGCGCACCCTCGCCGCCAAGACGCGTGAGGTGCTGCTTCGTCACGGCTGGCCGGGCAACGTGCGCGAGCTGAAGAACGCCATCGAGCTCGCCGCGTTGTGCGCCGGCGCGCCGGAGATTCAGCCCGAGGACCTGCCCCCCAGCGTGCTGCAAACGGCGCTCGCCTCGCCGGCCGGTGAAGACCTGCGCGCGCAGCTCAAGCAGACCGAGCGCATCATGCTCGAGCACACGCTCGCCGCGACCAAGTGGAACGTCACCGAGGCGGCCAAGCGGCTCGGCCTGCCGCGGCGCACGGTCGTCTACCGCATGGCGCGGTTGGGGATGAAGCGGCCGCCGCGCGGGATGGGCGAGCGGCGGATGCGGCGGCCGCCAAGCTGATGGAAAGGGTCCAACGCTCGGGCCCGTCTAACGCCAAAGCCGGAGCGCGCCGCCCGCGGGCGTGAGCCACACCGAGTGCAGGTGCTGCACGGCCCCCGCGTCGCGCGCGTCGTCGCGGCTCAAGTTCGCGTAGCCCGCGAAGAGCAGCATCAGCGTGGCGAGCGCGGCGGGCCACGCCCAGCTCTCGTTGGTTGGGGGGACGAGCAGCGCGAGCACGCCCAGCGCGCAGAGCGACAGCAGCGCGAGCATCGCCCACCCGGCCCACGCGTTCGGCAGCGCCAGGGCGAGCAGCGACGGCGGCAGGTCGCCCTGCCGGAAGAGCGGCAGCGCGAAGCCGAAGAGCGGGTTGCGAACGCTGTCGGGCACGTAGTTGATGAACGACAGCACGCCGGTGATGAGGATGGACGCGGCGCAGAGCGCGGCCGCGGCGCCGAGCAGCGCGCGGGCCGCGTTCGAGCGTTTTGGGCGAAGCGCTTCGAGGAGCAGCCCCGCGGGCAAGAGCAGAAACGGCACCAGCCCCGTCATGTGCCGCGGGCCCGTGGTCCAGCCCCACGACTCGTAGCTAAAGGAGGAGGTGAAGTACGCGTAGCCCAGCAGCAGCGCGACGGTGAGCGCGAAGAGCGCGCGGTCCTTGCGGAAGAGCAGCGCGGTGCCGCCCACGCCTAGGAGCAGGAACGGCGAGAGGACGAAGAGCCCGCGCAGCGGCGAGAAGAACGACTGGAGGAACGCGCTCGCGTCGGGCAGCCGGATGCCCAAGAAGCCGCCCACGTGCCACGGCTGGTACGCGGCGTCGGCCAGGTACTTGTAGCCGCTGTGGAGCGGGTGGCCGAAGGCGGCCTGGTGGTAGGCCATCAAGAAGGCGACGAAGGGCAGCGCGCCCAAGGTGGCCAGCCCCGCGGCCCGCGACACCGCGAGGGCCTTTCGAGTCGCGTCGCCTTCCGCCGCGCGCCAGCGCGCGAGCCCGCCGTAGAGCACCAGCGCCGCCACCGGCAGCGCCGAGGTGTACTCGGCGGCGAGCGCCGCGCCCGCGAAGGCGCCCGCGACGACATAGCCGCGCGCGCGCCAGGCGCCTTGGGCGCAGCGCCACAGCGCGAAGAACGAGACGAACAGCAGCGCCGCGGTGAGCTGGTGGCTCATGAAGAGCAGCGAGTAGCTGAACGCGAGCGAGCCCAGCGCGTACGTCGCGGTCAGCGCGTCGGCCGTCGCGCGCGGCAGGTAGCCGTGCAGGAAGCGCCGAACCAGGAGCAGCGCCAGCAAGGTCGGCAACACGGTGAGGAACAGCCGGGAGAAGTAGACGAGGGGGAGCTCGGGCACCTGGAAGCGGTCGCCGCCCGCCGCCGCGCGCAGCGCCGCGTAGACCGGCACGGCGGCGAACGAGAGCAGCGGCGCCTTCGACGGGTAGTACTTGCCGTCCTTGACGGACAGGTCTCCCACCGGGCCGAGCTCGCGCATCGTCTGATTCAGCGCCAAGGTGCCGTGGTCGACGATGGCGCGCGTCTGCCACAAGCGGCACAGCTCGTTCGGCGAGCGCAGCCCTGGGTGGTAGGGGAAGGCGAGCACGTAGAGCGCCACCACGCCGACGAGCACCGCGCGGCCCAGCGCAGAGGACGGGGTGTCGGGCAGCTCCTCCGCGCTCATGTCGAAGGCACGCGCGCCACCGCGAAGAGGCTCATGCCGATGGGCACGCGGGGCAACGCCGACTCCGCGCGGGCCAGGTACGGCGCGAGCTGATCGTAGAGCTTGAGCTGCAGCGGCGGCACCACGCGGCGCTTCATCACCCGGTTGTTGAAGAACCAGCCCGGAATGCCGGCCAGGTTCATCCACTCGAGCCGCTCGATGACGAGCCCGTTGCGCTCGAGCACCGCGGCGAGCGCCTCCCGCGTGTAGCGGCGAAAGTGGCCCACCGCCCGGTCGATGCTGCCGTAGAGCCAAGGCAGCGCGGGCACCAGGAGCACCACGCGCCCGCCGGGCGTGAGGACGCGGGCGAAGCGGCGGACCGCCTCGCCGTCGTCTTCGATGTGCTCGAGCACGTTCGAGAGCACCACCGTGTCGAGCCGCTCGGCCTGGAGCGCTTCCAAATCCGCGCCGTTGATGTCGGCGAGCGTCGGCGCCACGTGGCCTTTGCCGCGGAAGCGGTTCTTCAAGCGCGTGACGTAGAACGGGTCGACCTCGAGCGCGACGAGCTTCTCGCAGCACGGCTCCAGCTCGGCGGTGATGGTGCCGATGCCCGCGCCCACCTCGAGCACGCGTTGGCCGCAGAACGCGCGGAAGCGGCGGCCGAGCCAGGCGTTGTAGTGCGGCGCGCCTTCCATGCGCGCCAGCGTGTTGTAGCCGTCGTGTTGGTTGTCGGCGTCGTTTGAGAGCGTGGCGTACTTGATCAGCTCCGAGGCCTGCTTCACCCGGTCGTCGAGCGTGCGGTGCGGCGCGGCCTGGAGCGGCAGCGACACCTCGCGCACACGAAAGAGCTGGGCCGCCAGCTTCGAGAGGATCTCCGAGTCGACCCGCTCGTCCGCGGCGGTCAGCTGGAGCGCGCGCAGCGCCTCGGTGCGAAACGCGCGCTGGCCCGAGTACGGGTCGGCGAGCGCGGCGTCGGTCGCCCAGTGAGACAAGAGCGAGAGCGCCCGGTCCGAGAGCGGCCGCTCGTGGCGCGTCGACGCGACGAACACCGCGTCCGCTTCGTCCTTGCGCAAGGGCTCGAGCAGCGCGTCGTAGCCGTCGGTCGAGTAGGCGGGGTCTGGGTCTTGAATCACCGTGAGCGGCGAGCGGACCACCTGGAGCCCTTCGGCGATGGCGCGCCCCTTGCCGCGAATGCCGGTGAGCACGCGGACCTCGCCCGA
>CAZEDU010000006.1:0-13817 GCA_964511185.1 uncultured Myxococcaceae bacterium | reverse complement strand
GCGCCCCTCACCGGCCAGCACCACTTGCGCCTTGCCCGCCAAGGCATGGGCGAACCGCGCGGCCTCGGTGGCCGTCTGGGCGTCATAAGGGATGAGGACCGAGAGGTTCGCGCTCACGAGGAGGTGGGCTCGTAGCACATCCCCCGTTGCGGCCGGAGCACCCTAGTTAAAACACGTCATTATGACAAAAAGGTCATAATCGATTAATTTAATCGGATGGCGTTCTCCGTTCGCCAGGCGATCGAGTTCTTTCACCTGCTGTTTCTGAGGCAGGCAGCAGCGGGCGCTGATCGGGCCCGTCTCGCGGTGAAAGGGGGCTGCAACCTCCGCTTCTTTTTCCGGAGTATTCGCTACTCGGAGGATCTCGACCTCGACGTGCTCGGGATTCCGAAAGACACGTTGAGGAACAAGGTCGACCGGCTTTTGAGTTCACCGGCGCTCGCGTTGCCGCTCCAATCGCAAGGACTCTCCATCGTCGGGGTGACGGCTCCCAAGCAGACGGACACCACTCAACGGTGGAAGGTGGCGCTCTCCGCTGTGGGGCAATCCGTCGCGTTGAGAACGAAGGTCGAGTTCTCCCGACGTGCCACCAAGTCGAAGGCAGAGCCCACCATCATCGAACCGGTGACGCCGGAAGTGACCCGGGCCTATGCCGTGCAGCCCCCCATTCTTCAGCACTACGCCGCGCCCGCTGCGCTGGTGCAGAAGGTCCGCGCCCTGGTGGGCCGGCGCGAGACGCAGGCGCGTGATGTCTTCGACCTTCAGCTCCTTCGGGCTCATTTGAAGGCACCGCCGAGTCTCGACGCCGAGCTGCGCGCGCAGCTTGCAACTGCGATCGATCGAGTCACCTCGCTCACGCATGCCGATTACCTAGGGCAGGTGGTTGTCTATCTCGAGCCGGAGCAGGCTGCGGCGTATCAAGACCGGGTGGTGTGGGAGTCGATGCAGCTCGAGGTCATCGAGCTGTTGGAGCAGTTGTCGCGATGAGCACCGCCCAGGCCTATCAGCGGCTGCGCGCGCTGCGGCTGCCGGTCATTCGCACCTCGGAGGCCGCGGCGGTTCTCAACATGTCGCCGCTTGCCGCTGCCCAGCTGCTGCGACGGCTCGCCCAAGCCGGCCTCGTTCGCCCTCTGCGCCACGGTCAATTCTGGTTGCCGGATTCCCCCATCGACCCATGGGTCGCCCTGGACTTCGTCGCGGAGCCGTACCTCGCTTATTGCTCGCTCTACAGCGCGCTCTACGTGCACGGCACGCTCTCGCAGATCCCCCAAGTCCATTTCGCCATCACCCTCGGCCCGACGCGAAAAGTGAAGACGGCGGTTGGGGTCTATTCGCTGCACCAGATGAAGCCCGAGCTGTTCGGAGGGTTCGAGACGCTACGTTCCGGTGCCAAGCTGGCGACGGTCGAGAAAGCGGTGTTCGACTTGGCCTACTTGGCGGGCACCCGCTCTCGATTGTTCGCGCGGCCTCCAGAGCTGGAGTTGGACAGCTCCTTTCGACGCAAAGAGCTCGATCGATGGGTCAAGCGCATCGTGTACTTGCCGCGGCGCCAGCGGGTCCGCGCCTTTCTCGAGCGGCTGCGGATCCCATGACGCGTACCTGTGCCTACGCCTGGGCAGCTTCGCCTCGCGGCCAGGTTGTTTGACCCCCGGGCGGGCAGGGTTCACCCTGCGATTGCATCCGCGGGGCAAACAAGGGTTTAAACCCTTCCGCCCACCCCCACGGATTTCAAAGGGAAGCATTTGGAGACCGACGCCAACGCGGATGTCAGCAAGTCCTTTGACCTTCACGCCTACGTGCGCGTCGTGCTGCGGCGCCGCTGGGTGATTCTGGGGACGTTGGTGGCGACGGTGGGGCTGGCCGCGCTCTACGGCATTCGGCAGCCCAAGGTGTACAGCGCGAACGCGTCGCTCATCATCGACGTCACCGCGCCCCGCTTCTTGGACAAGGACGTTCAAGAGGTGATGGACAACGGCACCGGCAACTATTGGTGGAACCGGGAGTATTACGAGACGCAGCACCGGGTCATCACCAGCCGCGCGGTGGCGAGCCGGGTGGTGGACAAGCTCGGGCTGCAGAACGACGCGGCGTTCCTGGGGGTCGAGAAGGTCAAAGACCCCGAGAAGCGAAACGCCGCGATGGCGGCGATCGACGCGCCGGCCCGGGTGCAGAACAAGATCAAGGTCCAGCCGGTCAAGGAGTCGCGGCTGGTGAAGATCGTCGTCGAGGACACCGACCCCAACCGCGCCGCGCTGCTCGCGAACGAAGTCGCTGAAGCGTACATGGCCGAGAACCTGGCGCTGCGGCTCAAGGTGACCGAGACCGCGTCCAAGTGGTTGGAGGACCGGCTCGTCTCGCTCGAGGACAAGTCGAAGAAGAGCGACATGGCCGTCTTCGACTTCAAGAAGCAGGCGGACATGCTGACCACCTCGCTGGAGGACCGCGCGAGCATGATCAGCCAGCGGCTCACCAGCCTGAACGCCACGCTCACCGACGTGCGGATGAAGATCGCCTCGCTCAAGGCGCGGGTCGACGCGATCCGCGAGCTCAAGCGCGCGTCGGGCAGCAGCGAGACCTGGCCCGAGGCGCTGGCCGGTGTGTCGGAGAACACGCTCTACATCGGCGTGAAGAGCCGCTACCTCGAGGCGCGCGCCGAGTGCGCCGAGCTGCGCGAGCGCTACCTGAGCGGGCACCCGAAGCTCGCCGCCTGCGAAGAGAAGCTCGCCACCATCAAGGCCGACTTCGTGGGGCAGCTCAACACGTTCGTGCTGGCGGCCGAGACCGAGCTGAAGGAAGCGCAGCTGGGCGAGAGGAACCTGAGCGGCCTGTTCGAGACCGCCAAGGCCGAGGCGTTCGAGATCGAGAAGCGGAAGATCGAGTTCGAGCGGCTCAAGCACGACGCCGACAACGACCAGCGGCTCTACGACACGGTGCTCAAGCGGCTCAAGGACATTGAGCTGTCGGGTCTGCTGCGCACCAGCAACGTGCGCGTGCTCGACGCGGCGCGGCCCGCCTTCGCGCCGGTCAAGCCGCGCCTGCGCACCATCATGCTGGTGGCGCTGCTCTTGGGGCTGCTCGCGGGCCTGGGGCTCGCCTTCGTGCTCGAGTTCATCGACAACACCATCTCCTCGCAGGCCGACATCGAGAACGTGCTTCGCCTGCCGTTCCTGGGGCTGGTGCCGAACATCCCCGAAGACAAGGCGCCCTCGCTCGAGGACCGGGACCTGCACATTCACCGGCAGCCCAAGTCCTCGGTCGCCGAGTGCTGCCGCGCCATCCGCACCAACCTGCTCTTCATGTCGCCCGACAAGCAGTTCAAGAGCTTGGTGGTGACGTCGGGCAGCCCGCAGGAGGGCAAGTCGACCGCGGTGATCAACCTGGGCATCGCGATGGCGCAGAGCGGGAACCGGGTCGTGCTGCTCGACACCGACATGCGCCGGCCGCGGCTGCACAAGGCGTTCGGGGTGCCCAACGACATCGGCGTCAGCTCGCTGGTGGTCGGCGAGGGGACGCTGGAAGACGCGGTGAAGACCACCGAGGTGCCGAACCTGTTCGTGCTGCCGTGCGGACCCATTCCGCCCAACCCGGCCGAGATGCTGCACACGCAGGCGTTTCGAGACCTGCTCGACCGGCTGGCGAAGAAGTACGACCGCATCATCCTGGACAGCCCGCCGATTGGGCCCGTGGCCGACGCGGCGGTGCTCTCCACCCAGGTAGATGGGGTGGTGATGGTGCTCAAGTCCGGCCGCACTTCGCGCGATGTCGCCCGCCGGGCCGTGCGCGCGCTGCGCGACGTGAAGGCGCGCGTGTTCGGCGCCATCTTGAACGACATCAACCTGGCGGATCCGAAGTACGGCTACTACTACGACTCGTACAGCCGCTACGGCCACTACTACGCCGAGAAGAAAGACGAGCTGGCCTCGTAGTACGGCATGAGTCGACTGAAGACCGCCTTCAAGGCCACTGCGGCGCTTCAAGTCTTCGATTACGCGAGCAAGCTCATCGCGCTCGTCGCCATTCCGCTCTACCTCCAGTACCTGGGCATGGAGGAGTGGGGGCTGATTCAGGTCGGGCAGTACTGGGCCGGCTACCTGGTGCTCACGAGCGGCGGGCTGAGCTCGTCGACGATGATCCTCGTGTCGCACGCGCACGGGAAGGGAGATTCGGCCGAGCTCGCGAAGATCATCCGAGTCGCCCTGCTGCTCTCGGCGCTGGCGGTGCTGATCGTCGCGGTCGTCACCCTGGCGGTGTTTCTTGTGCTCGGCGTCCCGTCGTTCGCGGCGTGGAGCAAGTTCGACCATCCGCAGGCCAGGTGGGTGTTCGTCGCGATCGGCGCGCAGGTGATGGTCAGCCTCGGCTTCAGCGCGTTCTATGACCTCACCATCGGCGTGCAGCAGACCGTCCGCGCCACGGTGTTCCAGGGCACCTCCCGGCTGGTAGGGCAGGTCGCCAGCCTGATCGTCGCGGTCTCGATTGGCCAGCCGGCGGCGGTCATCGGCGCGGCGGTCGCTTCCGCGTTCCTGGTCCATCTGGTCTGCGCGGTTGGCACGGTGCGCAGGTGGCCCGACGCCTTCCGCCGCGTCGCCATCGAGAAGGCGCAGGTCGTGCTTCAGCTGAAGACCGGCGCGAAGTCGCTGGGGCTGCAGCTGGGCGCGTTGCTCACCGCGAGCGCGCCCATTTGGGCGATCACCCAAGTGGCGCGCCCGTCGTACGTGCCGCTGTACTCGATTCCGAACCAGCTCCTCGCCATGGTCAGCAGCCTCGTCATCTCGTTCAGCGCCGCGATGCAACCCGCGTTTGGGGAGGCCTGGGCGAAGGGCGACATGCCGTGGATTCGGCAGACCATCTCGGGTGTCCTGGAGAAGATCATCCTTCTCATGGCCGCTTCGGTCGCGGGCCTCCTCGCGGTCGGCCCCGCGCTGCTGGAGGAATGGCTCGGCCTGAAGGTTCCTGTCGCGATGGTGGCGAGCGTGGCCATCATCGGCCTGTCGAACACGTTCGTGGCCTGGTGCAAGAACCTCCTGAGCGGAATCAACCAGCACCGGATCGCGGCCGGGTCGGAGATCGCCAACGGAGTCCTGTCGTTCGCCTTCGCGTGGTGGGTCGCGCGCCACTGGTCGCCCGACTACGTGGGCCTGGCGGTGTTCGCGGCCGGGCTGATGACGAGCTACTGGATTTTGCCCCGCGAGGTGCGCCGCCGCCTCGGGCTCGATCGGCTCCGGCCGGGCTACGTCACCCAAGGCAAGATTCTGCTGACCACCTTGGTCGTGTTCGGCATCTCGGCGGTCACGCTCCGCTTCGGCGCCGATTTGCCGCCGTCGCTCGGGTGGGCGACCATCGCCGCGGCGATCGCCGTGGGCGTCTTCACGTTCTTGGTGGCGACCTCCGCGTTTCGTCTCATACCGTGGTCGGCCTACCTGAAGCGGGTGGCCGCGAAGGCTTAGACATGGCGCAAGACTTGTTGGTGACGGTGCATCGGTTGAGTCGGCGGGTCGCTCCGCTGTTGGGCCCGCTCCGCGGCGTGGCGCGGACGACGTTCGCGCGGCTGATGCAGCTGCGGTACGGCGACGGAGGCCTCACCGTCGCGGTCCAGAACGACCGCCGCTGGAAGCTCATCCCCGAGGTGGCGCTGCGCGGCGAGCACCAGGAGTTCGAGACCGTCGAGTGGTTTCGGCAGGTGGTTCGTCCGGGCATGCAGGTGCTCGACGTCGGCGCCAACGTCGGGCAGATGTCGCTCGAGCTCGGCGCGCTCGTGGGGCCGCAAGGGCGGGTGGTGGCGATCGAGCCGGCCCAAGGGAACCTCCAGGCCTTAAAGACACACATTGAGGCGAACGGCATGGGCGCGCGCATCGACGTCGTACCGGCGGCCTGCGCCTCGGAGCACGGCGGTCAGATGTCTTTCTTCGTCGCGGGCGCGCGCGCGGACTCGGTTGGAAGCGGTCACGCCGCGTCGGCCGAGGGAATCCAACGCGCCCACCCCTCCATCGCCGTGCACGAGGTCCGCGTGCCTCGGGTCTCCATCGACGGCCTCTGCGCGGAGCGCGCGCTTCGGCCGAGCCTCATCAAAATCGACGTGGAGGGCGGAGAGCTGGGGGTCTTGGCCGGCGCCCGCCAAACCATCGCGTCTTGCCGCCCGCTCGTTCGGCTGGCATTTCATCCGTTCGCGTTCGAGAGCCCGCTCGAAGCGAGCGACGAGGTTCGTCGGTTCTTCGAGGGTTTCGATTACGAGCTGCGCGCGCCCGAGAAGGGGGCGCTCGCGCTGGAAGAGTATGTGGCGCTGCCACGAAGGGAGATTCGGTGAGCTGGATGGGTGAATTCCGAGAACAGATTGATCCGCGCAAGTGGAGCAACCGCGCCTCCAAGGCGATCGCGCTCTTGAAAGGGGGCATGCGGTCGTTGTCGGTCCAGGTGACGCCGGACGTCGACATCCGCATCCCCGTGTCGGCGCAGATTCACTTCTGGGCGGGCCTGCACGAGGACCAGCGCTCGTTGGCGTTCTTGAACGAGTCCCTGCCCGCGGGAGGCACCTTCTTCGACGTGGGCGCGAACATCGGCATCTACACCTCGGCCCTCTCGCGCATGAAGCGCGGCGCGCTCAAGGTGGTGGCGTTCGAGCCCATTCCTTCCACCATCGCCATCCTTCAGGAGACGTTCCTGCTCAACGAGGTGAAGGCGCAGATCGAGCCGGTCGCGCTCTCCAGCCAGGTGGGCGAGCTCAAGCTCTCGGCGTTCGGTGCGGGGCTCAACAACTTCTGGATCAAGGACGCCAACGCCGACGTCCCATCCATCTCGGTTCGCACCGAGACGCTCGACGGGTGGATGGCCCGTCACCCGGAGCAGACGCCGAGCGCGATCAAGATCGACGTCGAAGGGCACGAGCTCGAGGTCCTCGAAGGTGCCGTCGAGACGCTGCGCCGGCATCGGCCCGCGCTGATGGTCGAATGCCACTGCGCCGCGTGGGACGAGCTCGGCGTCTCGCGCAAGCGCTTCGACGAGCTGATCCGCTCCATTGGGTACGGACGCATCACCGACGCGGGCGGCGCGCGGGTGGACTTCTTCCAGGCCTCTTCGACCTTTCATCTTCTGGCCAAGCGAGAGTGAGAGAGGTGCGGGTCACCGTCATCGCAGATCCCAACTTGCCCGTTCCTCCCAGTGGCTATGGCGGCACCGAACGCATCATCGCGAGCCTGGTCGAAGGGCTCGTCTCCAGAGGTCACGACGTCTGCCTGATGGCCGCGGCGGGCTCGCGCTGGGAAGGCGGGCTGGTGGTCCACAGGCCTCCCAGCCGCTCCTATCCGTCTCGCGTGTACCGCAAGCTGTTGTTCCAGCCGCTCAGCCTGAAAGCGGCGTTCGGGCGCGACGTCGTCCACAACTTCGGCCGCGTGGACTACCTGTGGGCGCTGCTGAGGACGCCGCTCCCCATCCTGCACACCTTCGAGAACCCCGTCACCCAGCCGGAGGTCGACCTCTTGACCTCCCGCCGCCTCGGCCGCTCCAAGCTGGTGAGCATCAGCGATCAGCAGCGGAAGGGCTTCGCGGCGCGCGGCGCGTGGGCGACGGTGTTCAACGCGGTGGACCTCGGGCGCCTGCCGCTGGTGCGCGAGCCCCAAGGCGAGCCCTACCTGGCGTTTTTGGGAAGGCTCACCGCCAACAAAGGGGTGCACGTCGCCGTTCAGGTGGCGCGCGCCGCGCGGATGAAGCTTCGCATCGCCGGAAACATCTCCAAGGAGCCGGGCGGAGAGGAGTACTTCCGACACCAGGTTCAACCCGAGCTCGACGACGCCATCGAGTACGTCGGCGAGATGACCGACGCAGACAAGCCCGCGTTCCTCGGCAACGCGCGGGCGTTGCTCTTCCCCGTCCTGTGGGACGAGCCCTTCGGCATCGTCATGGCCGAGGCGCTGGCGTGCGGAACGCCCGTCATCGCCACCCGCCGCGGCGCCGTTCCAGAGGTCCTCTCGCACGGGCACGACGGCTTCATCTGCGACTCGGTGGATGAGATGGTGAGCGCCGTGCGGCGACTGGACGACATTCCGCGCGAGCGCTGCCGCGACGCCTGTGAGCGCCGCTTCAGCGCGGAGCGCATGGTGGACCGCTACGTCGAGCTGTACCGCGCGCTGCTCGCCGAGAGCGGAGGTGGGCGAGGAGAGGCGGCGTGACGGCGACCGGCTTCGCTCCCGCGCCGCCGCAGCGGCTCCTGGTGGTGCTGACGTCGCTCTGCGCCGAGGGCACGCCGGTGCTGACGCTCGACCTGTGCCGCCGGTGGAAGCAGTGGGGCATCGAGCCGACGGTGGTGACGCTCGCGGAGGAGCCGCGCGACCTGGCAGCGGAGTTCGAGGCGGCGGGCGTGGCGGTCCGGACGCTGGGGCTGACCCAGTCGGGCCCGGCCCGGTTCACGCAGATGGCGTCGGCGCTCTACCGGCTCGCCCGGGAGCTGCGCCCGAACGCGATGCTCTCGATGCCCTTCGGCTGGCACGCCTTCCTCGCGATGGGCGCGCGCTGGGCGGGCGTGCGCCGCGTCGGCGCGCACGTCGGCAACTACCCGCCGCACTGGCTCAACGGGGCGTTCACCAAGTTTCGCTTCCTGGTCCAGCTCGGGCGCCCGGTGACAGATACGCTGTTCTGCTGCAGCCGCTATGTGCAAGAAGGGGTCGTGGAGCACTTCGGCGTCCCCAGAGCTGAAACCGAGGTCGTCTACAACGGCTCGAACGTCGCGGCGGTGCGCGCGCGCGCGGCGAAGTCGCGCCGGGCACACGGCGTCTTCCGCGTGGGCATGGTGGCGCGCCTCGAGGTGCACAAGGACCAGCCGACGCTCATCCGCGCGGCGAAGCGCCTCCAGCAGCGCGGCGTTCCGCTCGAGGTGTGGCTGATCGGCGAAGGGAGCCG
Source organism: uncultured Myxococcaceae bacterium (assembly GCA_964511185.1). Taxonomy (GTDB): domain Bacteria; phylum Myxococcota; class Myxococcia; order Myxococcales; family Myxococcaceae; genus CAZEDU01. The sequence continues at coordinate 4,931 of CAZEDU010000006.1, read as the reverse complement.
CCGGGCGGAGTACGAACGGCTGATTCGAGAGCTCGAGCTGCAGCAGCACGTCCAGCTGCTCGGCATGCGCCGGGACATCCCCGAGCTGCTCGGGGAGCTCGACGCCTTCGTCTTCTCCGCCAAGCCGGACGAAGGGCTCGGGGTCGCGCTGATCGAAGCGATGGCCGCCGAGGTGCCCATCATCGCCAGCGACGTCGGCGCCTGCCGCGAGGTGCTCGACGGCGGCGCGCTCGCGTCGATGGTGCCGCCGGCGGATCCAGAGGCGCTCGCGGAGGCCATCGTGCGCTTGCGCGACGAGCCAGACGCGGCGCGCGCGCGGGCACAGCGGGCCGCTCGAAAGGCCGGCGAGGTCTTCTCGATGGAGGCGATGGCGCGCGCGTACGCCCATCACCTGGGGCTCCGCGTCCCATGACGCACCGCGAGCCCTCCATCGTGCACGTCCTCGGCGGCTTCCGCTTCGGCGGAAACGAGACTTTGTGCCTGCAGCTCCTCCACCGAACGCCGAGAGGGTTTCGGCCGGTGCTGCTCAATCAAGAGCCCGCGCGTCAGGAGTCGCGGGGGATGTTCGAGAAGGTGCCGGGGCTCGAGATCGTCGAGATTGAATACGACAAGCCGCACCGGCTGCGCTTCATGCGGCAGGTGACGCGCTGGCTGCTCCAAGAGCGTCCGGTCGGCATCCTCGCCTATCCGTTCGGCGTTCACGTGTACTCCGCGCTCGCCGCCAAGGTGTTGCCGGGGACGCGCTACGTCGTGCACGCCGGCAATCCGCCTCCGGACGAGGCGGGGAAGGCGCGGCGGGGATTTCAGAAGGTGGTGTGGGCCAGCCGCTTGCTCGACACGCCCATCTTGAGCTGCTCGCGCATGGTGCACGAGAAGCTCTCCGAGCTGGGACCGATGCCGCCGGGCTCCGCGCCCGTCTACAACGGTGTCGACTGCGAAGCGGTGTTGGCCGCCGCGCGCCGGGGGAAGCAGAAGCGCACGAAGCCAGGGCCCATCATCGGCATGGTGGCGCGGCTCAACGTCATCAAAGACCAGGCGACGCTGATCCGCGCGTTCGCGCACATCCGCGCGCGCCGGCCGACCGCCGAGCTCTGGCTGGTGGGCGACGGAGAGACGCGGTCCGAGCTGGAGCGGCTGCGCGACGCGCTCGGTCTGTCCGCGTCCATCCGCTTGATGGGCGAGCGCGTGGACGTCCCTGAGCTCTTGGGGCAGCTCGACGTCTTCGTCTTCAGCACGTCGATCGCCGAAGGCTTCGGCATCGCCCTGGCCGAGGCGTTGGCCGCGGAGCTCCCCGTCGTCGCGTCCGATGTCCCGGCTTGCCGCGAGGTGCTCGACGAAGGGCGGGCAGGCCGGCTCGTGCCTTCCGGAGATGACATCCGTATGGCCGAGGCGATCGAGGCGCTGCTCGACGCGCCGGACACCGCGAGGCAGCTGGCCCGGGCCGGCGCCGAGCGCGCCCGCGCGCTCTTCAGCGCGGAAGCCTGCGCGCAGGCCTACTATGCCGAGGCGCTGCGAGGAGTCGTCGGGTTCGACCCCAGCTACGCCGGGGGACTGAGTGCCGCACGGTGAGAAGGTCGCGAGCCCGCGGGCTCGCCGTTTCCTGACGGTCGTCGGCGACGCCACGTCGGTCGCGACGTGGAGCGGCATTCCGTACTTCTTTCTCCAGGCGGCCCAGAAACACGGCGTGCTCGACGACGGACTCAAGCTCGACCCCGCGCCGTTGAAGAGCCTTCGGCCGCTCTGGAATGCCGCTGCGCTGCTTCGCTCTGGGCGGCCGGGCGGGTTCCAGTACTCGGAAGGCTTTCTTCGAAAGTTGTTTGCTCAAGCGAAGCTGTCGCCAGACGAGCCGCTCGACTTCGTCAGCCACTTCCCGCTGCTGCCGCCGCGGCCGTGGGGACAGCGCTGGCGCTTCGTCCCGTACATCGATGCCACGCTGAAGCAGAACTTCGACGACTACGGATTCGGCGCGCGCGTCGGCTCACGCTTCATGCAGGACGTACTCGAGCGGGAGCGGGAGGCGTACCACGCGGCGGCGTGCGTGGTGTGCATGTCGCGCTGGGCCGCCGACGTGGTGAAGGGCTTCTACGGCGTTCCGGCCGAGCGGGTGGAAGTTGTCCTCCCGGGAGCCAACCTCGTCGAAGAGGAGCTACCGGCGCTCGAGGCTACGGCGGTCACGCTCGAGGGCCCATTGCGGCTCGGCTTCGTCGGCAAGGACTGGGAGCGCAAGGGGCTGCTACGGCTTCTTTCCATCGCCGAGGTCCTGGCGCGCCGCGAAGTAGCCTGCGAGGTGGTGACGATTGGGCCGCCGCTCGATGCCCTGCCGAAACACCCGCTGCTTCGGCCAGCGGGCTTCATCAACAAGCACCGTGACTTGAAGAAGTTCGTCGAGCTGGTGCGCTCGTGTCACTTTGGTTTCCTGCTGTCCAAGGTCGAGGCGCTTGGTATCTCGACGTTGGAGTTTCTCCGTCTGGGGGTGCCGGCGGTCGGCACACGCGTCGGCGGTATCGTCGACGCCTTACCTGAGGAGATGGGAGTCTTGGTGGACGCGACCGAGAGCGCGGAAACGACGGCGGACACGCTGTACGGCTACGCGAAGGACGTTGGCCGCTACGCGGCGTTGAGGGCGCGCGTCACCTCGCGCGCCGCCGAGTTTTCGTGGGCGCGAACGGCGGCCGCGTTCGGCCGCATCTTCGACGAGCGGATGGGCAGGTGAGGGCGATGGGTGCGAGCGCGTCGAAGCTTCGGTTCGCGGTGCTGCAGGTGGGCGCCCGCATGCACTACGCGGTCCCGGTGCTCTTGCAGAATGAAGGGATGTTTCAACACTTCTACACCGACGCCGTAGGCAACTTGGGCGCGTTTCAAACGCTCTCGAAAGTTTGGCCCACGGGCCTGCGACCCAAGCCTGTCAAGCGGCTGCTCGGGCGGAGGCTGCCGGAACAAATCTCTCCCCTCGCGGTGACGACGACGCCGCTTCGCACCGTGCTCGTCGAGCTGTCCAGGCGCCTCGCGTTGCCGATTCCGAAGCCGGAAGGGCCGGCGGAGTGGCTGCGCCGGAAGATGTTGGCCGACGGCTTCGCGGGCGCCAACGCGTTGTACTCGCTCGACAACGCCGACCTGGAGCTCGTCCGCGAGGCGAAGCGACGCGGCATGTTCGTCGTCTACGAGCAGATCATCAACGCCGACGTCGGCCGCATCATGCGCGAAGAGCGCAAGCGGTTCCCCGGCATCGAGGCGCAGGACTCCGAAGAGTTGGTGGAGAACGGCATTCGGCGGGACGTCGAGATTTGGAACCTCTCCGACGTCGTCCTCGCGCCTTCCGAGTTCGTCCAGGAGACCATCGCTCGCCTGGGCGGGCCCGTCGACCGCACCGCGCTCGTCCCCTATGGTGTCGACGCGTCGTGGCTCGCGCACACCAACGAGCCCCAGGTGGGCCGGGTTCTCTTCGTGGGCACAGTCGGGTTGCGAAAGGGCAATCACTACCTGGCCGAAGCGGCGCGCCTGCTACGCGAGCGCAACGTCCCGTGCGAGGTCCGCGTCGTCGGCCCGCACCAGCCCGACGTCATCGCGCGGCCCGAGTTTCACGGCCCCACCTACGTCGGCCAGGTCCCCCGCAGCGAGGTGGTGAACGAGTTCTCACAGGCGGACGTCTTCGTCCTGCCGACGCTCTCCGAGAGCTTTGCGCTCGTGCACCTCGAGGCGATGGCCTGCGGCGTCCCGGTCATCACCACACCCAACTGTGGCTCGACTGTGCGCGATGGTCAGGACGGCTTCATCGTTCCCATTCGCGACGCCAATGCGCTCGCCGCCGCCATCGAACGCGTCATCTCCGACCGCACCCTGCGAAACCGGCTCAGCGCGAGCGCGAAGGAGCGCGCGGCGGACTTCGTCTGGAAGCGGTACGGAGAGCGGTTGGTGGGCGCCATCCATGACGCGGTGTCCAAGCGGGGCGGCGCTTGAGCGACGCGAGCGCGGGCTCCTTCGCGCTAATTCACCATCAATTCGGGCCGTACCACGTCTCTCGTGCGAACGCGCTGGTGCGCGAGTCGCGCGCAACGCCTCATTTCATCCAGCTCGCGGCGAGCGAACGCGAGCGCGAATGGGTGGTCCTTGGAGCGGCGCCCGAGCTTCGAACCATTCACGCCGGCCCCATCGACTCTATTTCTGCTTCCCAGTTGGCGCAGGGGGTCGAGCGAGCTCTGACCGAGGTCTCCCCCAAGGTCGTGGTGTTCGCAGGCTATGCGCACCCCGCGATGCGCGCGGCTGCCCGCTGGGCGCGGAAGAATGGCGCCAAGAGCGTGATGCTCTCCGATTCGCACCGCGTCGATCGCCGGCGCGGCGCGGTCAAGGAGCTCGCGAAGCGGACCTGGGTGCGCAGGAACGTCGACGCCGCGTTCGTCTCCGGCGCGCTGGCGGCGGTCTACGCGCAACAGCTCGGTATTTCTCCGAGCCGCATCTGGCGTGGCTACGACGTCGTCGACAACGCGTACTTCGCGACCAAGGCTGCCCAGGCGCGCGCTCGCCTGGATGAGCGGGCGCGGCTCCAGCTGCCGGAGAAGTACTTCCTCTTCGTCGGCCGCTTCGCCCCAGAGAAGAATCTCGAGCGGTTCATCGACGCCTTTGCACGGTTTCAACGCCGCCAAGAGACCCAGTGGGGCCTGGTGCTCGTCGGCAGCGGGCCGGAACAGAAGCGGCTCGAGCAAAGGGCCTCCCGCGTCGAGCACGTTCGGCTGGTCGGCTTCCAGCAGCTCGACACGCTGCCTTCCTTCTACGCTCACGCGCGCGCGCTGGTGTTGCCCAGCATCAGCGAGCCTTGGGGGCTGGTGGTCAACGAGGCGATGGCGTGTGGGCTGCCTGTCATCGTGTCCGACCGCTGTGGCTGCGCGATGGAGCTGGTAAGCCCCGGGGTCAACGGCCGCATCGTCAATGCCGAG
>CAZEDU010000005.1:50838-87404 GCA_964511185.1 uncultured Myxococcaceae bacterium | reverse complement strand
AATTCGACGCTCGGGCCTGGAGTGTCTCCCGGATGGAGAAACGGGACACCGACTCCTCCGTCACTTGCCGAAGCACTCGTCCCTCACCGCCAAGGCGCCTACCGCCTGCTGCCAACACCTCGCGGTTTGTCGGTTTGTTCTTCTTCGACTTGCTGGATGCTGGCGAACTTCATCAGATCTTTGGCGGGGCTCGCCTCGACTAGATGGGCGGGCGTGTTCTCCGGAGTGGACGCGCAAGCGCTTACTCCGGCCGCCAAGAGAAGCGACCCCACACTCGGGCGTAAGAAGCGCATCGTCCCCCTCCGGAGAGCCCGCGCCCATGGGCGAGCGCGCTGCCGGCCCGCTGGATTTCGATTTCAGCGGTCAGGCTGTCAAAACGACCTTCCGGCACATCGACCCCCAAGTCGAAGCTCAGTGGCCATTCTGACAGCTCAGAGCTTGATGCTCACGACACACTCGCTGGCTCTGAGCGCGCGCAGCACTTCTGCGGCATCTCCCTGCTCGAGGTCGCCCGACACGACGAAGTACTGCTCAGCGGCACCGGTCTTGGCTGCCGCGAGCGCGAAGACGATCGGCCTGCTGCCTTGTGCCGAATGAGCGACCAGCTTTCGCCCGAAGCCTACGCGACCGACCATCGCGTTGATCAGCCGCTCGCGACCGGCAGGTGTTCCCGGCAAGGTCAGCTCGAGACGGCCCTCGCGCGAGATGGCCGCCACGTCGAACATCACGCTGTCCATATCGCTGCCTTCGGCTGCAAACCGCTTCTCGACACGCGCGCGAAACGCCGGGTCATCAACCAGGCTCGTTCGCTTCAGCGGTGTGAGCAGCAGCGGGTCGACGGCGCGCAGCTCTTCAAGAAAGCCTTTCGCACTCCACGTCTCGACGCGGTCGAGCTCGCGCTCGTCGATGCAGACCAACCGGCGCACCTCGATGGTGCCGTGCGGCGTTTCCACCCGGGGGAACACGGGGTCAGGCGTGCACAGCACTCCGACCATCGTGCTGTCGGGCATCATCGCGTGATGCTGAGGCTGAAATGGAATGCGGGTGATGGGCCAGCCGCGCAGCGGCACGCAATCGTCGGGCTTGATGTCGGCGCCCTGCGAGAGAATGTAGCGGCACTGGTGGCGTAAGAATGCGTCGGCCCAGGGGTCCGTGGGCGTGCCCTGCGGCACCGCGAACGAGTACTCGTGCCGCACGCCTTCGCGAAAGTGCTCTGGCGAAAGCACGTGGCTGAAGCCGTAGGTCAGCATCAGCGTGTACGGAGTAGGTCCAGGCACGTCGACGAACCCGACGCTCCAGATCGGCGGGCCGCCGTGCTCGAAGCTCAGGAGGCGCGACGGGTCGGACGCGTGCATCACCTGGGCGCCGCGGCCGAGTTTCGTCAGCGCGTCATCGAGCGCGGTGACCACGTCGGTTTGCACTGGGCGGGGGGCACCTTTGAGCGTGAACTGCGTCCAGACCGTCTGCGAGCCGTCAGCGTGGTGCTCGACGCTGGTCTTCACTGCATCGGTGGGCGGCGTCTTGCCGAACAGCTTGTCGAAGAGTCCCATGGGAGGCTGACCCGACTCACACCGCCCAAGTGCAGGAAAGGGCGCTACGCGCTTCGGGCTGCTCGTGCCTTGAGCTCAAGCGTTGTCAGGGACGCTGTTCCCCAAACTAAGGTTTGAGGAAAGGCTTGAGCGCGGCCTCGAGCGCGCCGCGGTCTTTGAAGACGACGCCGACGCCGCGGTTGGGGCCCTCTTCCGCGACGTGCACCACCGTCGCCTGCAGCTCGAAGTCCTTGTTCACGAAGTCGAGGCACAGCCCGACGTTCACCTCGGTGTTGCGCGGCAGCCCTTTGCTCGCGGGTACGAAGAGCGCGCCGTGCTTGAGCTCGCGCTGGTACGCCTCGCGCAGCGCGCTGACCGTCGCGTAGTGCACCTCGAGGTGATCCGTCCGGCCGAGCGCCTGCAGCACCACCTCGCGCGGATGCAGAAAGCGGATGCCGAACCCGGTCGGCTCCAGGCCGCTCAGCTCGCGCGGCGTGACCTTCTGCCGCCGCACCTCGCCTTCGAAGAACAGAAAGCGGGTCGGGTCGAGAAAGAGCTGCACGTGCAGCCGCGTGTCGAGCGGCAAGGGCCGCGCCGCCGCGACGAACAGCCCGCCGGTCGACACGTCTCCGGTGAAGCCCGACATCGACAGGTCGTTGACGCCGTACTTCACCAGGAGCCGGCGCTTGAACCGTCGGTATTGGCGCTTCTCGGCCATGGCGCAGCCACTCTACCGCGTCGCACGCGGGGGCATCACTTTTCCTGGACTTCCCGGGAAACGCGCCCCGGCCGGCACGCGCCGGCTCACCACCGCGCCCGGGCCAATGACCGCGCCGCGCTGCAGGTGCGCGCCGGGCAACACGATGGCGCGCTCGCCGAGCGCCACTTCCTCTTCGATGACGACCGCGGTCGATGCGGGCCGCTTCATGCGGTCGCCCGAGAGCGGGTGAAAGTGGTTGTCGATGACCTTGGCGAACCGACCGATGCACGCGTGCGCGCCGACCTCGACGCGCTTTTGCGCCTCGAGCGACGCCCCCGGCTCGATGTGCACGCCGTCGCCGATCACCAGCTCCGCGCCGGGCTCGGCGTGCAGCTCGATCGGCGCCCCGCGTCCATCGAGCACCACGCCGTTCCCCACCCGGACCCGCCCTTCGCCGTGCACCCAGACCTGGCCGAGCACTTGGACGTCCTCACCGACCGACGCGCAACGCCACAACAAGAGCTCGACGCGCGCCCGCGCCGCCGCCTGCTTCGCCAGCAAGACGCCCGCCGACCACGCCGCGCGCGTCAGCATCAAGGCAGCGCCGCCAGGAAGCGAACCAGCCGCGCCGCCACCACCTTGCGCCCCTGCGCGTTCAAGTGGCCGCCGTCGTCGGTGAACGCGGGGTTCATGCTCGGGTAGCGCTGCCCGCCGCGCGTGAAGGTCGACACCTGCCCGCCGCCGAGCTCCGACTCGATCTGCGCGAGGTCGAACACCGGCGCCTTGCCGCCGTAGGTCTGCCGGAGCCGCTCGTTGAACTGGTGGCGCTTGATGTTCTCGTTTGCGCCCCACGCGCCCTTACCGAGCTTCTCCTTGATCCACCCCTTCACGCCCCGCTGCACCGTGGTGAGCGGCGTCGTCACGTGCACGAGCTTCACGCCCGGGTGCTTGGCTTGGAGCGCCTCGACCGAGCGCTGGTACTGGACGAACAGCGCGTCGACGTCGGTGTCCTTCGTGAAGTCCACGTAGCAGAACTTGTAGAAGGCGACGTCGGCCTGGGCCGCGCCTTCGTCGAGCAGCTTCTCGAAGTGGCTCACCTTGCTGAGCGGCGCCTCGTTCTGCCCCACCATCGCGTGGAGAAGGCCGGCGCCCGCTTCGCCCGCCTTCCATTCGCGAATCGGCACCGGCACACCCTGCTCGTCGGCGAGAGCGCGCACACCGTCGAGCACGTTGCCGCCCACCGACTGGTGCGCGAAGAAGATTCGCTTCGACGCCACCTGACGAAGCTCTTCCGCGGTCACCGGAGCCTCGTTCGACGCGAAGGCGATGAGGGGTTTGAGCAGCAAAAGAAGAGATGGAATCGCTCGGCCCATCGGGCCCGCCAAAGTGCGCATGGCGCCAACACTAATCGGACTGTCACGCGGTCGCGTCGGCCCCCGCTCTTTCGAGTTGCCGAGGGCTTGGCAGATGGGGCAGATCGACCCACTCCAGTGGAGCATCCAAGCGCACCCTTGACGTGGCAGATATCTTACCCAAGTGGCTGAAATAACTCATATCCGACATTGGCACCCAACCGGATCGGTTCTTGCTCAAGCATTTCACCGCCAGCGGTCGATTACGCAATTGGCACAACAGGTGAAGCGAAAAAACGGATAAAGACGTACATGGCGAACGGCGCACCGCGTCCTCTTCGCCTCTTGAGGAAAACCGATGTCTTCGCTGCTTGGAAAGCTCGCCCCGGGATTCACCGCGAAGGTCAACCTGATCGCCGACCTGGCGATTCTGCTGCTCTCGATATTGTTCGCGACGTGGCTCTCGGGCCGGCCCACCGAGTCGTCGTCGCACGAGCTGGTGTGGTTCGGGATGGCGGCGTGCGCGGTGTGGCTGGTGACGAGCGCGGCGCTGCGCCACTACGACCCGTGGGCTTCCGAGCGCGACACCACCGACGACGCGGCGCTGGTGTCGATTCTGGTGATGGCGGTCACCACCATCCTCGCGCTGGTGAACGTGGCCGCGCCCGAGGACCCGGCGCTGCCGACCGTCCAGCACTTCCTGGTCGTCTTCTGGCCCATCGTCCTGGGCGTCCGGCTCTTCGTCTTCCGCGCGGTCTCCAACCGTGAAGGGCCGCTCGACGAGGTGCTCATCGTGGGCACCGGTCCGATGGGCCGGCTGACCGGTGAGGACCTGCGCCGCCGCGGCCGCCGGCACGTGCTCGGCTACCTGCGCTTCTCCGACGAGAGCCGCCCCGACAGCCTGGGCTCGCGCTTCTTGGGCACCTCGAGCGAGATCGAGAGCATCCTGCGCACCATCCCGGTGAACGAGGTCTACCTCTCGGGCAACGCGCTCAAGCACGCCGCGGAGATGCAGGCCGTGATCAAGGTCTGCGAGAAGTTCGGCGTCCCGTTCGCGCTGCCGGCCTACAGCTTCCGGCTCGACCGCGCGCGCCCGGTGGACGGCAAGGCGATCGCCGACGGCTACCTGCACTACCAGTCGGTCGACTCGAAGCCGCACCAGATGGCGCTCAAGCGGCTCTTCGACATCGTCTGCTCGGCGCTCGCGCTGTGGATGCTCTTGCCGCTCTTCGCGGTGGTGACGGCCATCATCAAGCTCACCTCGCGCGGCCCGGTCTTCTTCAAGCAGGTGCGCGTCGGGCTGCACGGCAAGCCGTTCCACATGCTCAAGTTCCGCTCGATGGTGGTGAACGCCGAAGAGCTGCGCGCCAAGCTCGAGAAGGAGAACGAGCAGTCCGGTCCGGTCTTCAAGATGAAGAACGACCCGCGCATCACGCGGATCGGCCGCTTCATCCGCAAGTACTCCATCGACGAGCTGCCTCAGCTGATCAACGTGCTGCGCGGCGACATGAGCATCGTCGGTCCGCGCCCGCCGATTCCCAGCGAGGTGGCCAAGTACGAGGCGTGGCAGCGCCGCCGCCTGTCGGTGCGCCCCGGGCTGACCTGCATCTGGCAGGTCTCGGGCCGCAACCAGATCAGCTTCGAGGAGTGGATGTACTTGGACATGCAGTACATCGACCACTGGAGCTTCTCGGGCGACCTGAACCTGATCCTCAAGACGGTTCCGGTGGTGCTGACCGGCCGGGGCGCGAGCTAACCGGACGGCCCATCAGCCGCGGGTGCCCAGCACCAACCGCGCCCCGCGGCGAAGCGCGGGCAGCTCCGGGTCCTTGTTGCGCGCCTCCGCCTCTTTCAACACCGCGTTCACCTGCGCGCGGATCTGCGCCTTCTGCCCCTTGTCCCACTCGGGCAGGTTGAACTCGGCCGGCTGGGTGAGCATCGCGACCAACGGCGACTCGCGGCCCGTCACCAGCTCTCGGCGCAAGAGGATGTTGCCCTTCTTCCCCTCGAGCAGCGTGGGCAGCCCGGTCAAGACGCCGATCGCCGTGCGCGAGAACTCGGCGTGCTCGGAGTCGAACAGGCTCGCGGCCATCATCGCTGCGGGCAGGGCGTTGCGGAGCGCGTCGAGCGGCTCGAGCACGCGCTCGCCCTCGAGCGGCGGCTTCTCCCCTTCCGCGCGGGCCATCAGGTCGGTCATCGCCCGCTGGTAGAGCTCCGCCGCCTGCCGGGCGCGGTCGCCGTGCGGCTCGACGCCGTCGAACCCCTTGCGCAGGTCGGCCTCCAGCTGCACCACCAGGCGCGCGCCGCGTCCGTTCTCCCGAATCACCGACTCGAGCTGGGCGCCGAAGCCGCCGGCCTCGAACGGCCGGTCGTCGTTCTGGTCCACCAAGCGCGCGGCGATGCGGCGCGACAGCTGGGCGCGGAAGTCGCCGTCGCCGTGGTCGAACACGCGCGCGAGCCCGCCCACCAGGTGCCGCTGGTGCTCGCCCGGCTCGGTCGAGAGCGCCACCGCGCGCTCCACCAGCGCGTGGATCATCGGGTTGCCCTGCAGCTCGACGCGCTGCGTGGGGTTGTCGCGCAGGTAGGAGGCGAGCGCGTGCATCGCCGGGCCGGCCTGCTCGGGCTTGAGCTCGGCGAGCTTGTTCGGGTCGACCCCGAAGCGCGAGAGCACGCGCGTGGCGTTCTCGGCAATCTGCTCGGCCGCCTGCTGGCGCTGCGGAATCTGCAGCGCGTTCGCGAGCCCGTCGACCATCTCGGGGCTGGCGCCGTTGTCCTTCAGGAAGCCCAGGGCCATCTGAAGGCGCGCCACCGGCTGCTGCGCGAGCGTGCCGCCCACCGTCTGGAAGAGGAAGGTCTGTACCTCTCCGTCGCCGTTGTTCATCAAGTGGCCGAGCGCCTGGGCGGTCTGGGCGCGCTGGGCGTTGTCTTGCGGGACGACGAGCTGCTGCGCCAGGTCGAAGGCGCGCTGCTGGCCCGCATCGGTGCGCACCAGCACCGAGGCGAAGACGCGCTGGTAGCCGACGTCGCTCTTGTGCGCCTCGAACGCCTCGACCACGTGGCGGGCGAAGTCCTGGGGCTTCAGGTCGGTCTTCTGGGCCAGGGCCTCGGCGTCGGCCTGGGCGCGCCGAACGATGGCCGGCGGCGGTTGCTGGGCGCCGCGGGCGCGGTCCATTCCATCCGGAGAGGCGCCTCGGGACGCGGTGGCGCGCGGCGCGGGCGGCGGCGGGCGGGGCGCGGGGCGACGCCGTGCGGGTGGGGGTGGGTTCCGCCTGCCGCTTCGTCGGACTTCGCTCATGTCTCGCCCCTTCGGTTCGCGCAGCTTCTTCTTGGAAAGACCCTACAACGCCAGCCAGGCTCAACGAAAAACGCGCTCAAAAGGTTACATCGCGCAAGTGCGCGTGCCTTCAGGCGCAAAGTTGTTTCTGCCAGACTTCTGTGCATCGATCGATGAAGTCGGCGCACGCCTGAACCCCCGCGGCGACGAGGACTGCGATGAACGCGCTTCGGCACCTCGCCACAGTGTTGTGCCCCCTGTTGTGCATCGCCGGGCTCACCGGCTGCCCCAAGGACCCGGGCAATTACATCTGGGTCGACGACTACAAAGACCCGACCCAGGCCTCGAAGGACTACGTCATCGTGCCGGGCGACGTGCTCAACGTGCGCGTGTTCCAGCAAGAGCAGATGTCGGCGCGGGTCCGCGTGCGCAGCGACGGCAAGGTGAGCCTGCCGTTCCTAAACGACGTGGTGGTGGCGGGCTTCACCCCCGCGGTGCTGGCGGCGCAGTTCCAGGCGCGGCTCAAGGACTACCTGAACAACCCGGTGGTCACCGTCTCGGTCGAGGAGGTGCGGCAGGTCGCGGTCTCGGTGATGGGCGAGGTGACGCGGCCGGGCGTCTACAACCTGGAGCCCGGCGCCGGCGTGATGCACGCGCTCGCGGCCGCCGGCGGCTTCACCGAGTACGCGCGCAAGGACTACGTGTTCGTGGTGCGCGGCGTGGACCCGAGCGGCAAGCCGACGCGCATCCGCTTCACCTACGACGGCGCGTCGCGCGCCATTGGCAAGGCGGGCACCTTCACGCTGCAGCACAACGACGTCCTCGTCGTCGAGTAACCGTTGCTCGCCCCTTGCGCGCTCGCGCTGGCCGTCGCCACCGGCCAGCTGAACGTGACGGTCGACGCGGCCGGGCGCACCGAGACACCTACGGGTCGGGCATCGCCTCGGCCGACGTGGAGCTGCAGCCCGAGGTCGGCCTGGGGCTGACCGGGCGGCACGGCCACTTCGAGGCGCGCTACGGCCCGCGCATCCTGTTTCTCGAGCCGTACCTGAGGCTGGAGCCGGAGCTGCTCCACCAGGCGTACGGGCTTTGGGGCTACGCGGAAGCGGACCATCGGCTCTTCGTCAGCGAGTACTTCTCGTACGGCGTGGCCGACTTCTCGACGCTCGCCGCGCAGCTCGACCCGCTGGTGGTGCTCATCGAGCCGCTGCCGGAGATCGTCACCGTGCGGCTGCTCTACTCGCTCACCCAGGCCGGCTACTCCACCACCTTGGGCACGCGGCACCAGCTCGCCATCGGCGCGGGCTACCTCATCGGCGGCGGCAACGACCCGCTCTCGCGCGTGCTGGTGCCGCTGCAGACCGGGCTGCGCGCGAACGCGTCGCTCTACAGCGGCATCGGGCGGCACGACGCCATCGGCACGTTGCTCGAAGGGTCGTACTCCGGCTTCCTGACGGGCCAGCCCACCGCGATGGTCGACCGGCGCGCCACCTTGCTGCAAGGCACCGAGCGGTGGCGGCACACCTGGTCACGCCACCAATCGACTGAGCTGGGCGCGGGCGTCGCGGCGGTGCGGCTGCAGCCGTCGCCGCGGGCGGCCGCGCCATACCGGCTCTACCCGGCGCTGGAGGCGGCCTACAACCACCAGCGCAGCTTTCGAAGCCAGCGCTTCGAGTTCCGCGGCTCGGCGCAGCTCGAGCCGTTCCTCGACCGGTTCGCCGCGAACATCTACCAGCGCGCCGGCGCGGGTGGGCAGCTGCTCTACCGCCAGGGGTACCTGACCGTCGACACCCGCGGCGGGCTCGGTTGGGGCTTGGGCGGCTCGCCCGAAGGCTCCGGGTGGACGGCGCTGCTCGAGAGCGTGGCGAGGTACAACCTGACGCCGCAGATGCAGCTCGAGGTCGGGTACTTGAGCGGGTGGGGCAAGCGCCCCGGAGAGCCGCTCGGCTTTCAGTGGCAGCTGCACACCGCGTTCACGTACCGCGAGCGGTGGAGGAAGCTGGTGGGCAGCGGCGCGTGGGACCGGCAGACCGGGTTCCGCCGCGAGCCGGGCGAGCCGTAGTCCCGAGCCGTCGTCCGCTGGGGCGCGGGGTGGGTGGCACCCCATGCGACATCGCGCCGCATTTCCCCGCCGCCGGACCACCGGCTAGGCTTTCGGCTCGCGTTCCGGCCGCGCGGCGCCACACCCGACATGGAAAAGCTGCTCCTGCTCTCGGTGCTGATCTCGCTGGTGACGCTGCCCATCTGGGCGGCGCGGGACCGCAACGGCAAGCGCGGCCTCAAACGTGCGTTGTTCTGGGTTGCGGCCTACAACGTCTTCTACATGGCGGCGCTGCGGTTCCTCTACCCGCGGCTGTTAGGCTGAAGGTTCGAAAGGGGCATCGGCGATTGGGCAACAAGAAGCAAACGGCGCTCCTGGTCGAAGACGATCCAGCGCTGCGCAAGCTGGTCCTCAACTACCTGAGCCTGATGGGCTTCGACGTCCTGGAGGCGCCCGACGGCCGGACGGCGATGAAGCGGCTCAACGAGCTGCAGCCCGACTTGGTGTGCCTCGACCTGATGCTGCCCGAGTCGTCGGGCTACGACGTCTGCGAGTTCATGCGCAAGACGCCGGCCCTCCAGAACGTCCCGGTGGTGATGATGAGCGCGCGCACGCTGCCGGAGGACCGCGCCATCGCCGAAGAGGTCGGGGTCAACGCGTACCTGATCAAGCCGTTCACCCGCGCTCAGTTCACCCAGCAGATTCGCGACGTGCTCGCGCGCGCCGCCGCGAAGAGGTCTTGAAAGAGAGCCATGGCCGAGAGCCAATACGAGCGACCGCCGGAAGGTGAAGGTGAGTCGGCAGATCTGTTCGATTACCAGCTGCTCAAGGACTACGCGCTGTTCTTGCTGCACGGCCTGCGGCGCAACCGGCTGCTGGCGCTCGGGGTGTTCGGCGCGGTGCTCGCGCTCGCGATCCTCGCCGCGGCGCTCCTGCCGCGCACCTACCACGTCGAGGCGAAGTTCCGCGCCACCAACGACGTGCTGATCAACAGCCTGGGCAACCCGAACCGCATCTCGTTCGACGACGGCTCGCCGAACCAGGAGGCGCGCGAGCTCATCCTGCGCCGCGACAACGTGGTGGCGCTGATCAAGCAGACCAACCTCATCGACCGCTGGGCCGAGACGCGCGCGCCGATCCTCAAGGCCAAGGACGCCGTCTTCCGCGTGCTGCGCGGCGAGATGAGCGACGAGGACAAGATCGACGCGATGGTGGGCTTCCTCGAGCGGCGCATCCAGGTCGACGTCGACCGGCGCATCATCACCATCGGCATCGACTGGCCCGACCCGCAGCTCGCGTACCAGCTCGTCGAGGCCGCGCAGCAGAACTTCTTCGAGTCGCAGCACGTCTCCGAGGTCTCGGCGATCGCCGAGGCGATCTCCATCCTCGAGATTCACGCCTCCAACGCGCGCGAAACGCTCAACGCGCAGGTGCAGCAGCTCGACCAGCTGCAAGAGAACAAGCGGCGCGGCGTCAAAGGCCCGGCGCCCACCGCCATCGCCGCGCCGGCGCGGTCGACCCAGTCGATTCAGAAGGAGCAGGAGCTCGCGCAGCTGCGCTCGATGATCGCCGCCAAGCAGCGCGCCATCACCGACCTGGAGGACCACCGCCAGCGGCAGCTGAGCGACTTGAAGCGCCAGCTCGAGGAGCAGAAGCTCACCTACTCCGAAGCGCACCCGGTCATCGTCAACACCGAGCAGCGCATCGCCGCGCTGCAGCGCCCCTCGCCGCAGGTCATCTCGCTCAGGAACGACGAGGCCTCGCTGCTCGAGGAGTACCAGCGCAAGGGCGGCAAGGACGCGGCGGCGACCATCGAAGCGCGGGGCACCCCGAGCGCGCCGCGCCTGTCGATGCGGGGCGAGTTCAACGAGCCAGAGCCGGCGCTGGGGGAGGACCCGTCGCTCGAGGAGGCGCGGCGCGAGATGGCGCGCTCGCACGAGCGGTACAGCGAGCTCATCGACCGCATCGAGAAGGCGCGCTACGAGCTCGACGCCGCGCGCGCGGCGTTCAAGTACCGCTACATGCCGCTCACCCCGGCGCAGGTGCCGAAGAAGCCCTCGAAGCCGAACGTGGCGCTCATCGTGCTCGGCGGGCTGCTCGGCGCGCTGATGCTCGCGCTCTTGGCCGGCGCCGCGCGCGACTTCGTGAGCGGGCGCATCGTGGAGCCCTGGCAGATAGAGCGCTCGCTCGGGCTGCCGGTCCTCGCCGAGGTGAAACGGCAGTGAGCGGCCCGCCGCGGTCCGGCGCGCCGGCGCCCTGGCTCATCGGCGGCGGGGTCGTGCTCGTGCTGGCCGGGCTGGTGGTCGGCGGCGGCAACCCCCTCGTGGCGGTGGGGCCGGTGCTGGGGCTCCTCGGCCTCTACCTCATCTGGCGCGCGCCGCTGCGCACCACGCTCTTCGTGTTGACGTTCCTCGCGCTCTTCCTCGACAACCCGGGCGAGATTCCGCACGCCGGCATGTGGCGCTCGCCGCTGCACCCGCTCGGCAAGCTGCTCTACAGCAACCTGAGCAGCTCGCTCGGCATCGGCCCTTTGCGGTTCTCGGCGCTCGAGGCGCTGCTCCTCTTTCTGCTCGGCATCGTGGCGTACCGGCGCGCCACGAAGAGCCGCATCGACCCGCCCGCGGTGCCCACGCCCAAGCCCTTGCGCGCGCTGCTCCTGCTCAGCTTCGTCACGCTCCTGGGGATGGAGGCGTGGGGCATCGTCCGCGGGGGGAACGTCAAGGAGAGCTTCTGGCAGTTCCGCGTGCTGCTCTCGGTGCCGATGATCGCCTACCTGTTCTCGCACGCGCTGGTCGGCATCGAGGACGCGCGCCGCTTCGGCCGCGTCGTGGTGGGCGCCGCGGTGTGGAAGGTCTTCTGGGGCGCGTTCTTCTACTTCGTCATCGCCAAGCGCCAGGGGTTGATGCCGCCCTACGTCACCACGCACACCGACACGGTGCTGTTCGTGGTGGCGGTGGTGATCATGGTGGCCCTCTGGTGGGAGAAGCCTTCGTGGCCGACCACGCTTCGCCTGGGCATCGTGGTGCCGATTCTGTTCGTCGGGCTGGTGCTCAACGACCGGCGGCTCGCGTACGTCACGCTGATCGCCTGCCTGCTGATGATTTTTCTGATCAGCCCGTGGAACCGCGCCAAGCGGCTCCTCACGCGCGCGGTGATTCTGGGGCTGCCGGTGATCCTCGCGTACGTGGCCGTGGGGTGGGGCTCGACCGCGGGCGCGTTCAAGCCGGTGCGGGCGATTCGCTCCATCGTCACGAGCGACACCGGCACCGTGCAGGACACGTCGACCGAGTTCCGTGATCAGGAGAACTTCAACCTGGTCTTCACCTGGCAGAGAAATCCCATCTTGGGCTCGGGCTTCGGCCACGAGTACTTCGAGGTGCTCACGCTGGCGGACATCTCGAGCTTCATGCCGAACTTCCGCTACCTGCCGCACAACAGCGTGCTGTGGCTGTGGAGCGTGGGCGGGTACGTCGGCTTCACGTGCCTGTGGCTGTACTTGGCGGCGGTGGTGTTCTTCGCCGCGCGCGCGTACCACCGCGCCCACCGGCCGCTCGACCGCACGGCGATGCTCGTCACCATCGCCGCCGTCATCGCGTACTTGAATCAGGCGTTCGGCGACATGGGCGTGGTCAGCTACACGCCGGTGTTCATCCTCGCGCCGGCGATCGCGCTCGCGGGGAAGCTGGCGATTCAGGTGGGCGCGTGGAGAGATCCGGTCCGCGCTCCAGCCGTGGCGCCGGTGCCGAGAGCGTCGGCGCGGGCGGTGTCGTCGTAGCGTAGCGGGCCCGGAGGGCAGGCATCCGGGTCGGTCGACGGCTGGCCGTGCCCAGATGCTTCGAGCATCCGCCAAGACGCGACCGCCGCGCGGCACGCTGTGCTCGAAAACGGCGACTTTGAAGCAACCGGCGTGGCAGGACACGTCAGACGCTTCAAAGTCCGCCCCGAATTGGCATTTGATTCAGCGCTTGGTCTCGGCGGCGCCGCCCGACCTCGTCACCACCCGAAAGAGCGGCGGCGCGACGCGCTCGGAGCTGCACTCAGGACAGCGGCCGGGTTTGGTGAGCCGCGTTCGTGCGGTGAACGCGAACCCGCACGCGATGCACTCGGCCGGCGTGACCTCGAGCTGCTCACCGTGTCGCCGCAGGCTCTTCTGCAAGTGCTCGAGGTGCATCGCGACCTCCTTCTCCGCGACACCGACCTCGCTCGAGAGCTCCTTCGCTGAGCGCGCTTCGCGCTTCAACGCGCGGTGAAGCGCCTCTCGCACCGTGACACCCCGCGCCGTCGGCGCACCGGGCCGCTTCGACATGGCACGTCATGTTAGCTTCGCGCGCGATGCCCATCACCCGTTGGGGAATCCTCGGCACCGGCGCCATCGCCTCTCACTTCGCGGAGGGCCTCCGTTTCGTCCCAGGCGCCGAGCTGCGCGGCGTCGCCTCGCGCACTGCGGGCAACGCCGAGCGCTTCGTGCGCGACTACGGCGCGGGCCGCGCGTTCTCGAGCTACCAGGCCCTGGTGGCGTCCTCCGACGTCGACGTCGTCTACGTCGCCACGCCGAGCACCGACCACCGCGCCAGCTGCCTGCTCGCGCTCGAGGCCGGCAAGCCGGTGCTCTGCGAGAAGCCGTTCGCCCTCGACGCCTCGGCCGCGCGTGAAGTGGTCGCGCTGGCGCGGCGCAAACAGCTCTTCTGCATGGAGGCGATGTGGACCCGCTTCGCGCCCATCTGGTCCGAGGTGCGCGCGCGGCTCGACCGCGGCGCGCTGGGCCAGGTGCGCCGCGCGCGCCTCGAGCTGGGCTTCCCCTACGCGCGCGAGCCGGGTCAGCGGCTCTTCGACCCGCAGCAAGGCGGCGGCGCGCTGCTCGACCTGGGCGTCTACCCGCTCTCGCTCGCGCGGTGGCTCTTCGGCAAGCCGGCGGGCATCACCGGCAAGCTCTCGCCGGGCCCCAGCGGCGTGGACGAAGAGGTCTCGGCGATTCTCTCCTACGCCGACGGCCGGCAGGTCTTCGTCGGGGCCAGCCTCACCTCGGCCCTCTCGAACCAGGTGGAGATTCATGGCACCGAAGCCAGCCTGCGCGTCGACGCGCCGCTCTACTTTCCCGAGCGCGCGACGCTCCGGCGCACGGGCAAAGTCCCGCCGATGCGCCCGGCCACGCGCTCCAAGCTCGGCGCGCTCAAGAAGCACCCGGTGGCCCAGCGACTCAAGTGGGGCCTCCAGCTGCTGCAAGAGGAAACGGTCACCCGCCGAGCGGCGGGCAACGGCTACAACCTGGAGGCCGCCGAGGTGATGCGCTGCCTGGCGGAAGGAAAGCTTGAGAGCCCCACCATGCCGCTCGACGAGACCATCGACGTGCTCGAGCTGGTCGACGCCCTTCGTTAGAGACTGAACCTCCCATGCGAATCGCCTTCGTTGGCTGTGGCTACGTCGCCGACTTCTACGTCCTGAGCCTGAAGAACCACCCCTCGCTCGAGCTCACCGGCGTCTACGACCGGAGCGCCGAGCGCGCCGAGGCCTTCGGGCGCTTCCATCGGCTGCGCACGTACCGCTCGCTCCCCGAGCTGCTCGAAGACACGCGCGTGCAGCTGGTGGTGAACCTCACCAACCCGCGCAGCCACTACGAGGTCTCGAGGGCCTGCCTCGAGGCGGGCAAGCACGTCTACTCGGAGAAGCCGATCTCCACCGACATCGCGCAGGCCAAGGAGCTGGTCGCGCTGGCCGAAAAGAAAGGCCTGCTCATCGCGTCCGCGCCGTGCAGCGTGCTGGGCGAGTCGGCGCAGACGCTGTGGAAGGCCCTGCGCAAGAACGAGATCGGTCAGGCGCGGCTGGTCTACGCCGAGCTCGACGACGGGCCGATTCACCTGACCAATTACCGCAGCTGGCGCAGCGACTCGGGCGCGCCGTGGCCCTGGAAAGACGAGTTCGAGGTGGGCTGCACGCTCGAGCACGCGGGCTACTACGTCACCTGGCTGACGGCGTTCTTCGGCCCCGCGCGGCGCGTCACCTCCTACGCTTCGAGCCTGGTGCCCGACAAGGGCACCGACGTTCCGCTCGACGTGCACACGCCCGACTTCACGGTGAGCCTCATCGAGTTCCGCTCCGGCGTCACCGCGCGGCTGACCTGCAGCATCTACGCGCCGCACGACCGGAGCCTGCGCATCATCGGCGACGGCGGCGTGCTCTCCATCGACGACTGCTGGAACTACGGCGCCCCGGTCCTCCTCGCCAAGCGCACGCCGCTGCGCCTTCGCGCGGAGAAGTACCCCTTGGCGGCCCGCGTGCTGGGCTTGGGCCCCAAGCGCTACCCGCACGTGCGCAAGGTCACGTTCGAGCACAAGGCGAAGGGCAGCAACCCCATGGACTTCCTGCGCGGCGTCGCCGAGATGTCCGACGCGTTGGCGCAAAAGCGCCCTTGCCGTCTCTCGGCGCGCTACTGCCTGCACGTCAACGAGCTGGTGCTGGCGATTCAGGAAGCCAAGCCCGGTCGGCCGCACGAGCTGGAGACCACCTTCGACCCGATGGAGCCGATGCCGTGGGCGGTCTAGCGCTGCGCTCGCAGCTCGAGGCGCTCGGCGTGCGCCCCGGCGACCTGCTCATGGTGCACGGCTCGCTGCGACGGCTCGGGCTCGCGCGCAGCCAGGGCGTCGAGCACGGCGCCGAGCAGCTGCTCGACGCGCTCGACGCGGCGGTGGGCAAGGACGGCACGCTCTTGATGGTGCTCGGCACCGAGTACCCGCACGACGGGGTGAACCTGCGGCCGGTCGCCGAGCGCGCGGCGCTGCTCGAAGGCACGCCGCCCTTCGACTACCTGAACGCGCCGGCGTTCCACGAGGTCGGCTACCTGGCCGAAGCGTTCCGGCAGCGGCCCGGGACGGTGGTCTCGCACAACCCGAGCGGCCGCTTCGGCGCGCGCGGCGCGAGGGCCGAAGCGCTCGTGAAGGACCAGCCGTGGAACGACTACTACGGACCGGGCTCGCCGCTCGAGAAGCTCTGCGACTGGGGCGGCCGCGTGCTGCGGCTGGGCGCCAACCCCGACACCGTCACCGCGCTGCACTACGCCGAGCACCTGGCGCGGGTGCCGAACAAGCGGCGCACGCGGTGGGACTACGTCCTCCCGGGGCCGAGCGGGCCGCAGCACGTGTGGATCGACAACCTGGACGACGCCGAGGGCATCGCGGACTGGGACGGCGAGGACTACTTCGCGCTGATTCTCGAGGCGTTCCTCGCGCTCGGCCGGCACCGGCAGGGCCAGGTGGGCCTCGCCCGGGCCGAGCTGCTCGACGCGGCCGACCTGGTGCGCTTCGGCGCGCGGTGGATGGAGGAGCACCTCGGGCGCTCGAATGTAAGCGCATGACCACCTCGGCCGCCTCCCTTGAGGGGCCTCGCGCGAAGGCCCTACGCTGGGGCGCTGAATGCTGCTCACCCTGGCCGCCTGGCTCATCGCCGCGCCCGTCCTCGCAGCCACCGGGTACCTCTTCTTCCTGACGCTCCGCTCGAAGGTGCGGCCCCCGCCACTTCCCGTGCCGCCCAAGCGGCGCTTCGACATCATCGTGCCCTCGCACAACGAGGAGGCCGGCATCGCCGACACGGTGCGCGGCCTGCTCGCGCTCGACTACCCGCCCGAGCTCTTCCGCGCCGTGGTCATCGCCGACAACTGCTCGGACGAGACCGCCGCGCGCGCGCAGGAGGCCGGGGCGCTGGTCTGGGTCCGACACCACGCCGAGCTGCGCGGCAAGGGCTACGCGCTCCAGCACGCGTTCGAGCGCGCGCTCCAGGAAGGCTTCGCCGACGCGTTCGTCGTCATCGACGCCGACACCCAGGTGAGCCCCAACCTGTTGCGCGCGTTCTCCGCTCGGCTCGAGGCCGGCGCGCGCGCCTGTCAGGCGCACTACGGCGTGCTCAACCCCACCGCCTCGTGGCGCACGCGCCTGATGACCATCGCGCTGGCGCTCTTCCACCGCCTGCGCTCGCTGGGCCGCGAGAACTGGGGCGTCTCGTGCGGCCTGCGCGGCAACGGCATGTGCTTCACCACCTCGCTCTTGCGCGAGGTCCCGCACGAGGCGTTCTCCATCGTCGAAGACGTCGAGTACGGCATTCGCCTGGGCCAGCGCGGCATCCGCGTGCACTTCTGTAACGAGGCGGACGTGAAGGGCGAGATGGTCTCGGGCGAGAAGGCGTCGCGCTCGCAGCGCCGGCGTTGGGAGGGCGGGCGCGTCGCGCTCGCGCGCCAGCACGGCGCCCCCTTGCTCCGCCAGGCCCTGGCGCAGCGGAGCGCGCTCTTGTTCGACCTGGCGATGGACGTGCTGGTGCCGCCCTTGAGCTGGCTGGGGCTGGCCGCGATGCTGGGGACTTTGGCCGCGGCGGGCGCGTGCTTCTGGACGGGGAGCGCCGCGCCGCTGGTCCCCTGGCTGCTCGCCGGGTTCTTTCTCACCGCCTACGTCCTGCGCGGCTGGCAGCTGTCGAAAGTCGGCGCCCGCGGGCTACTTGATCTAGCCTATGCGCCCATCTACCTGACCTGGAAGCTCACCCTGCTCCTCAAGCGGTCGGAGCACAAGAAAGGTGAGTGGGTCCGCACCGCGCGAGAAGGAGAGCCCCCCTAGATGGCACGCGCTTCCGCCAAGAAGGTGACGGAGTCCGACGCGACCGAGCGCAGCGCGGCCACCAGCCTGCCCTCGGCCGAGCTTCAGCAGCTGTGGTTCTCGTGCTTGAAGCGCGAGTGGTCGTCGCTGGTGGTGCTGCCCGCCCAGCCCGGCGGCTCGGCGCTGTTCATCGCCCGCTCGCTCGCGGAGATCGGCGGGCTGCACCGCAACAGCCCAGTGAAGCTCCGCCGAAGGGATGAACCTGAACGACACCTCGCGGCTGATCATCGAGATGACCTCGCACGCCGCGAGCGGCGGGCTGGTCATCGTCGCGCTCGACTCGGTGCTCTCGAACCAGGCCGGCATCCCCGTCGCGCTCGCGGCGGACGCCGCGCTCTTGTGCGTGACGATGGGCGACACCGAGCTCGACGCCGCGCGCCGCACCGTGTCGCTGGTGGGCAAGGACCGCTTCGTCGGCACCGTCACGGTGCAGCCGGCGGGCTGACACGACCATGGCCGAAGGCAACGGAAGCGCGCCGCGCGTCAGCGTGGTGCTGGCGACGTACAACCGGCTGCCGTCGCTCCAGCGCCTGCTCGAGCAGTTCGCGCGGCAGACGTTGCCGGCCTCCGAGTACGAGGTGGTGGTGGTGGACGACGGCTCGAAGGAGCCGGTGGCCGAGCCGCTCCGGCGGCTCTCGCTGCCGTACGCGCTCCGGGTCGAGGCGCAGCCCAACCAGGGCGCGGCGGCGGCGCGGCACCGGGGCGTCTTGGCGGCCCGCGGGGAGCTGCTCGTCATCACCGACGACGACATGCAGGTGAAGGAGGACTTCCTCGCGCAGCACGTGGCGATGCACCCGCCCGGCAGCCGCCGGGTCGTCATCGGCCGCATCCTCCCCGACCCGGACATCGCCTCGATGCCGTTCTTCGAGCGCTGGTACGCGCAGCGGCTCGACGCGCTCGCGCGCGGCGTGAAGAGCGGGAAGATCCGCCTGCGCGGAAACCACCTCTACACCGGCAACGTGTCGCTCCGCCGCGCCGACTACTTGGCGGTCGGCGGCTTCGACAAGGACCTCCAGCGCTCCGAGGACATGGAGCTGGGCCTGAGGCTCGAGGCGAGCGGCGTGGAGATTGGCTTCAGCCAAGACGCGTCGACCCTGCACGGCAGCGACCACACCAGCCAAGAGGTGTGGCTCAAGCGCGCGTTCCTTTACGGCATCTACGACTCGCGCATCGCCGAGAAGCACCCGGGGCTCGAGCACACCAGCCCCTGGCGCTTCCTCTTCCGCGTCCACCCGGTCGCCGGCCCGCTGCTCGCGGCGTCCGCGCTCCTGCCGAACCTGTCGCGCCCGGTGTCGAAGGCGGCGATGGCGGCGGTCCACTTGGCCGACCGGGCGGGGCTCGAGAAGGTGGCGTTCGCCGGCTCGGCGGTGGTCTACACGATGGAGTACTTTCGCGGCGTGCGCGACGCGGCGGGCTCGCTCGGCAGAGCCGGTCGCGACTTCGCAGCCTATCTCAAGACTCGACGAGGTTCTTAAAGGCTCATGAAGACCATGCCCCGCCTGTCCATCTGCCTCTGCTCGATTCTGGTGCTCTTCGCCTGCCGCAACACGCTCGCGCAGTCCGGCCCGCGCCTGCCCGGCACGCGCCAGGCGAGCGAGCAGAAGGTGGCGGAGGCCATCTACTCGAACGGTTTGAAGAACGACTGGCAGGACTACGGCTGGGCGCCGCGGCGCAAGGCGAAGGACGGCGCGCAGGCGCTGAACCTGTCCGACTACGGCGGGTGGATCATCGCCAAGCCGGGCCTGGAAGGGGCGTTCGGCGGGCTGCTCTTCCGCTTCCACGCGCCGAAGGAGTGGGGAGACTTCCTCGAGGTCCGCTTCGACTCGGAGCGCGCGTCGACCTTTCCCCGGCTGAAGGTCGGCCCCGAGCACCGCGTGGACCTGGACGGCGGCTGGTCCGAGGTCTTCCTCTCGGCGGCAGAGCTCAACCCGAGGAACGAGTACTACGACCGCATCGTCGTTCGGGCGCACCGGCGGATCGGCAAGGACGAGGTCAAGCTGAACCAGCTGTCGCTCGTCGCGCCGCTGCCGGGCCAATCGACGGTGCCCGCCGGCGTGCGCATCGGCGAAGCGCCGCCTGCGCAAGGCGCGCTCACCATCGACTGCCGGGCGCCGGGCCGGCCGATCAGCCCGCTCATCTACGGCATCGCGTTCTCGCCGATGCGGGAGTACCAAGACCGGCACCAGTACCTGGTCGGCGCCACCGCGCGGCGCTGGGGCGGCAACATCACCAGCCGCTACAACTGGGAGCTGGGCAACGCGTGGAACACCGCCGCCGACTGGTTCTTCCGGAACGTCAACTACACCGACCGACCGGAGTACACGTACGAGTTCTTCCTCAACGACAACCTGAAGGCGAACCTCAAGACCGCGCTCACCGTGCCGATGCTCGGCTGGGTGGCGAAGGACTTGGGGTCGGCGTCGTTCCCGGTGTCGGAGTACGGGCAGCAGGAAGAGGTCGACCCAGATCGCGGCGACGCCGGCAACG
Organism: uncultured Myxococcaceae bacterium; assembly: GCA_964511185.1. Classification (GTDB taxonomy): domain Bacteria; phylum Myxococcota; class Myxococcia; order Myxococcales; family Myxococcaceae; genus CAZEDU01. The sequence goes on along the minus strand of CAZEDU010000005.1, from coordinate 67,388 downwards.
GCAAGGACCGGCGCGGGAAGAACTTGAAGTCGCCGTCGCCGAAGCGGACGAGCATCGAGGCGCCGCCCGAGTTCGTCGAGCGCTGGATCAAGCGCATCCGCGCCAAGGACAAAGAGCGCGGCCGCAGCGTGCACATGTACATCCTCGATAACGAGCCGATGCTCTGGCACGACACGCACCGCGACGTGCACCCCGAGCCGCTCTCGTACGACGAGCTGCTCAAGCGCACCATCGCGTACGGCACCGTGGTGCGAAAAGCGGATCCGGAGGCCGTCATCGCGGGCCCGGCGGAATGGGGCTGGAGCAATTACTTCTACTCCGCGGTCGATCTGCAGGCCGGCACCACGCTGCGCCCCGACCGGCGCAAGCACGGCGACGTGCCGCTCATCCCCTGGTACCTCCAGCAGCTCCGCGCGCACGAGAAGAAGACCGGCACGAAGCTCCTCGACGTCCTGGACGTGCACTTCTATCCGCAGGCGAAAGGCATGGGCTTGGGGGAGGACGGCCGCACCGACGCCGCGAGCGCCGCGCTGCGCATCCGCTCCACCCGCGCGCTGTGGGACCCGGCGTACAAGGACGAGTCGTGGATCAACGAGAACGTGATGCTCCTGCCGCGGCTCCAGCAGTGGGTGGACGAGAACTACCCGGGCCTGGGCATCTCCATCGGCGAGTGGAACTTCGGCGCGGAGGGCCACATGAGCGGCGGCCTCGCGGTGGCCGAGACGCTCGGCCGGTTCGGACAGCACGGCCTCACGTCGGCGTTCTATTGGAAGTTCCCCGCGAAGGACTCCCCGGCGTTCTGGGGCTTCCGCGCGTACCGGAACTACGACGGGAAAGGCGGCCGCTTCCTGGACCGGTCCTTGCCGACCAAATCACCGAGCGGGACGTCGCTGTTCGCCTCGACCAACGACGCGAAGGACAAGGTGGTCGCCGTGGCGCTGAACCTGGACCCCCAAGCCGTGATGAAGGCGTCGCTCGACTTGCAGGGCTGTGGGCAGGTGCAGAGCGCGCGGGTGTTCCAGTACACCGGCGGGAAGTCGGGCTTCTCGCCGCTGACAGGCGACGACGTCACGCTGGTGCCGTACTCCATCCACGTGATTGAGCTGACGCTGAAGAAATGAGCACCGCGCCCATTTACTCCGCCATCGTCGCGGCGATCGCCGTCTTCATGATTGGGGCCTTGGGCATTCGCGTGAGCCTGCTCCGGCTCAAGCACAAGGTGTGGTCCGGCGACGGTGGCCACAAGGACCTGCTCCTCGCCATTCGCACGCACGCGAACGCGCTCGAGCATTTGGTGCCGCTGATCATTTTGTTGGCGCTCTTCGAGCTGGTCGGAGCGCCGAAGGGCTATGTGGCCGGGGTCGGCGCGGTCGTCCTGTTCGCGCGCGTGGGCCACGCGACGGGTTATGTGTTTCGGCTGCACCGCCTTCGCCGGGTGGCGGCGACGTTGACCTACGCCGTCGAGGTCGTGCTGCCGGTTTGGCTGATGGTGCTCGCGGTCCGCGCGCTTTGAGCGGAGCTTGTTCGCCGTGCCGCGTGCCCTGAAGCAGGCGCGTTGGCTTTTCTGAGCGCGGCGCACGCGCTTCGATGCTTCGTGCTCTCGCCAAGACGCGACCGCTCCACGGCACGCAGTTGCCGGCTTCGACGACGTCGTCGGTTCAAACTGCGGAGTCCTGGGTACCAGAAACGGTACCTTTCTCTCCGCGGCTCGCGGCACCGGGCTGCCAACGCGTCAAAGCCCCCGGCCGAAGCTCGGCGGCGCTGGTGGCCTTTCGCTCTCCCGCGCGAACAGAAAGCCACTTCGCCCTCTGAGCCATGCCGCGGCCGTTCAGCGGTCCGGCCAGTTGTTCCACGGGGGATCGGGATACTTCCCATCCAGCGACCGCAGGAACGCGACCAGCTCGGCGCGCTCGGTGGCCGTCAGCGGCACCGCTCCGACAGACGCGCCGCCGTCGAGGTGAAACGCCACCACGTCTTCGAGCGTCTTGAACCGGCCGTTGTGGCCGTAAGGCGCGGTCTGAGAGAGGTTTCGCAACGACGGCGTTCGAAACGCCTTCGCGTCTTCCGGCCGCGGCGCGGGCAGGGGCTCGGCGTCGGTGCCCTCGTAGAACGGCCCCTGCTGATGGAATGGGCTCTCGAGCAACGCCTTCAGCCCCTCGGCGCGCCCACCGTCGTCCACGCCCGGCTGATCCGGCACGCCCAGCGCGTGAAATGCTTCGTCCGAGAAGATGGCCCCGCTGTGGCACGCATCGCACCCGGCGCGCACGAAGTGTCCGAGCCCGCGCTTCGCCTCTTCGCTCAGCGCGTCGGCCTCACCGTCGAGGTGACGATCGAACGCCGACGCCCCGGCCGCGGCCTTGCGCATGTACGCCTCGAGCGCTTTGCCGACGTTCACCACGACTTGATGAATCGCCTCGCGATCGGCCTGGGTCATGCCCTCCCACGCGGCGTCTTGGGGCTTGCCGCGCGCGGGAAACCGGGCTTGGTCCTCCAACGGCGGCAGGGGTCCGAACACGGCCTCGTACTCGGGCTGGTAGTTGATCCGCACGCGGTGCGCGATCTCCAGCCGCGTGAAGTCCATCTCCAGGGGGTTCTCGAACGCGAGCAGCGGCTGCGACCACAACGTGTCCGCGCGCCCGTCCCACATCTGCCAGCGGTGCCACGCCGCGTTCAGCACGGTCGGGCTGTTGCGGCGGGTGATGCCCAGCGCCACCGACGTGGGTTTTCCGTCTTGAAAGTTGAGCTCGGGCGCATGGCAGGTCGCGCAGCGAATCTCTTGGTTCGACGAGAAGCGGGCGTCGAAGAAAATCTTGAACCCGAGCGACGCCGTCTTCAGGTGGTCGCCGTACGAGCTGCCACGCGCGGGCGGCAACTGATCGGGCAGCCGAAAATCTCTCAATTTTTCGCATTGTTCGGCGGCGAGCCCGGGCGCGAGCGCGCAAGGAGACGCAGCGGGAGCGCACGCGTTGACGAGCAGCGCCAGCGCAGCGCACATTGTCGTCCACCTCGGAGCGAGCCTGCCTGCGCGGCCGGGAAATCTTGAGGCGCTGTGCCGAAGGCGATCCATAATTCCGACCCGCGTATGACCTCGACTCGCGACCCTGGCTGCGTTCGATTGGCCGCGTTGGTCTTGGCGCTGACCTCCGCGGCGTGCATCGGAAGCATTCTAGACGCAGAAGGCGAGGGGGATCCTCCCGGCGACCTGCTCCACGTCGTTCCAGACCAAGCGCCGAGCGTCCCCGAAGCGATTGACGTCGAAGTGGTCGCCTCGCCCACGGCCCCGGTCGACGAGGCCGGCGGCGCGCTCGGCTGGACCACCGCGCCGCTCCTCGAGTCGGTCAAGGCGGCGATGAACCGCGACAGCGCGGTGCTGGTGCTCCCCGAGGTCGCCGGCGCGCGCGACTACCGCGCCTTCCGGATTCCCGCCGGCGTCCAGGTCACCCCGCAAGGCGCGGGCGAGAAGGTCGCGGGCACCGACATCTACTGCGCGGGCTTCCGGCAGCACAACGACAAGGCCACGGCCGCGGTCGAGCTGTTGCGGCAGCTCGAGATCGCCGACCTCCGCGAGCCTTCCGTGGTGGTGGTCGAGGCCATCGACTCGCCCTGCCCCTTCCCGGGCGCGCTCGGCGCCAGGCGCGAGAACCTGGCGGTCGACATCAACGAGGTGCCGGCGCAAGACCGCGTCGCCTTCTCGGTCTTCCCTTCCTCCGAGGTGCGCGCCCAGTTCGGCGCGCTCATCGTCAATGGCCATGGCCCGGGCGCCACCCTGGCCAGCCCCGCCGCGCCCCACGCGCCGGTGGTGCTCGCCCGCACGACGGTCAAGCTCTACCCCAAGGACCGAAGCACCCCGCCGCTCGCGTCCTTCTTCGACGACTTCCTGGAGGATGATCAGCCGCGCTACCTCCGCCGCGTCGACGACGGCAGCCGCGCGTTCGCGGACGGCTGGCTCTTCGAGAACAACAAGTGGACCTTCACCGCGTACAACACCGAAGCGCATCACTTCTGGATCGAGCGCGGCCAGCTGCACATGATGACCGCCGATTGGGAGCAGGACGTGTTCGGCGCCCTCATCGCGTACCCGAAGAAGGTCGCGCAGCTGAGCGACCACGCGTACGTGAAGATCGGCTTCGACGTGCCCTCCAACGCCACCGCGCGGCGCTACTGGTGGGTGGGGCTGTGCGGCGCCGACGCGCCGGGCCAGACGCTCGACGCGAACGGGCACCTGAAGGGCCGCAACGTGCTGACGCCGTTCTTCTACCAAGAGGACGGCTACAACGTCTCGGTGGAGAACTGGAACTGCCTGCAGTTCTTCCCGCGCGACGGCTCGCCCTTCCGGCTCGAGCCCAGCCGCAAGCGGTCGGAGTCGGACCTCCGCGTGATGGTGAACCAGGCCGGCGCCCCGGCGCGCGACAACGTCGTCAACGTGAGCCCGCCGCAGTACAACGAGAACGAAGAGGCGCCGGGCTGGTTCCGCACGCGCGACACCGCGGGCAAGCTCACCGGGCCGATCCTCGATGATCAGCTGCTCATCTCGCCGCGCACCCACTTCGACGTCTACGTGAGCCGCAACCGCGTCATCCTCTACGCGAACGGGCAGCTTCGGCTCTGCAACGACTTGGGCAGCGCCAAGCTGACGATGGCGGAGGCGGCGATCGGCTTCGGCCAGGTGCTGTACCATTCGGCTGCGGAGCGGGTGGAGTTCTCGCGCAGCTACAACGACCGGACCGGGCAGCGCTACTACTTGTCCAACACCCCCTACGTCGACGTTCGCAACTGGGACAACATGGGCTTCGAGGAGAACGTCGGCGCACCTCAAGGTTTCGACCCTGCGGTGTGCCATACGTACCGCTGAATGATTCGAGATCTCTGGCGTGACGCGGTCGAGCTGGCGAAGGCCACCAGCGGGCAGAGCGACCCAAAACACATCGCCAAGGTGGTGCTGGTGACCGACTCGTACCGCATCACCGCGCTGCAGCGCGCGCGCAGCTTCGCCCGCGCGATCCACGTGCCGCTGGTGAACCACGCGCTGCGGGTGGCGCAGACGGCGCTCTTGGGCATCGAGATCGGCAAGGACGTCACCCTGGGCCACGGGGTGTGGTTCGTGCACCCGCTGGGCATCGTCATCGGCGGCGACGCGCGGGTGGGGAACCGCGTGCGCTTCTACGGCAACAACACGGTGGGCACCGCGAAGGACAACGGCTACCCGACCATCGAGGACGACGTGTGGATCGGCGCTGGCGCCCGAATCCTGGGCCCCATCCGCGTCGGCGCGCGCGCCCGCATCGGCGCCAACGCGGTGGTGCTCACCGACGTGCCCGCCGACAGCGTCGCGGTGGGCGTGCCCGCCAAAATCCGCCCGCGCCGGCCGGACGACGAGGCCGTGCCGCTGTGAACTTCTTCTCGACCGACGTCTATCTGCAGACGCTCGCCGACGTGTACTTCGCCGGGAAGAACTGCCGCGTGGTGAATGCCCGGGTAGAAAATCAGCTGTTCCGCCTCTTGATGGTCGATGGCCAGCCCATCACCCGCTGGGCCTTCCTCGACTTCCTTCAGCCGCTGGAGAACGTGCGCGACGACGCGGCCGATCGCGACATCGGCTACCTGCCCAAGGCGGTGCTCCGCACCCACGAGGTCACCGCGCGCCCCGAGCTCCCGCCCGGCGAGCACCCGTCCCCCTTCATCGACTGGTCGCGCTTCGAGTCGTGGAGCGCGTTCGAGGCCTTCGTCGGCGCGCGCATCGGCAACCTCTTCCCGGACTCGCGGCGCAAGCGCAAGAAGCTCGAGCGGGAGCTGGGGCCCATTCGCTTCGAGCTCGACGACCGGCGCCCGGAGGTGCTCGAGCAGTGCCTGGTGTGGAAGTCGAGCCAGTACGTCGCGACCGGGCTGCAGGACATGTTCGCCGACCCTCGGAACGCCGACCTGTTCCGCGTGTTGCAGAAGCGCGGGGCGGTGGTGGTCTCTTCGTTCAGCGCCGGAGAGCGGCTGCTCGCCGCGCACTTCGGCGCGCTGGCCGACGAGCGGCTCTACTGGTGGGTGCCGGCGTACGACCCCGCCTTCGGCAAGTACTCGCCTGGCCGGCTGATGCTCGAAGACCTGATGAAGGCGAGCCTCGAGAGGAAGCACCGCGAGTTCGACTTCCTCATCGGGGACGAGACGTACAAGTGGCACTACGCCACGCACAACCGCGTCATCGGCGCGCTGGGCACCCCGCCTCTTTCGTTGCGCTTGAAGACCGCGGCCAAGCAGTACGCGAAGAAGGCGCTCGCGCGGCACCCCAAGCTGCTCGAGACCGCGCGCGGCTGGAAGGCGCGGCTGGAACAGCTCGTTCGTGCGTCTTGAAGCGGAGCACGGGGACAGTCCCCGCTGGGGACAGTCCCCTTCTCAGTAACTGGCTTTGGGGCCGCGCACGCGCGTGAGCAGGGCGCGCGCGGCGATCCACGCGGCGATCGACCGATGTCCCCAAGTGCCGTTCACCGGGTAGCGCGGGAGCACGCCGCCGGGCCTGCGCTCGTCGGGCCCGTAAGGGCGCGGCTCGGTCGACCAGATGAGGAAGTCTCCCTGCGCGCGCAGCAGCGCGACGTGGGAGGCGTTGAACTCGTGCTCGGGCGTGCCGAACGGGAACGCGAAGTGGTGCTGCGGGCCGAACTGCCGCTCGAAGAGCCCCTTCGAGCGCTCGTACTCCGACTTCGCCTGCGACTCGGTGAGCAGCGTCTGCTTGAAGTGGCAGTTGGTGTGGTTGCCCAAGAAGACGTTCGAGAAGCCCTGGAGCCCGCGCAGCTGGTCGGCCGAGGCCAGACGGAACGCCGGCGCTCGGGCGAGCTTTTGCAGCTCCTCGCGCGCGTTCTCGGCTTCGACGTCGAGCCTGTCGTCGGGGAGGTCGGCGATGCGCTGGCCCTCGACCTCGGCCAGGTCCCAACGGTAGCCGACCTGCCGGTCGGTCTTCTCCGGGCAGACGAACAAGAGGAACTCCACGCTCGGGTAGCGCGCGGCCCGCGACTCGACGTACCGGGCCGCGTCTTCGTAGCCGTCGTCGAAGGTCACCGACAGCCACTGCCCCGCGTCCTCGCGCGTGGAGAGCAACAGCTCGATGAGCTTGTCGAGCACGTCGGGGGGGATGGTGAGGTAGGGCTGCTCGTCGGTCGCGCGCGGCGCCACGGCGACGCGGTGCAGACAGAGCGCCACGTTGCGCCCGGCGAGCGAGGTCCGCAGGAGCGCGCGCAGCGCGTTCGAAGGCATCCGCTCCCCCACCCCCTTCGCCCAGGCATCGACAGACAGCGCCATGCAGGCATCATAGGGTGCCCGTCGCGGCTTTAGGAGACTCCTTGCACGGCCATCGATTGAAGCTCGGGAAGCTCAGCATCGACTCGCTCACCTTCGCGCAGGCGCTCGACGCCATCGAGCGGCTGGTGGACGCCGGCCAAGGCGGCTCGGTCTTCACGCCCAACATCGACCACGTGGTGAACGTCGAGTCGAACGCCGAGTTCGAAGCGGCGTACCGCGAGGCGAGCCTCTCGCTGGTCGACGGCACGCCGCTGCTCTGGGCGTCGAAGCTGCTCGGGGCGCCGCTGCCGGAGAAAGTCTCTGGCTCCGACCTGGTGTGGCCGCTGATGGAGCGCGCCGGCGCGCGCGGGCACCGCGTGTACCTGTTGGGCGGCGCCGACGGGGTGGCCGAGAAGACCGCCCACATCTTCTCCGAGCAGCTCCGCGTCAACGTGGTCGGCTTCGACGCGCCGATGATCCGGCTCGACGCGGACGCGTCCGCCATCATCGACCGCATCCGCGCCGCGGCGCCGCAGCTGCTCCTCGTCGCGCTCGGCTCGCCCAAGCAAGAGCTCTTCATCCACCGGCACCGCGCGCGGCTCGCGCCGGCGGTCTCGCTCGCCATCGGCGCCTCGCTCGACTTCATCGCCGGGGTGGTGAAGCGCTCGCCGAAGTGGATGTCGGCCGCGGGGCTCGAGTGGCTCTACCGGCTCACCCAAGACCCGCGCCGCCTGTGGCGCCGGTACCTGATCAACGACCCCAAGTTCGCCGCCATCCTCTTGCGCGAGCTGGGCCGCCCCCGCGCGGAACGGCTGATCCAGCGCTGATCCAGCGCGGTTGCCGAGCCGCGTCACGGTCCTGCAAGACTGAAAATCATCGCCTTTCGAGGGCTTCTGAAAATCTCGCGAGGTTCTCGCCGCTTGTGCCTTGTGCGAGATGTCGGATTTCAGGGTGGTACATGCATGCGCACCCCAAAATTGCAGACTTGAACGGCGACCAACGCTGCAAGCACTCATTTCACGGGTCCCCTCGATAACTCCATATGTGGTCCAGCCTTTGCCTCTGGACCCACATGAGAGGTTGGTCATGGGTCACCGGGTCATCATCGTTGGAGCGCTGGTCGTCACGGTGCTCACGGCCTGCCGCCCGACCCACCAACACGAATGTGTCTCGAACGCGCAATGCGAAGCCGGCCAAGTCTGCCTGCCCAAGGGCGTCTGCGCCGCCGCCTGCGAGTCGGATCAAGGCTGCGGCGGTGATCAGTTCTGCTCGGCCGCCAAGGCCTGCATCGCCCAAGGCAGCTGCGCCATCGACGCCGACTGCGCGTCGCACGGCGGCGACTCCGTGTGCTGGCCCGACGGGAGCTGCCACCCGCCCTGCGTGAAGGGCAGCTGCGGCGAAGGCATGGCGTGCCTCGACCGCCGCTGCACGCCTTCGCCGATTCCCGACGTGCAGGAGCGCGCCTGCGGCGGCCGGCTCTTCTACACGACCTACTCGAAGATCAACGTGCAGATCGTCCTCGACGCCTCGGCCACGATGGGCGAGGTGATGAGCGACGGCCGCACCAAGCTCGAAGCGGCGAACCAGCTCGTCGCGCAGCTCACCAGCCAGTTCGGCCCGCGCGTGCACTTCGGCCTCGACGTGGTGAAGGCGCAGCCCCAATGCGCCGCCGGCCCCATCGAGCTGCCGCTCGGCTCGTCCCCCGCGCAGATCCGCGCCACCCTGCCCAGGCAGGCGACCCTCGGCATCAACACGCTGACCCCCGCGCTGCAGGCCGCCTGGCCCGAGGCGTACGCGCGGCTCGCCAACGAAGAGCCCGCGCTCATCTTGCTCATCACCGACGGCAAGACCACCTGCGACTCGTCGGTGTCGGGCACGCTCCAGAAGCTCGCGCTCGCGGGCGTCGGCACCTTCGTCGTCGGCTTCGACGAGCTGGTCGACTCCGACCAGCTCAACGCCATGGCCCTCTCGGGTGGCCTGCCGCGCACCGGCGACAACGCCTACTACCGCGCGCCCGATGGCAAGGACCTGCAAGCGCTGCTCGGCAAGCTGGTGGGGGACTGCGCGTTCCCGCTCGGCGAGACGCCGCCCAACCCGAACAAGATGGCCTTGTACCTGGGCGCCGAGGCGCAGCCGCGCGACCCGACGCGCACCAACGGCTGGGACTACGACGTGGTCACCGGACGCATGGCGCTCTACGGCGAGAGCTGCGAGACCGCGATGTCGACGCCGGGCACCGAGGTCACTATCATCTTCTCGTGCCCCGACGCGCCGCCGGGGAATTAGCGCTCGGAGCGGAGCGACCGCTCGATGGCGCCGTCCTCGCCGATGGTGATGCCGGGCGCGTCGATGTCTTCGGCCGTCAAGCGCCGCACGAGCGAGATGGCGCGGCGCTCGGGGTCCACCTCCGGAACGCCCTTGTCGACCTGCCGCGTCGGTAGGATTCGCCCGCGCCGGAACCTGCCGTCCTTCTCGAGCTCCACCTCGAGCACCATGCCCACGCCCAAGTTCCCGCTCAGGTTGAAGCGGCCGTAGGTGGCGAAGTTGCCGAGCGAATAGGCGATCAGCCGGTCGTTGTAGAGCTCCATCGCGCGCAGCACGTGCGGCCCGTGGCCGATGACCACGTCCGCGCCGGCGTCGATCACCACCCGCGCGAAGCGGCGCAGGTCGCCGCGGTTCTCGCCGTGAAACCGCTCGCGCCCTTTCGGCAGCCGGAGCGCCTTCGCCCCCTCCGCGCCGCCGTGAAACGACACGATGACGAAGTCGCTGTCCTTCGCCGCCTGCTCGACGAGCCGCTTCGCCGCCGCGTGGTCGTTCACGTCGTTGCAGGCGGCCGAGGTGTGGAAGGCCACCATCGCCACGCGCCTTCCCTGCACCAGCCGCCGCGCGATGGAGCCGGGCGGGCCCGACCAGCCGATGCCGAGCGCGTCGAGGGTGGCCTCGGTCTCGCGCCGGCACGCCTCGCCGAAGTCGCCCGAGTGGTTGTTCGCGGTGGAGGCCAAGTCGACGCCCGCCTCTTGCAGGTAGCGGCCGTAGTGGGTCGGGCTGCGAAACGCGTAGCAGTTCTTCGAGCGCTTGCACTTCTCGCTCTCGCCTGAGTCGCACAGCGGCCCTTCGAGGTTGACGAAGGTGAGCGGCCCTTCGTGGAGCAGCTCGCGCACGCCGTCGAGCAGGCGCGCGCCGTCGTCGGGCGGCAGGTTCCCTTCCGGAACCGTGGTGCCGAGCATCACGTCGCCCACCGCGCGCAACACCAGCGTGTCGGGGGGCTCGAGCTCGGGGTGCTGCGCGAGGACGGCGAGGGCCAGGGGGAAGACCAGGGCGGGAGCGCTCATCGGGCAGGGAGGCTACACCCCAAGGTGCCAATCGGGCAGCCCGCTGTTATGTGGCGGAACGCCAGATGCGAGCCGCGGCGCTTCAACTCAAGGTGCTCTCGTCGATCGACGAGCTGCCCGCCCAAGCGTGGAACGAGCTGGTCGGCGCGCGGGCGGTGCCGTTCCTCCGCTGGGAGTGGTTTCACGCGATGGAGGCCTCGAGGAGCGCCACCGCGGAGACCGGCTGGGAGCCGCACCACCTGACGCTCTGGCGAGGCGCGACGCTGGTGGGGCTGGCGCCCGCCTACCGCAAGCACCACAGCATGGGCGAGTACATCTACGACTTCTCGTGGGCCCACGCCGCCGAGGCGCTCGGCGTGCGCTACTACCCCAAGCTGCTCATCGGCGCGCCGCTGTCGCCCATCACCGCGCAGCGCTTTCACGCGGCGCCGGGAGAAGACCTGGCGGCCGTGCGCGAGCGACTGGTGGAGGGCGCGCTGCAGGCCGCCCGGGCGGGAGGCTGCTCCTCGGTGCACGTCATCTTCCCGACCGAGGAGGAGGCGGCGGCGCTCGAGCGCACCGGCCTCACCCGGCGCACCGGCATGCAGTACCACTGGAGGAACCCGGGCTACCGCACGTACGACGAGTACCTGGCGCGCTTCGACGCGAAGCGGCGGCACCAGATCAAGCGCGAGCGCGGAGCCGCGGCGCAGCAGGGCATCGACATCACCACCCTGCGGGGCGACGCGCTCTCCTCCGCCCACGCGCGGCTGGCGCACCGGCTCTACGCGAGCACGTGCGCCAAGAACGGCTGGGGCGCCGTGCAGCTCACGCAGAGCTTCTTCGAGCGGGTGTTCGACACGCTGCGCGACTCGGTGGAGATGGTGGTCGCCACGCGCGAGGGCGAAGTCATCGCGGGCGCCTTCAACCTCGCCACGCCCGAGCGGCTGTTCGGCCGCTACTGGGGCGCCTTCGAGGAGCAACCGTTCCTGCACTTCCACGTGTGCCTCTACCACTCCATCGACGACTGCATCCGCGCGGGGCGCCAGGTGTTCGAGCCGGGGGCGGGCGGAGAGCACAAGGTTCCGCGCGGGTTCGAGCCGACCGCCGTGCACAGCGCGCACCGGTTGTTCGACGCCCGGCTGGAGCGCGCGGTGAAGGACTTCGTGCTGCGCGAGCGGAGCCACCTGCGCGAGTTCATCGAGAACTCGGAGGAGGTCGCGGGGATGCGGCCGTTCTCGCCGGGGGCGACTTAGCCGATCAGCCCTCGCCGAGATCGAGCTTCGCCGCCGCCTTCGGGTCCAGGCGCACGCGCATCGGATCCAAGAACGCCTTCTTCTTGGCGCCGGCTTTGCGCATCGAGTCCAGCTCCGCGAGGATCTGCTTGCGGCTCATCACGCCCATGCCGTGGCCGAAGAACTTGTCATCGCCGAGGTAGATGACGTTCTCGCCCTGGAACGCGCGGTAGTTGGGGTGCACGTCGGGGTTGGCGAAGTAGGCGTGATCGCCCGGCCAGAGGTTCTTCGACTCCAGCGAGCGCTTCACCGCGAGGAAGTCGTCGTCTTGCTTGTTCCAACGGTACAGCTGCAGGCGGGGGAACGCCTTGTCGAAGTCGTCAGGGCCGATGCGGTCGAGGATGGCCTTGTGCAGCACCACCATCGTCGCGGTGGCGCACTCCATGCCGTAGAGGTGACCGTTCTTGAAGATGTCCGCGAGCGCTTCGCTCGGGCGCACGCCATAGCGGACACCCATCTGTCCCGCGTACCCCACCCACCAGAGCTTCTGATTGACCTTCCACTCGCCCTTGCGCTGCGCGAAGTCGATGCCTTCGGCGTGGAAGTCGTACGCGGCGCGCGCGACGAGCAGCTGCATCTCGGCCTGCTGGTAGCGCGTCTTGCCGAGCGCCACCGTCTTGCTCTTGCCGTCGATGACGCGGACCAGCTTGTCCTTCGGGTCGAGGACGCCCTTCTCTCCGCTGTCGATCAGCGAGGCCTTGGGGCCGAACATCTCCGCGACGGCGCGGTGAAACTTCGAAAAAGACAGGCGGGTCGTCATCGATGCCATTGTCGAGGGGGAGGCGGCGAAAGTTGCTGATCCGAGGAGACACGATGAAAGCCGTTCACGTCGCCGTCGCCGACTACGTCCACGTCTACGACGTCGACGTCTATCGTTGACGTTGACGTTGACGTGAACGGCGACGGCGACGGCGACGGCGACGGCGACGGCGACGGCGACGGCGACGGCGACGGCCTCAACAGCACCGCCGCACCGAACGCCACGCCCGCAAGACCTCACTGTCCCACGGGCACGCTCGGGCAGCTCGCGTCCTTCACGCAATCAAACTTCGCCACGTCAACGAACTGCCCTTCCTCCGCGCGGTACTGAGCGAGCCTTCCGAGCACATTGCCGTTGGCGTCGAAGTCCATCGGGCCCGACGCGCCGTTGTAGTTGATCGCCTTCCCCTGACCGATCAGCTCCACCGCGCGGGCGAACTCATCCGGGCCGGGGCCGACCAGCTCGCCCGCCGGATCCGAAATCTTCTTCATCGCGTCGCGGATCTGCGCGCCGGTGACCTGCGATGGATCCTCCATGCCCTTGGCCGCCACCATCGCGGCGAGCATCATCGTCATCGCGGTGTCGTAATAGATGGCGTCGCGGTAGACGACCGGGATGCCGTAGCGCTCCTCGTACTCGAGCGCGAAGGTCTCGCCGGCCACCCCGTTGTCGAGCAGCACGTGCGAGACGCCCTCGGCGCCGTCGGCCAAGCTGCCCAAGGCCTGCAAGGCCGAGCTGATCCGGAACGTGTGGTAGTGGAGCAAGCGCACCGCGTAGCCGCCTTGCCGGTACGCCTTCACGAACGCGGCCTGCTGCTGCGCGAAGTTGGCGATCACCACCGCGTCGGGGAAGCCGTCGATCGCGTTGCCGGTCTGCGCGTCCGCCAGCCGCCGCGCGTCGGCCGCCCAGTCGTAGCTGTTCGGATCAGCGTCGCGCGGGTGATACAGCTCCTCGATGATCGGCGCGTCCGCCGTGTAGAGCTGATTGGCGTAGGTCCGCAGGTCCTTCACCGCGCCGCGGCCGAACACCTCGTCGGAGCCCAGGTACGAAATCTTGAACTTGCCGTCGCCGTTCACGTCGCCGTTGTTGTTGGCCATCAGCAGACGGATCAGGATCTGCGAGATCAACTTCGTCGACATGATGGAGCGGAAGTTCCACCCCTGGCTGTTGCGGAGCGCCGCCTGGGCGACGGGGTCCGGATCGCTCGCCGTCGGATTGTTGATGGTGCCCGAGGTGCAGCTGCCGCACTGCACCGGCACGCCCAGGTCGTTGCCCGGGTCCGCGTCGTAGAACGTCTTGTGAATCTCCACGTCGACCTGGCTGGTATCCGTGATCAGCGCCTTGACGCCCTCTTCGTGCACCAGCTGGATGGCGCGCTGCAGGCCGACCGCCGGCTCGTTCGAGGAGTCCTGCAGCAGCACCTGGAAGCGGATGTCCTTGAGCGCCGTCTTGCGGAGCCCCGCGTTGGCGTTGCGCTCGGCGAGCCGAATCGCGTCGGACCAGCTCGGCTCGGAGTTGATGCCCGTGCGGTCGATGACCGCGCCGATGCGAATCGTCTTCGGGGGCGGGCCGCTCGGCCGACCACAAGCGAAGAGTGACAACGCGAGAACCCAGAGAGCGCGGCGAACCATCGGGAGACCTCCTCGAGCGATGCGCTGACGAGTACCGCGCGAGCGCGCCCGCTGGGAATTGGGGTGCAGCGCGCGAAAGGTGTCACCGCACGGCGCGTGGAACGGCCCTCGCGGAAATCTCTCGCCCCGACGAACGCGCGCGCACGCGATTTGGAAATTGACGCTGCCGAAAAACTTTCTCGGCACACGCGCGCTGATCACTCGCGCGATTCGCACTCGCGATGAAAACGAACAGCGGCGCGCGAACGAAGCGCGGTCGTCGGATGTGTCCCTTGAAAAGGATTTTTTGAGCCGCCGATGATTCGTGCGCTCTCGAGGAGGCGCATCCCTTGCCCGCTGTCACCTTTCGCCGTGCGTGCACCGCGTTGTTGTTCGCCGCGCTCGTTTGCTCTGCCCTGCCCGCCCGCGCGCAGCCGTCGCCGCGCGATGACGAGCTGCCGAGCGACGGCGCCGAAGCCGGCCCGCAGGTCGGCACCGCCGCCGAGACCGACGATGCGCGGGTCGCGGCCGACCGCAACGCCGAGGTGGTGACGGCGAGCGGCCGCGAGGAGCAGCGCGCGCTGGCGTCGGCCAACGTCTACGCCATCGGCTACGACGAGATCGCGCAGCGCGGCTACCGCTCGCTCGCCGACATCTTGTCCGACGTGCCCGGGCTCTACGTGATCGACGACCTGGTGCTGCCGCAGGTGGGGGTGCGCGGCGTGACCGGCGGCTTCCGCGCCGGGACGCGCATCGTGAAGATCATGATCAACGGCGTGCAGGTGAACTTCCGCCCCGACCTCACCGCCTTCCTGGGCCCCGAGTACCTGCCGGTGCAGATGATCGAGCGGGTGGAGATCGCCAAAGGCCCGCTCTCCGCCCTCTACGGCGCGAACGCGTTCCTCGCCACGGTGAACGTCATCACCCGCGGCCAGTCGAACGCCACGCCGGTGATCGCCGAGGCCAGCGGCCGCGCCAGCGTCGTCGGCGGGCTGGGCTACGGCGGCACCATCGTCGGCGGGTACGAGGAGAAGGACCGCTCGCTCATCGTCTCCGCCTCGGCCGACCGCGTCGACCGCTCGGGCCTGGCGATTCGGCGGACCTTCACCGACCAGGACCCGACGCTGGCGCGCTTTCGGCCGTTCTTCGCCGGCGCGAGCCAAGGCGACCTGTCCTCGCCCACCACCGCGTACGCGCAGTTCCGCAGCGCGCTGGGCCCGCTCGGACACCTGTCGGTGCAGGGCGGCGTGCAGCGCCTCGACTCGATGGGGGAGTTCCAGCTCAACTCGGTCCTCACGCACCGCACCCGCATCTCGCTCGAGAACGACTGGCTGAGCGCGCGGTGGGACCGCGACTGGTCCGACGTGGTGAGCACCTCCGCCTGGGTGGGCTGGTCGCGCGGCATCCCCACCGGCGACGAGCGGCTCTTCCTCACCGGCAACAACGACGTCAGCTTCACCCGCAGGTTCCGCTACACCGCGCTCGACGGCGCCCTGGAGCTCGCCGCCGCGCCGCTCGAGCAGCTGTCCTTCAAGGTCGGCGCCGACTACTCGTACGAGCCGCAGCAGGTGCTCTTCTACACGAGCACCTTCAACGCCCCGCTCGGGGCCAACCGCTCGGGCGACTCGCTGGACCTGATCGGCGCGAACGACCAGCGGCGGGTGACGCTGAGCAACGCCGGCGCTTACCTGCAGGCGACGAGCACGCCCATCCCCAACCTCTACCTGACGGGCAACGTCCGGCTCGACCTGCCGAACCTGTTCCCCGCACAGAACAGCTGGCGCGTGGCGGCCGCGTACCAGTGGAGCAAGGCGCTCACCACCAAGCTGATCGCCGGCCGGGCCTTCCAGACGCCCTCGGCGACGCTGCTCTTCGGGCTCCCCGGCTTCGGCGCCGCCAACAACGTCATCGGCAACCGCACCCGCGCCGGCGCGCTCCCGTTGCAGCCGCAGGTGTTGCACAGCGTGGAGGCGGTCGGCTCGGTGCAGCTGTTCACGCGCTGGCAGCTGGAGGGCAGCCTGTTCGCGCAGCAGGTCGACGACAAGATCGAGTTCTTCCAGGCCGGCCCGCACTTCCAGGCGCGCAACCAAGGCCAGCAGCGCGACGTGGGCCTCGAGCTGATGAGCCGCTTCGTCTACGAGCGCCTCACCGCGCAGCTGGGCGGCACCGTGCAGCGGCCGATCATCGACGGGGTGCTCGCCGAGGAGCCGCCGCCGCTCTACCCGTCGGTGATGCTGGTGAGCCGGGTCAACGCGATGGTGCCCGAGGCGAAGCTCAACCTGAACGGGCAAGTGCGCGTGGTGGGCGATCGCGG
>CAZEDU010000005.1:48322-50750 GCA_964511185.1 uncultured Myxococcaceae bacterium | reverse complement strand
AACCTGCTCGACACGCGCTACGTCGAGCCGGGCTTCGGCGGGTTCGACCTCCCGCAGCTCGGCCGCTCGCTCGCGCTCGAGCTCAAGCAGTCGTTCTGAGCCCGCAAGAGACCAACAATGCGCATTCAAAATTGTGGTTCGACCGCGCGATTCGATCCCTCGCCCGCACAGCGCCCCCCTTGCGCGGCGGTCGGCGAAGAGCGCCTCATGCAGCAAAGCGGGAAGGACGCATGAACGCATCGGCGAATGAGCTCAAGTCTTCGACCGTTCCTCCTGATCCGTTTCCGGTGGGCTTCGGCAAGTACCGGCTGCTCAAGCACCTGGCGGCCGGCGGCATGGCGCAGATCTTCCTGGCCGCCATCGACGGACCGCAGGGCTTTCAGAAGACGTGCGTCATCAAGCGCATCCTCCCGCAGTTCGCCGCGCTGCCGGACTTCGCCGAGATGTTCGTCACCGAAGCGAAGGTGGCGGCGCTGCTCAACCACCCGAACATCGTGCAGGTCTTCGACTTCGGCACGGTGGACGACCAGTACTACCTGGCGATGGAGTACGTCGAAGGCACCTCGCTCAACGGGCTGATGCGCGCGGCGGCGAAGGCGCGCGTCGCGCTGGGGCCGCGCCTGGCGGTGCACCTGGGCATCCCGCTCTGCGACGCGCTGGCGTACGTGCAGTCGATGCGGCTGCCCAGCGGCGAGCCGATGAGCATCGTCCACCGCGACGTCACGCCCGGCAACGTGCTCATCTCGAACACCGCCGAGGTGAAGCTGACCGACTTCGGCGTGGTGAAGACCTCGCTCAGCCCGGGCTCGACCAGCGCGGGCGTGCTCAAGGGCAAGTTCGCGTACATGTCGCCCGAGCAGGTCAACCACCAGCCGCTCGATCACCGCTCCGACATCTTCTCGCTCGGGGTGGTGCTCTACGAGCTCGCCACCGGGCACCGGCTCTTCAAGCGGAGCAGCATCGCCGAGATGCTCTCGGCGGTGTCGGCCGCCGAGGTGCCGCTGCCTTCCGAGCTGGTGCCGGACTTTCCCGTTGGCGTCGAGCGCGTGTTGCTCAAGGCGCTCGCGGCGGATCCGGAGCAGCGCTACCAGAGCGCGCGAGAGATGCTGGCCGAGCTCGACGCGTTTCGTCTCGAGCAACGCTGGACGTCGGGGCGCCGCGAGCTGGCGGGCCTGATGGTGCAGCTGTTCCCGAACGCGGCGCACCCCGCGTCGGTCGACGCGAGCTGGCCTGGGCGCACCAAGACGCCGACGCCCGCGGTGTCCAACACAGTGCCGATGCGCCGCCCGGCGGCGAGCGCGCTGTCCACACCGGGGCCGACGGCGGCGACGCGCTCGGAGAGCGAGGAAGCCCCCTGGAGCGAGGTGTCGTTCGAGGAGCTGTCGTTGCCGGGCATCAGCATCGAGGACGACGGCCCGGCGCGGCGGTGGTGGGAGACGCCCTGGGCGATGGGCGCCGCGGCGATGGCGGCGACGGCCGGCTTCTGGTGGTTGGTGCTGTCGTGAAGACGCGGAACGGGAGCGGCCGCATGGCGCAGTCCGTGGTGCCACGAAAGGGGACGGTGCGGCACGGCCGCTCGGTGGCGCGCACGGTCGCGCTCTTGGTGCTGGGGGGCAACCTGCTCGCGTACGGCGCCTACCGGGTGGTGGTGCATCGAGACCGCGCCGAGGCGCTCGAGGCGCAGGCGGTGGCGCCGGCGCAGAGCGGACGAACGGACACCGCGCTCGCCCGCGCGCATCGGGTCGCGGGGCTCGCCGCGCTGGAGGAAGGCGACTACAAGCGCGCGGCCGAGGCGTTCTCGCTCGCGCTCGAGCTGGGCGAGGCGGGCGCCGACACCGCCGAGCTGCTCCGCATCGCGCGCGACCTGGAGAGCAAGCAGGAGGCGAAGAGCCGCGCGGCCCCGGCGGTGAAGGTGGCCAAGGCCGACCCGCCGCCGGTCGAGCGGCCCAAGGCCGCGCCCCCCGCGAAGCCGGCGCCGAAACCGAAGAAGGCGGCCCCCGCGCCGAGGTCAACGTCGAAGCCCGAGCCCGCCGCGCCGCCGGAGCCCGGGTTGATCCTGGTGACGTCGGCGCCGTCGGGGCTGTTGGTCGAGGTCGACGGACGCCGGGTGGACTTCACGCCCGCGAAGATTCGCGTCGAGCCTGGAACGCACACGGTCGCGCTGCTGCAGGGCGACACGCGGCTGTACGAGCGGCGCGTCGAGGTGCAGGAGGACGCCGTCAGCTCCATCGACGCCGACCTGACCGAGCGGCGGCGCCCGCCCGAGCCGCCCCCCGAGCCGGCCCCGCGGGTGAGCGCGACCACCGCGAGCGAGCCGAGTGATCCGCCGGCGGCCGCGCCTCCGCCCAAGGCCGCCGCCCCCACGCCGGTCAAGCCGACCGCCGCGTCGACGGGCGAGCTGCACATCGAATCGCCCAGCGTCTACGGC
>CAZEDU010000005.1:45835-48312 GCA_964511185.1 uncultured Myxococcaceae bacterium | reverse complement strand
GTGGATCAACGGCCATCGCTTCGGCTATCCGCCGCTGGTCGCCAAGGGCCTTCCAGCGGGCCGCGCCACCGTCGAGGTGCGCATCGACGGCGTGCCGAGAAGAACCAAGGTCGTCGACGTCGAGGCGGGACGACGCGGCGTGCTCCACATCCGTTAGCGCTCGAAGGGCCCTTCCATGTTCTCAGCCGAGCGGCGGCGCCCCGCGCCCTACGTCCTGGAGCGCTTCAACCAGCGCTTCAAGCAGCACTTCGTGGCGGTCTTGCTCTCCGCGGCGGCGGTGGGCGCGCTGTTCCCCAGCCTGGGGCTGGGGCTCCAGTCGTTGCACCTGGTGTCGTTCGGGCGCGACGGCTGGAGCTACGACTTCGCGAACCTCGCGCTCGGGCTGATGATGCTGTCGGCGAGCGTGCAGTGCGAGCTGAAGGACTTCCGCCAGCTCGTGGCGCGGCCCAAGGCGGCGATGGTGAGCCTGCTGGTCATCTACGCGGTGGTGCCGGCCGCGGCGGCGCTGCTCAGCCTGGGGGTGCGGCTGTTTCTGCCCGAGCCCTACGCGGTGCAGGTGGAGCTGGGGTTGATGCTCAGCGCGCTGATGCCGGTGGCGATGACGTCGTCGGTCTGGGCGCGGGTGAACTTCGGCAACCTGTCGCTGCTGGTCGCGCTGATCACCCTCACCACCGCGCTCGCGCTCGCGACCGTGCCGCTCTACTTCACCGCGCTGCTCGGCATGTCGGAGGCCGGCGTGCACGTGCCGACCGACACCATCGTGCAGCAGCTGGTGCTGTCGGCGACCGTGCCGCTGGTGCTGGGACTGGCGCTACGCCGCTTCGTCCCCGGCTGGATCGAGCGGTGGAGCGGCGTCTTCACGCTCGCCGGGAACGTCGCGCTCTGGGCGGTGGTGGTGGCGAACGTCGCGGTCGCGGCGCCGCACTTGATGACCGAGCCGCGCATGGTGCTCCTGATGGGGGTGCTCGCGGTCGGGTTGAACGTGTTCAGCTACGCCGTCGGCTTGGCGCTGAGCCGCGCGCTGCGCTTGTCGCGTGAAGACGCGGTGGCGCTCTTGTTCGGCAGCGGCATGCGGTCCAACAGCACGGGCCTGGTGGTCGGGCTGAAGAGCTTCGCCGGCATGCCGCTCGTGGCGCTGCCCGCGGCCATCTACATGGTGTCGCAGCATCTCATCGCCGCGCAGCTGACGCGCGCGCTGGACAAGGCCGGGAGCCGCCTGCTCGGGCCGGCGATCGCCTCGGAGCCGGCGTCGCTCCAGCGCTTCCTGGAGCGGGCCCTGGTGCGCGCGCCGGGCCAGGAGCTGGCGGTGGTGCTGGTCAAGGCCTCGGGAGACGCGCGAACGCTGGTCCCCGCGGTGGAGCGGCTCGCGACCTCGGCGCGCAAGAGCGTTCGCGTCTCGGACTTTCTCTGCATGCTGCCGCACGGGTTCGGGGTGGTGTTGGTGGGCGCGAGCGAGCCGGGGGCCAAGCTGGTGCGGGAGCGGATGAAGAAGCTCATCGAAGTGGAGGGCGTGGGGCTGCACGTCGCGTGCGGCGTGGCGCACAGCAAGGATGCCGCGAGCAGCGAGGAGCTGCTGCGCGCGGCCAAGCCCGTCGCCGACGCGCTGCACGTGGTGGCGCCGGTGCAGCGAGAGCGAAGGACGGGGAGTTGAAGGCGCTTGGTCGCTGTCGAGCCTCGAGGGGCGGTGCGCGCTGTTTCCCGGAGCGCTCGGGCCGGATGGATCGAGCTTTTGCCAAGACGCGACCGCTCCTACGGCGCGCCGTGCGTAGAAACGGCGACTTTGAAGCAACCGACGTGGCAGGACACGTCAGACGCTTCAAGGTCTGCCCCGAGTTGGCCTTGGATTCCACTCAGGGCCCTGCTGCGCCGTGCGTGGGGAACAGCGAGTCACATCCGCGAGAGGTGAAAGCCTTGCGGTGTGAGCTGAAACCCAGCGCGCGCGAGCCACTCGCCGAACGGGTGGGCGTGTGCGGGACCGCCGTTGATCTCCCCAATCAAAAGCCCCGCGCGGCGCACCATCGCGCGGCGCGCCAGCTCGACCAGCTTCGCCGCGCACGCCTCCGCGACCTGTGAACGCTCCGGCTCGTCGGGCGGCAGCGCCACGAACAGCTGGCGGCCGCCCTTGCCCAGGTACGCGGCGAGCGCGCCGTCCACCAACACCACCTTGGCGCCGACGGCGCGCGCCGGGCCCTTGCCGCTCCCTCCCTCGAACGCAGGCCACGGGAGCACGCCGCCGTACGGGTTCGCCGGATCGGTCGCCTCGAGCGAGACGACTTCGAGCCCCGCCGGCGGCGCCTTGAGCGCGCGCAATAGCTCGAGCACCGGCGGCAGCGCGAACTGCATCGCGCCGATGCCGGCCACGAAGTAACCGCGCCGGACGCGCCCGGTCTCCTCCATCCGCTTGAGCACGTCGTAGACGGCGGAGAAGCCGCCCTCCACCGCCTGCTTGACGATCTTGGCGCCGGAGCCCGCCACAT
>CAZEDU010000005.1:0-45825 GCA_964511185.1 uncultured Myxococcaceae bacterium | reverse complement strand
CCCTCCACCGCCTCCAGAGCAGCGGTCTCGCGCGTGACGAGCCCGTGCCGCGCGAGCAGCTGCTGGGCCGTGTTCGCCGACCACTCGGTGACCGACAGCGGCGCGCCGGTGCGCGCCGAGAGCAACGACCAGCGCCCCTCCGCGCTCGCTGGCACCGCGCGCCAAGAGCGGAACGCGCGCCCGTCGAGCCCGAGGCGCTTCTCCCGGCGCTCGGCGGGCTCGAGGTGCGCGCGCAGCGGCCCGAAGCCGTCGTTCGTCACGAGCCCGCGCCACACCAGGCTCCACAGCGCATCCACAGTCGGCGCGGGAAAGCCGCCGCCCACGCCCGCGTGCACCGCCGCGAAGAACGAAGCGCCGTGCTGGCGGAGGAACGCCACGACCTCCTCCTCCCGAACCGACAGAGGCAGGTCGCTCGCCCGCGGCCGCCACAGCTGCGCGAACGCGTCGGTCAGGTACAGCGCGATGCGGCCGTCCCGCTCGCCGAGCGGCTCGACGCCGGCCCACACCACCTCTCCAGCGCTCAGCAAGGCGTCGAGGTCCGCTGGGCTGTAGGCCTCCAAGCGCGCGGGGAGGAGCTCTGCCTCGAGCAGCGACGCGGTGAGCGGCGCCCCTTGCAGCCGCTCGATGACGTCGAGCAGCGCGTCGACGCCCCGCCGCTTGCGCACGAGCCCGTGCCACGTCGTCGCCAAGCGCCCGAGCACCGGCGCCTCGACCGGCTCCACCTGGTGCCGCAGCCGCGCGAGCGAGCGCCGGCGCACCATGCGCAGCACCTCTGCGTCGCACCACTCGCGGTGCGTGCCGTGCGGACGGAACGCCCCTTCGAGCAGCCGCCCGGTCTTCACCAGCCGCTGCAGCGCCCGCTCGCTCACCCCGCTCGACAAACCGTATCGCTCGCCCAAGTCGCTCAAGGTGAACGGGCCATGCGTGCGCGCGTACCGCGAGAGCAGATCGCCGAGCGCGTCGGCGGACGGCCGGAGCAGCGACGCCGGCAGCCCCGGCGGCAGCGTCACGCCCAACGCGTCTCGGAAGCGGCTCGCGTGCTCCACCGCGATGAAGCGCGTCTGCCCTTCGAGGCGGACCTCCACCGCGCGCCGGGCTTCGACCAGCGCGGCGATGCTCGCGGCCACCTCGGGCGTCTGGCTGCGCGCGGCGAGCGCCTCGGCGGTCAAGTCGCCCAGCCGCAAGAGCAGGTCGTGCACCGCGTCCTTCGTCCGCGCGCGGTGGGGCGGCAGCAGGTGCTGGAGCTCGCGCTCGACCTCCGCCAGCGCCTCGGCGTCGAGCAGCTCGCGCAGCTCCGCGTCGCCCAACAGCTCCTTGAGCTGCGTTTGGTCGATGCTCAGCGCCTGCGCGCGCCGCTCGGCCAACGGCGCGTCGCCGTCGTAAATGAAGTTGGCGACGAAGCCGAACAGGATGGCGGAGGCGAAGGGCGACGGGCTGGTCGAGTCGACCGCCACGGCGCGGATGCGGCGCGCCTGCACGTCGCGCAACGTCGAGACCAGCGCCGGCATGTCGAACACGTCGCGCAGGCACTCCCGGTACGCCTCGAGCAGCATGGGAAAGCCGCCGTACTTCGAGGCGACGCCGAGCAGGTCCGCCGCCCGCTTTCGCAGGTGCCACAGCGGCGTGCGCGCGCCGGGCCGGCGCTTGGTGAGCAGGAGCGACCGCGAGGCGATCTCCCGAAACTTCGCCGCGAAGAGCGCGGTGCCTCCCAGCTGCTCGAGCACCAGCGCCTCGACCTCGTCCGGGTCGGGCAGCAGCCACTCGACCGGCGGCGGCGCCTCCGACTCGGGGAAGCGCACCACGATGCCGTCGTTGGTCCACATCGTCTCGACGTCGAGGCCGAGCCGGGCGTGCAGCTTGGCGGTGATGGCCATCGACCAAGGCGCGTGGATGCGGCCGCCGAGCGGCGAAAGCAAACACACCCGCCAGTCGCCCTGCTCGTCGCGGCAGCGCTCGACGAGGAGCGTCCGGTCGTCCGGCACCGCGCCGGCCGCGGCGCGTTGATCCTCCAAATACTGGAGCAGGTTCTCCGCCGCCGCGGGCCCCAGGTCGTGCTGCGCGACGAGGCGATCGACGGCCGCCGCCTTGGGCAGCGCGCCGAGCTCCCGCACCAGCTGACCGATGCGCCGGCCCAGCTCGATGGGGCGGCTCGCCGCGTCGCCGTGCCAGAACGGCATCTTGCCGGGTTGCCCCGGCGCGGGAGAGACCAGCACCCGGTCGTGGGTGATCTCCTCGATGCGCCAGGTCGACGCGCCGAGCAGGAACGTCTCGCCGACCCGCGACTCGAACACCATCTCCTCGTCCAGCTCGCCGACGCGCGCGCTGCGCTTCTCGGCGCCGGCCAGGTACACGCCGTACAGCCCGCGGTCGGGAATCGTCCCCCCGTTCACGATGGCGACCCGCTGCGCCCCTTCGCGCGCGACCAGCGCGCCGCTCTCCCGGTCCCAGGTGAGCCGCGGCTTCAGGTCGGCGAGCTCGTCGGCCTCGTAGCGCCCGGCGAGCAGCTCGAGCACGCCGTCGAAGATGCCGCGCGACAAGTCCGCGAACGGCGCCGCCCGCCGCACCACCGCGAACAGCTCGTCGACGTGCCAAACGTCGGTCGCCGCCATCGCGACCACCTGCTGCGCCAGCACGTCGAGCGGGTTGCGCGGGTAGCGCGACGTCTCCACCTCGCCCTCGCGCATCGCGCGCGTCACCGCGGCGCAGGCGAGCAAGTCCGAGCGGTACTTGGGGAACAGCACGCCCTCGCTCGGCGCGTCTACCTGGTGCCCCGCGCGCCCAATGCGCTGCAGCGCGCTCGACACCGACGGCGGTGCCTCGATTTGCACCACCAGGTCGATGGCGCCCATGTCGATGCCCAGCTCGAGCGACGAGGTGGCGACCAGCGCCTTCACCGCTCCGCGCTTCAGCTTGTCTTCGATCTCCACCCGCTGCGCGCGCGCGATGGAGCCGTGGTGCGCGTGCACGAGCAGCTCGCCCGCGAGCTCGTTGAGCGCCGCCGCGAGCCGCTCCGCCACCCGCCGGCTGTTCACGAAGATGAGCGTCGAGGCGTGCGCGCGGATCAGCTCGAGCAGCCGCGGGTAGATGTGCGTCCAGATCGACGCGCGCGTCGGCCCATGCTCCATCGGCCCGTGCCCGCGCTCGGGCGGCTGGCCCATCCGCGCCATGTCCTCCACGGGCACCTCGATGGTCAGCGCGAGCGGCTTTCGCTGCCCGGCATCGACGATGGTGACCGGCCGGTGGGTCCGCGCGCGCCTGTCGGCGAACTCGCCCCGCACCCGCTCGGCCGCCACCGGCTGCGGTCCGCCTACCAGCGGCTCTTCCGCGGCCCGCTCGACGGCGGGCTCCCATTCCGCGCCGCCCAAGAAGCGCGCCACCTCGTCGAGCGGCCGCTGCGTCGCCGACAACCCAATGCGCTGCAGCCGTCTGCCCGCGAGCGCCTCGAGCCGCTCGAGCGACAGCGCCAGGTGCGCGCCGCGCTTGGTCGGCACCAAGGCGTGGATTTCGTCGACGATGACCGTGTCGATGGAGCGCAGCGCCTCGCGGGAGCGCGAGGTGAGGAGCAGGTAGAGCGACTCCGGCGTGGTGATGACGATGTCCGCCGGCTGGCGCTGAAAGCGCGCGCGCTCGGCCGCGGGCGTGTCGCCGGTCCGGACCCACACCGACGGAAGGCGAAACCCGTCACCGCGCTCGGCCGCGACCTGCGCCACGCCGGCGATCGGCGCGCGCAGGTTCCGCTCGACGTCGACCGCGAGCGCCTTGAGCGGCGAGACGTACAGCACGCGGCTGCGCGCGGCCGCCGGCGGCTCCGGCGAGAACATCAGCCGGTCGATAGCTTGCAGGAAGGCCGCGAGCGTCTTGCCGCTCCCCGTCGGCGCGAGCAGCAGCGTCGACTCGCCGCGCGCGAGCGCGGGCCACCCCAGCGTCTGCGGCGCGGTCGGCGCGGAGAAGGCGCCGGTGAACCAGGCGCGGACCGCGGGGCGAAAGAGCTCGAGAGGCGAAGAGGAAGTCACGGGCTCCAGCATCTTCAGGGTTAACCGCCGACCCACGCGCTCGCAGCGCGCGCCTGGCTACTTTCCCCCCACGCGCGAGCCGCCGGGCCGCGTGGCGTACAGGTCGAGCACGCGGCTCAGCGCGTGCTGGCACACCGCGCAGAACGGCACCTCGTTGCGCGTGAACATCACGCAGTCGGCCTGCGGGCGGTACAGGCCGCGGCTCTCGTAGCTCGCTCCCTCGAACGCGCCGACCTTCCCCGCCCACGGCTCCGCGCTCAACCGCCGGGTCGCCTCCGCCTTCTCCTCGAGGAACAGCGCGTCCATCTCGCCCTCGGGCCGCCGCTCGGCGCGGATCTGCCTTCGCCGCGCCTGGAC
Organism: uncultured Myxococcaceae bacterium; assembly: GCA_964511185.1. Taxonomy (GTDB): domain Bacteria; phylum Myxococcota; class Myxococcia; order Myxococcales; family Myxococcaceae; genus CAZEDU01. The sequence continues at coordinate 41,455 of CAZEDU010000005.1, read as the reverse complement.
GTCCTTCTGCCAGCGCTCCCACTCGGGCTTGCTCCAGGGCGTCGGCACCGGCGTGCCCGCCGAGACGAGCGCCTTCCACTTGAGCGCGTCGGGCTTCTTGAGCGCGGTCACGTTCGGCTCCCAAGGCTCCAAGCGGTCCGCCAAGGGCTCATACGTCGGCGCGCCGGTGAAGTACTCGTCCGCCAACCCGGCCATGTGGTGCCCCAGCTCGTGCACGAAGACGTACGGCGCGAAGCGCGAGTCGGAGGCCACCGTGCCGAACAGGTTGAAGATGCCGCCGCCGCCGTAGACGTTGCCGTTCACCAGAATCTGCACCAGCTCGTACGGCGCGAACGACGCGTGGTCGCGGAACGCGCGGTTGTCGAACGTGAGGATGTACCGCTCGGAGCGGAACGCGTCGTAGGTGGCGCCGACCGGCGTGCGCCGGTGCACCCCGGTCGACGGCCGCGAGACGCCCGACACCGGCGAGGGCGGACACAGCCCCCACACGTTGATGTCGCGCTTGCGCTCCTTGAACGGCGAGTAGGTGAAGAGCGCCTCCATCAACCGCCGCGCGTCCTTCTCGAACTTGTCGCGCTCGGCTTCGGTGTAGCCGTCGCCGAGCAGGAGCAGGTCGAGCTTCTCGCCCGGCTCGCCGCTCTTGTGCAGCTCGAGGAGCTTGCCGGGCTCCGGGGGCATGCTGGTGTCGACGAAGACGTCGGTCGGGTCCACCGTGACGTTCCACACCTCCCGGAACAGGTTCCGGGCGTCCCGCTTCTTCAGGCTGATCAGCACCGGCCCCGCCGGCTGCGGAAACCGCAGCGACTCGTGGAAGGTGCGGTGCCGCCGCTTCGCCTCGTCGGTCTGCTCCCACTCGCCGTAGATGGAGGAGAAGCCGCGCGAGTAGAGCAGCTTGCGGCTGGTCGCCTCGCGCACCTCGAAGAAGTACTTCCCCGCGTTGGTGTCGTCGAGCGGACGCGCGGGGTTGCCAGGCCAGGGCAGCGGCTCGACCACCGCCCGGTCGAAGCTGAACCGCTCTTCGACGGCGTTGCCGGTATGGAAGTAATCGACGCGAAAGGTCCGCGGCGTGGCGGTGAGGGCGAAGGCGAGGACGAGCGCGACCATGCCCCCCTCTATAGCCCTGAGTTTTCTAGGTGTCGCTCGACGGCGGTCCGCCTTGCCCCGGAGGGCCAGGGTTGGCATCTGTAGCGCCCCTTGTCCGCTCGTTCCCTCCCTCGGGCCTGGCCGGTCTGCGCCGCGGTGGCCGCGTTCGCGCTGTCGTGCGCGCACGGCGAGAAGACCGACGCGCCTTGGGTGCAGTCGCTCCGGTTCCGCGGCAACGAGGTGATCGACGACAGCGCGCTCGAAGACAAAATCCTCACCGCCGAGAGCAGCTGGATTCCGCTCTTCGGCAGGAAGCACCCCTTCGACGCCAACGTCTGGCGCGGCGACCTGCGCCGCATCGAGCGGTTCTACCAGCAGCGCGGCTACCACCAGGCGCGCGTCGTGCGCGACGAGGTGAAGTCCGACGGCAAGGGGCGGGTCTCGCTGCTGGTGGAGATCGAAGAAGGCCCTCCGACGACCGTGCGGCGGGTCGAGGTCAGCGGCCTGGAGCCTCTGACCGAATCCCAGCAGCGGCGGCTCCGCCGGCAGGTCGACTTCGCGCCGGGCGAGGTGTTCCTCGAGGAGCGCTGGAAAGGGCTCGAGGGGCGCCTGCTCGACCGCCTGAGCGAGCTCGGCCACGTGCAGGCCACGGTCGACGCCGAAGCCCGGGTCGACCTGGCCCTGCAACACGCCGACGTCGAGGTGCGGATCGACCCCAAGCGGCGCTTCACCTTCGGCGACGTCGTCGTCGAGCAAGCGCCGGGCTCGGTGGTCGAGCGGTGGCGCATCGAGGAGCAGGCGAAGGAGGCGATCGAAGACGAGGACTGGTACTCGACGAGCGCGCTCGAAGAGGTGCAGGGCCGCATCTTCCGCATGGGCGTCTTCGGCGCGGCGCGGGTCAGCCCGGGCACGCCCGACGAAGCGAGCGGCCGCGTCCCGGTGCGCATCGAGACGCAGGAGGCGCCCTTCAACACGGCGCGCGGCGGCATCGGGCTGGGCGTCGAGCAGCTGCGCTGGGACGCGCACCTGCTCGTGGGCTACGCCAATCGAAATTTCCTGGGCGGCCTGCGCAAGTTCGACGTGAACGGCCGCTTCGGCTGGGCGTGGCTGCCCAACTCCTACTCGTTCCAGGCGGATCAGCTCAGCCGCGGCGGCCCCATCGCGCGGGTGACGGTGGACTTCCAGCAGCCGCGGCTCGGCAGCCCCAACTACGCGCTGCAGACGCGCGCCGAGGTCGAGCGCAGCATCGAGCCGGCGTACAGCTACACGGGCGGCCGCAGCCGCGTCGGCGTGGTCTGGCAGCCGTGGACCTGGCTGTCGGTGACGCCGTCGTACAACTTCGAGGTCTACCGGCTGGACGCGGGCCAGGCCCGGCCCGACAGCAACGCGCCCACGCTGCTCTACGGCTGCCCAGAGACCTGCCTGCTCTCGTACCTCGAGCAGATCGTCGAGCTCGACCGGCGCAACGACCCGCAGGAGCCTCGCCGCGGCTACTACTTCAGCCTCTCGTTTCAAGAGGGCGGCGGCCCCTTGGGCGGCAGCTTCACCTACCTGCGCGTGACGCCCGAGGCCCGCGCCTACCTGTCCCAGCGCGTCGTCGACCGGCTGGTGACCTTCTCTGCGCGCGGCCGGCTGGGCTCGCTCTTCCCCACCTCGGGCGACCCGCTCTCGAGCCCCATCGTCGCGCGCTACTACTCCGGCGGCGACTTCATGCGCGGCTTCAGCACCCGGCGCCTCTCGCCGATGGTCATCGTCCAGCGCCCCAACCCCGTCGTCGACCCGACCGACCCGCGGCGCCAGCGCATCATCACCGGCGAGCCGGTGCCCATCGGCGGCAACGGGCTGGTCGAGCTGCAGCTCGAGGCGCGCACCCGCATCCGCGGCGACTTCGTGGGCGCCACCTTCGTCGACACCGGCTTCGTCACCTCCGAGAACCTCGCGCGCCTCGACACGCCTTTTCTCAGCCAGCTGCAGCTCGCCGTTGGCGGAGGCGTTCGCTACCGCACGCCGGTCGGCCCGCTCCGGCTCGACCTCGCCTACCGCCCGGACGTGGGCGCGCCGCTGCAGGTCTACCAAGAGCCAGGCCGCGAGCTGACCTACCAACAGGACCCTGGCTGCTTCGGGCTGTGGCCTTCGCGGCGCACGCGCGCCGGCTCACCTGAGGGGCCGTGCAGCATCCACCTGTCCATCGGAGAGGCGTTTTGAGGCGCGCGCGCGTCATTCGGTGGGCGCTCCTTCTGGTCGCCGGGGCCGCGTTGCTCGTCGGCGCCGCGCTCGCGCTGTCGATGACCGGCTGGGCCGGCGCGCGCATCGCCCGGCGGGTCGAGGCCGAGGTGAACCAGCGCATCGCGGGCAAGCTCACCCTCGGCGCGCTCCGCTTTCGCTTGACGCGCGTGGTGCTGACCGGCGTGCGCCTCGACGACGCGCGGGGCGAGCGCGTCGCCTCGGTCGAGCGCATCGACGCGTCGGTGGCGCTGCTCCCGCTGTTGCGCCAGCGCATCGCGGCGCGCGCGCTCGCCATCGACCGGCCCGACTTCGCGCTCACGCAGTCGGCCGACGGGCTGAACCTGAACGAAGCGCTGAAGTCCCGCACGCCGCGCACCGAGCCGCGCGCGCCGGGCGGCGGCCCGTCGCCCTGGTCGTTCTCGCTCGAAGGCTTCGCGGTGAAGGACGGCGCCTTCCGCTTCGAGCAGCGCGGAGAAGGCAAGCCGTTCGTCCTCGCGCTCGATGGGCTGGCGCTCGAAGGCGGCGGCGCCGCGCGCCTCGACGGCCCGTCGCTCGACGCCTGGCTGCGCATCGACGGCGTGGCCCAAGAGCCTGCATCTGGCCCGGTGCGCCTCGACGTCACGTGCGGGCTCGACGGCCGCAAGCAGCATCTGGGCGCGAAGGGGACGGTCGCCGGCGCGCGCCTCGACGCGCGCATGGAGCGCGAGGGGAACGACGCCGCCTTCGTCATCGACGCGCTCGAGGCCCCCGCCGCGCTCGTCCGCGCGCTCGCGCCGGGCTACCCGCTGCGCGCGACGGCCTCGCTCCAGGGCACCGCCCGCCTCGTGGGACCGCGCGTCACCGCCGACTTCGAAGGCCGCGCCGGCGCCGGCGCGTTCAAGGCGCGCGGCGATTTTCACCTCGTCACGCTGCGCTCCGAAGGCGTCACCGTCGAGCTCGACCGCATCGACTTCTCCGAGCTCCTCGAGCGCGGGCCGAAGTCGCAGCTCAGCGCCCAGCTCACCGCACACGGCGGCGGCCGCGACCTGGAGTCGCTCGAGGGCGCGCTGTCCTTGACCGCGCCTCCATCACAGCTCGGCGGCGTTCCCTTCGGACCGGTCGAGCTCCAGGCGCACGCGCGCGCGGGCGTCGTCACGCTCGAAAAGCTCCTCGCCGACCTGCCCGGGCTGAAGGTCAAGGGACAGGGCCAGGGCGCCTCGCGCTCGGCGCGCCTCGCGCTCGAGGTGGCCGCGAACGACCTCGCGCTCTTCGGCCGCACGGTGGGCGCGGTGGTGCGCCCCGGCGGGCTGCCGCTGTCGGGCAGCGGCGACCTCCACGTGCGCGCGCACGGGACGCCTCGGGCGCCGGCCGTCCAGGTGCGCGGCCAGCTCAAGGCCCTGGCCTACGACGACGTCCGGCTCCGCGGCGTGCGGCTCGAGGCGAGCGCGCCCGACCTCTCGCGCTTGGGCGCGCAGCAGCTCGCCGGTACCCGGCTGGAGGCCACCATCGCCCACGCGCAGCTCGGCGGACGGCGGCTGCGCGACGCGCGCTTGCGCTGGCGCGGCCAAGGGGAGCTCCTCGCGTTGGACCTCGGGGTGGACGGGGCGCTGGCCCTGCGCGCGCAAGCGACGGGCCGGCTCGACCTGGAGGAGAAGACCGCCGACCTTCGCTCGCTCTCGCTGTGGTACCCGGACGTCACCTGGACGCTCGAAGCGCCGACGCGGGTGACCTTCGCGCCCGGCGCGCTCGGCGTCGACGGCCTGCGCCTGAGGAGCGAAGAACAGTCCATCGCCGTGCGCTTCGAGAAGCGCGGCGAGCGGCTCGTGGGCGCCGCGCAGCTGAAGAGCCTCGACCTCGCGCGCCTGCCCAAGCCCTTCGTCCCGCCTTCGCTCGGGCTCCAAGGAAGCCTCTCCGCGTCGGTGAGCGCCGACGGCCGGCTGCCCTACCCCGAGGGCCGCGCGCAGGTGTCGGTGAGGAACGGCGCATTCGGCCGGTACCAGCGCGTGCGGCTCGCGCTGGACGCGGCGTACGCCCAGGACCGCGCGGTGGGCAGCGTGGACCTGCGCGCGCTCGGCGCTGGCTTCGAGTCGCGCTTCGACCTGCCGGTGCGCTCGTTCTTCAGCGGCCCCGCCCGCCCGGCGTCGCTCACCGCCAAGGTCGACGCGTTCGACCTGCGCGAGCTCGCCGCGCTCTACCCGGACCTGCCGCTCGCCGGCACCGCGGGCTTGGACGTCTCGCTCGACGGCACGACCCACGCGCCGGTGCTGCGCGCCCACGTGCGCGGCCGCAACCTGCGCTACCAGCAGCTTCCTCCCACGCAGCTCGACGCGCTGGTGCAGACCGACGGCGACGGCGCGCTCGCGCTCAGCGCCAACGCCGAGGCGCTCCGGGGCACCGCCGCGCTCCACTTGAAGACCCCCTGGACGCTCGCCAAGGTTGTCCGCGCGTTCCCGAGCGCGCGCGAGCTGGTCGAGGCGCCGCTGTCCTTGCGGCTCGAGGCGAAGGACCTGTCGCTGCCGGCCGCCTACGTGGGCACGGTGAGCCAGCGCCCGTTGCTCGGCGTCGTGCACGCGACCGCGCAGCTCGACGGCCCGCTGCTCACGCCGATGGGGCAGGCGCGCGTCGACTTCGCGGGCGTCACCAACGGCGAGGTCGCTCCCCTCTCCGGCGACCTGAGCGCGCGCTTCACCGAGCGCGACGTCCGCGTGACCGCGCACGTCCACCAGGCCGAGCAGCCGCTGGTGATCTTCAGCGCCGCCGCCGCCGCGCCCGTCCGTGTGCTGCGCGACCTCGACCGTCTCGGACGCACCCCGCTGACGGTGGACGCGCGCATCGGGCCGGTGCCGCTCGGGCTCGTGCAGCGCATGTTGGGCGCGCACCAGGACGAGTACGGCCACGCGCTGCCCTTGCTCTCGGGCGACGCGTGGGTCGAGGCGCAGCTCAATGGCACACCCGACGACCCACGGCTGACGGCGAGGACGTCCATCGAGGCGCTCGGCACCACGAGCAGCTCCGGCCGCGGCAACGTCGCGCTCGCGCTCGACTACGAGAAGGCGCGCGCGCTCACGCACCTGTCGATGCTCTCGAGCAACGGGGGCGGGCTGCAGAGCCGCGTGGAGGCCCCGGTCGACCTGTCCTTGCGCGCGCTGCGCAAGGGCGTGGACTTCGCTTCTCTCCAGGGCAAAGGCGAGCTGTCGGCCGAACGGTTCGACCTGTCTTTCTTCTCGGGCGTGACGCCGGCGCTCACGCGCATCGGCGGGCCGCTCGACGCCCGGGTGCGCTTGAGCGGACGGCTCGCCCAGCCGTGGGTGGAGGGCGACCTGGCGTGGCGCGGCGGGGTGCTCGCGCTCGCCGGCACCGGCGAGTACCGGAACATCCAACTGCAGCTCGAAGGCAGCCCCGAGCGCATCGCGCTGAAGAACCTGTCGGCGCGCGCGGGCACCGGCGAGGCCCGGCTCCAGGCGAACGCCGTCCGGCAAGGCGAGGGCTTCTCCCTCAAGGCCGCGGCGCAGGTCCGCCGCTTCCCCATCATCGTGCAGGACCAGCTCCTCGCCACCTTGACGACCGAAGCCGACATCGACGGCGCGGCCCAGAGCGCGCTCGTCGACTTGCGCCGCGTGCGCATCGACAAGGCGGTGGTGGAGCTGCCCGACGACGGCCGCAAGAACGTGCAGGCGCTGCAGGTCGCCGAGGGCATCGTGTTCGTGCGCAACGGCGTGCCCATCGAGACCGAGGCCGCGCCGGCGCCCAAGTCCACCGGCGTCGGCGGCTCGGGGAACGGAGCGCCGCTCTTGCGGCTGCGCGCCGTGCTCGACGCGCCGCGCGACCTGTGGGTGCGCAGCCAGGACGTCGACGCCGAGGTGGGGCTGAGCGAAGGCTTCACCGTCGAGCTGGGCCAGCGCCTCGAGCTGTCGGGGCGATTGATGGTGCGGCGGGGCCGCGTCGACGCGCTGGGCCGCCGCTTTCAGCTGCAGAACACCTCGAACGTCGCCTTCGCCGGACCGCTGAGGAGCGCCAACGTCAACATCGAGGCGGAGCACATCAACGAGCTGGAAGACGTCACCGTGCGGCTGGCGATCCGCGGCACCCCGGACCACCTGGACATCGTGCCCACCTCGCAGCCGCCGATGTCCGAGAGCGAGATTTTCACCCTGCTCGCCACCGGCCGGCGCGACCTGCGCTCGGGCCGAGGCGGCGCCACCCCGGCGGAAGCGGCGACCTCGATTCTCGGCTCGTTTCTCGCCAACCGGCTCACCAGCGCGCTGCAGACGCGCCTGCCGCTCGATGTGCTGTCGATTCAGACCCGCGGCGAAGGCCTCTCGGGCACGCGCGTGCAGGCCGGCAAGTACTTGAGCGACCGGCTCTACATCGAAGGCCGGGTCGGCGCGCGCACCTCGGTCTACGACAACACCACCGAGGTGCACTTCGAGTACCTCTTGTTTCGGCGCCTCTCGCTCGAAGGCCAGTACGGCGACAACCGGCAGGGCGGGCTCGACCTCATCTGGTCGTACGACTGGTGAGCTCCCAACTCGGGCGACGGGGAGCTGTCGCGCGCAGTCGGCCTGGAGGGAAAGGGGCTAGCCGGAGCCGCTCACCACGAGCTCGAGACTGGCCGGCGGCGCCGACGGCATGGTGAACGAGAACCGCGTCCCCTCGCCGACCTGGCTCTGCACCCAGATTCGGCCGCCGTGCGCCTGCACGATGCCCTTGGCGATCGACAGGCCCAGCCCGGCCCCGCTCCGGTGATGACGCTGCGCCTGGTAGAAGCGGTCGAAGATGCGGTTCAGGTCCTCGCGCGAGATGCCTGGGCCGGTGTCGGTGACCCAGAAGCAGACCGAGTCGCCGCGCCGCTCGGCGCCGAGCACCACCTGGCCGCCCTCCGGCGTGAACTTCACCGCGTTCCCGACCAGGTTCGAGAAGACCTGCAGCGTGCGCTCGCGGTCGACCACCACCAACGGCAAGCCCGCCACGAGCTCGGTCTTGAGCTGAACCGACTTCTCGTCGGCGAGCGGCTTGAGCAGCTCGACCGCCTCATGCACCAGCGCCTCGACCGAGTGCGGAGCGGCGTGGAGCGCCAGCCCGCCCGCCTCGAGCCGGGTGACGTCGAGCAGGTCTTCGATGAGCCGGTTCATCTGCGCGACGGCGCGGTTGATCTTCTCGGCGTTCCGCTGCCGCACCTCGGCCGTCAGCCCGTCGCGCTTCAAGTTCGCGGTCGCGAAGCCGATCACCGAGAGCGGGTTGCGCAGGTCATGCGAGACGACGGCCATCATCTCCTCGCGCGCCTGGTAGAGCCGCCCGTGCTCGATGGCGAGCGCGGCGCGGTTGGCGATCTCCTCGGCCACCGCCAGCTCCTCGAAGTCGTGGCGCCCGTCGCCCAACGGCGCGAGCAGCGTCAGCGTGCCGAGCGCGCGGCCGCGCGACAACATGGGGATGACCCAGCCGTCGACGGACAGCGGCGGGAAGAAGTCGCCGCGCACCAGCGCGCGCCAGCGGTCCTTCAAGCGCTGCAAGCGGCCGGTGCGCAGCGCCTGCCGCACCGGGTGCTGCGGACCGGCGCCCGACGTCTCGAGCGCCGCGCACAGGCGGCTCCACACGCCGCCCAGGTCGGCCGAGGCGACCCGCCGCGGCTCGGCGTCGGGACCGTCTGACACCAGGTCGACCGCGCAGACGTCCGCCAGGTACGGCACGAACAGGCCGGGCACCTTCGACAAGATGCGCTCGTAGTCGATGGTCGACGCCAACACCCGGCTCGCCTCGGACAAGAGCCGCCAGCGGCGCACCGAGTCCTCGGCTTCGGACCGCGCGGCCTGCTCGGCCACCAGCCGCCGCGCGTGCTCCTCGGCGCGGTGACGTTCGATGGCGTAGCGGATGGTGCGGGCGAGCAGCCCCGGGGCGACGCTGCCCTTCACCAGGTAGTCCTGCGCGCCTTCCTTCACCACCCGGAGCGCCGTCGCCTCGTCGTCGAGGCCGGTGAGCACCACGATGGGCAGCGCCGGCGCCGCCGAGTGCAGGGTGGCGAGCGTCTGCGCCCCGGTGCCGTCGGGCAGCGACAGGTCGAGCAGCACCACGTCGAACCGCCCGGAGTCGATGTGCTCCAGCGCGGTCGCCACGCGATCGACGTGGGTCACCTCGTACCGCTCCCGCTCGACCTCCTGGAGCAGCTCGATGATCAGCCGCGTGTCGCCGGGGTTGTCTTCGACCAAAAGAACGCGCGTGGGGGTGTCGAGCGAAGCCATGCGTCACTCCGTCGGGAGCTTCACCACCGTGAGCCAGAACTCGTCGATCGACCTCACTACCTGAATGAACCGCTCCAGGTCGACGGGCTTGGTGATGTAGCAGTTGGCGTGCAGGTTGTAGCTGCGCACGATGTCTTCCTCGGCCTTCGACGTGGTGAGCACCACCACGGGAATGCGCTTCAGGTCGGCGTCCTCCTTGATTCTGGCGAGCAGCTCGCGGCCATCCATGCGCGGCAGGTTGAGGTCGAGCAGCACCAGGTCGGGCCGGCGCGCTTGACGGTACTGGCCTTCGCGCTTGAGCACCTGCATCGCCACCACGCCGTCCTGCGCGACGGTCAGGTGGTTGCGAACCTTGCCCTCCTTGAGCGCCTCCACCGTCAGCCGCACGTCGGCCGCGTTGTCCTCCACCAAGAGAATCTCGACGGGTCTCACCTCGAGCGCCGTCACGCCTGCACCTCCTGCGCTGCGGAAAGGGTGAAGTGGAACGCGGCGCCCTCGCCCGGCTGGGACTCCACCCAGATTCGCCCGCCGTGCCGCTCGATGATCTTCTTACAAATCGCCAAACCAATGCCGTTGCCCGGATACTCCTGCCGGGTGTGCAGCCGCTGGAAGATGACGAACACGCGCTCGCTGTACTCCGGCGCGATGCCAATGCCGTTGTCCCGCACCGTCACCCGCACGCTGTCCCCCTCCACCTGCGCCGTCACCCGGATGTGGGGCGCTTCGTCGCCCCGGAACTTGACCGCGTTGGCGAACAGGTTCTGGAACAGCTGGGTGAGCTGACTCGCGTCACCCCGCACGTTCGGCAGCCCGTCGATCTCGACCCGGGCGCCGCTCTCGTCGAGCGCGGACCGCACGTTCCGCAAGGCCTGCTCCGCCGCCTGGGAGAGCGGCAGGGCCACGAGCGCGCGCCCCAGCGTGCCCACCCGGGAGTAGCTCAACAGGTCGTTGATCAGCTCCTGCATTCGGCGCACGCCTTCGACCGCGTACTGGATGAACTGATCCGCGTCGGCGTCCAGCTTGCCTTGGTAGCGCCGCGCGAGCAGCTGCGTGTAGCTCGCGACCATGCGCAGGGGCTCCTGCAGGTCGTGCGAGGCGACGTAGGCGAACTGCTGCAGCTCGCTGTTCGAGCGTGAGAGCTCTTCGGCGTGCGCGGCCAGCGCCCGCTCGGCCATCTTCTGCTGCGTGATGTCCCGGCAGTAGACGGAGAGCTGCCCGGCCGCGGGGTAAGCGTTGACCTGGAACCACCGCTCGAGCAGCTCGTCCTTGGCCTCCACCGCCAGCGCCTCGCCGGCGTGGCGCGCCGCCTCCAGCTGCGCGCGCAGCGGCTCCAGGCCCTTGAGCAACGACCTGGCCGGCCCGTTCGCGTAGGCCACGGCGCCGTCCTCGCCGATGACGAAGAACGGGTCGGTGATGCTCTCGAGGATGCGCTGGGTGCGCGCGCGCGCCCGCTCCGCCTCGGCGCGCGCGGCCTGCTCGGCGGCCAGCGCCCGCGCGTTGTCCTCCGCGAGCAGCCGGTCGGTGACGTCGGTGCAGACGCCGAGCAGCCGCTGCGGCTCACCTTGGGCGTTGGAGAGCAGCTGCCCCGACGCCTCGAGCCACCGCACCTGCCCATCCGGGCGGATGATTCGATACGAGATGTGGTGATCGCGGCGCCGCTCGCGCAAGAGCGCCTGCAGGTGGCGGAGCACCCGCTCCTTGTCGTCGGGGTGAATGTCCGACTGGTACATCTCGAAGGTGCCGTCGAAGCTGCCGACCGGCAGCCCGTGGATGCGCTCGAGCGCGGGGGACCAGGTCACCTTGCCGCCGGCGATGTCCCACTCCCACGCGCCCAGGCGGCCCGCCTCGGTCGCGACATCCATGCGCTCGGCCCACCGGCGCGACTCGCGCAGCAGCATCGCGTTGTCGATCGCCATCGCCGCGCGGTCGGCGAGCGCCTCGACCAAGGGCAGGTCCTCCGGAGAGAACCTTCGGCCCGACTCGGCGTAGACGAAGGTGATGGCGCCGAGCGTCCGCCCGCGGGCGATGAGCGGCGCCGCGATGTACGAATGAATCTGGAGCGACCGGAGGAGCGCCTTCTGCGCCTCGGGGACGGGCGCCTCGTCGATCAGCCGCGCCGGAATCTCCGGGACGAGCTCGCTCTTGCCGGTGCGCAGCACGCGCGCCAGCCCCGTGGCGGCCTGCATGTCGGGCGGGTACTTCTGGCGGTACTCCCGGGCCAGCGCCACCTTGCCCGGGTCGCGGTGCGCCATCGCGACCTGCCGAAGCGCCCCCGTCTCCTCGAGCAGCTCCACCCCGCACCAGTCGGCGATGTCGGGAACCGCCGACGTGGCCACCGACTGAATCACCTCTTCGAAGCGCGGCACGTTGACCGAAAAGCGCGCGCTCGCCTGCGCCAGGAAGCGCTCGCGCAGCTCGGCGCGCTTCTGATCCGTCACGTCGCGGAAGAAGGTGATCACCCGGGCGACGCGGCCGCCCGCATCGAAGATGGGCGTCGAGCGGGTGACCGACCAGCGCTCCTCCCCCGACTGGCGCACGCGGAAGCGAATCAGCCGCTCGGGCGCCTCGACCCCGGTGAGCGCGAGGCGGCTGGGCAGGCTATCGACAGGGAGCGGCTCGCCCTGCTCGTCGAACAGCTCGAACCGGGCCGTCACCTCGCCCACCGGCGCCTGGATCAGCTCGTCGGGGCTTCGAAAGCCGAGGATGCGCGCGCCGGTCGCGTTCGCGAACACGAGCCTCCCGTTCGGCTCCTGGAGGGTGATCCCTTCCGGGAGCGCGCGGAGGAGCTCGAACCAGATTTTCTCGTCGGACACCGAGGGCGGCAGCGCGGCGGGGAAGGCCTCCGACGCGCGAGCCACGGGCGCACGCAGCTTCGTTTCCATGAACGCCTTGATGTAACGCGCGAGCCCCCCCTTCAAAGCCCTGGAGGGCCCCCGGTGTGGCTCATGTGTCGACCGGTCAACCGACACGCTTGGTGTGGGGCCGATTTACGGCGCGAGCGCGGCCAGCGCCCGCATCGCGCGCGCGATGTCGTCGAGCTGCGGCACCGAGGCCACCTCGAGGTTGTCGGCCAGCCCGATGCCCGGAACGAACTTGCCCGCGAGCAGCTGGGGAGGCGCGTACAGCTCGTAGAACAGCTCCTCGGTCGTGCGGCGGATCAGGTGCTCGCCGAAGTTGGTCACCTCGGTGTCCTCGTTCACGTAGAGCACGCGCCCGGTCTTGCGGATGCTCTGCTGCAGGCAAGGCCAGTCGTAGGGCCACAGCGAGCGCAGGTCGATGACCTCGACGTCGATGCCCTCTTCGGCGAGCTGGCCGGCGGCCTTCACGCACAAAGGCAGCGTCCGCCCGTAGCTGACGGCCGTCAGCGCGGTGCCGGCGCGCGCCACCTTGGCTTGGCCAATGGGCACCTGGTACGGCTCGAGCGCCGGCCACCGCGCCTTCCAACCGGAGCGGTCGCCCAGCGGCGCGTCGATCATCTTCGAGAGCTGCCGGTCGTCCCCCGGCTCGCCAGGGATGAGCGCCTCGCCCTTCACGCGCAGCAGCGCCTTGGGCTCCAGGTACATCACCGGGTTCTGCTCCTGGCAGGCGGACAGCATCAGGCCGTAGGCGTCGAGCGGGTTGGAGGGGATGACGATCTTCCAGCCGGGCAGGTGGGTCGCCGTCGCGTCGAACGAGTGCGAGTGGTAGATGCTGCCGCGGATGCCCGACCCGACGGGCGTCTTCACCACCATCGGCAGGTTCCACTGGCCGTTCGAGGCCCAGTAGGTGTTGCCCGCGAGCTTGAGCAGGTCGATGGTGTTGTAGATGTAGTCGCAGAACTGAATCTCGGCGACCGGCCGCTGACCGGCCATCGCCAGCCCCATCGCGAAGCCGATGATGCCGCGCTCGTCGAGCGGCGAGTTCCAGGCCGTCTTGAGCCCCTGCGTCACCGTGAACACGCCGCCGAGCGGCGGGCCGACGTCCTCGCCGAAGATGTCGGTGACCCCCAGGTGCTCTTCCGCGTAGTGCAGGGCCATGCGAATGGCCTGAGCCATGTTCGCCATCGCTTACTTCTCCCCCGCGTAGATGTGGCGCCAGATGCTCTCGGGCGCGGGCTGCGGCTCGTCGCGCACCTGCTTGGCGAGCTCGGCGATGTGGCGCGTGTGGCGCTCGCGAATCTCGTCCATCTGCGCGCGGGTGAGCAGCTTGTGCTTCTCCAGCCGCTCCTCGAACCGCTGGAGGCAGTCGACCTCTTGCCCCACGAAGTTCGCGCCCGACGCCGAGGAGTGGCCGTACAGGCGCGAGACCTGCGCCTCGAGCAGGAAGGGCCGGCGCTCCTGGCGCACGTAGGCGATGGCCTCCTTCAGCTCCTGGTACGAGACGACCGGGTCGTTGCCGTCGATGGTCTTGGTGCGCATGCCGAACGCCTTGCCGCGGTCGGCGATGTTCTTGCAGCCCTGCTGCGTCGCGGCGGCCGTCGAGATGCCCCACTGGTTGTGGGTGACGATGATCAGGATCGGCAGCTCGTTGCCGGGCCGGCTGCTCCACACCAGGCAGCTCGCGAAGTCGCCCTCGGCCGTGCCCGCGTCGCCGCCGGTGACGATGGTGATGCCGTCGCCGCCGTGCCGCTTCTGCGCGAGCGCGGTGCCCGGGGCCATCACGTACTGCACCTCGATGGGCGAGCTGACCGGCGCCACGTTCCACCGCTTGATGGAGTAGTGGCCCGCGAAGTTGCGGCCGCCCGAGTACGGGTCGGTGGCGGTGTTCTTCATCTGCCGCAGCGCGCCGATCGGATCTTCCCCGAGCGCGAGGACGGTCGCCGACTGCCGGTAGTGCGCGTGCAGGTAGTCGTAGGCCGGCCCTTCGCCCTTCTTCATCAACAGGCCGAGCGGCACGTTGAACGCCTCTTCGCCGGGGCCGCCGATCCAGAAGAAGCCGTGCCCCTGCTTGTACATCTGGATCAGCCGCTCCTCGAGCACGCGCGACTGCACCATCAGGTCGTGCATGCGCAAGAGCAGGTCGCGCTCGAGCGGCAACGCGTCGTCGTTGCGTCGAACCAACTCGGGCCGCTTCAGTCGCTTGGCTTCTTCGGGCATGCGTCGCTCCACCTGCCCGCGCCTATACCCCAACCGCCGGGCGAAGCGAACCCTGGGCTCGGGAGAGAAAGCGAGTCGGGAAACAGTGGCTTGAGGAGCCGCCGCTGCCGGCACTTCTTTCGATGAAAGACCAGTGCGTACGGATCGCTGCTCCCGACTCGAGGGAGTTACACCCCGCGGGCCCTGGCGTTGTGAAGCAAATTCGACACGCCGCGCGGCCTAGCCGGCGTCCAGCTGAATCATCGGCAGCGCGTCGTAGAAGTCCTTCTGCGCCTCCAAGACCTCGAAGCCCACCTCGGGCGCCTCGTTGCCTTGCGCGCCCGCCGCGTTCGCCCAGATGACCCGCAGGCGCAGCGGGATGCGCCGGCCGTCCTCCAGCTCGAGCTGCCCGCGCACCACTCCGCCGACCTCGAGCAGGTGCTGGCAGGTGCAGCGCAGGCCGACGGCCGAGAGGTTGGTGACCCGGCCCCGCCACCCTGCGGCGGTGACGAAGTGGAGCGAGCGTTCGATGCGCGGCGCGCGGCGTTCGGGGTCGATGGGCGGCCTCCGGCGGGAGCAAGGCCATCATAGCACCCCGCCCGATTGGCTAGACTTCGGGCGAGCGGCATGAAGATCCAGTCCTCCCTCCTGAGCACGCAGACCTCGTTGGGCGCCCGGCAGCCGCCGCTCCTCGCGCGCGCGCAGCCGCACCCCTTGGCGGTGCTGCTCTTCGGCAAGCGGCCGCCCAAGCGCGTCGACCGGCGCCGCCACCCCAAGCTCCGGCGCGCGCTCAAGCGCCTGGAAGGCATCGCCGAGCAGATCTCCGAGCACGTCGCGGCGGGCCGAAAGTTCCCCATCGATTTGTGCGAAGGCGACAACGCCAGCATCTCGCGCGACGGGCGCATCGCGATCGGCGTCGAGCTGCTCGGCGAGCACCCGGACGACGACGACCTGTGGGTCGCGATTCTGGGACACGAGATCGGCCATCGCCCGTGGACGTGGCCCCAAGGCGACCTGTCGCGCATGAAGCCCCGCCAGCTCGAGGCGCTCTACCGCGCCGAGGAGGCCAAGGCGGATCGCTTCGCGGGCCGCATGCTCGCCGAGCTCGACGCAGATCCGGCCGCCGTCTGCGCGTTTCTCCTCGCGCACGAAGCCTTCGAGGGCGGCCAAGCGTCGCGCGCGTATGACCCGGCCCCGCAGCGGGCCGCGCTGATCCGCGCCGCGTTCGAGAAGCGGCGCCGCGCGCTGCAGGCGGGCCGCAAGGTGTTCGGCCGGGGCAAGCGCGACCTGCGCTGACGTTTCAGCGCTTGGCCGCCCGCACCGTCTCGACGAACGAGTCGAGGAACGACTTGTCGCCGTCGGACAGCCGCTCGAGCCGCACCCCGAAGCCGCTGACCTGCTTGGGGTCGTTCACCACGTTCTCGAGCACCACGGTGCCCCGCACCCGCACCTGCGTCGGCGGATCATTGAACTTGAGCGTGACGTCGAGCCCGGTGCCCAACGGCAGCGAGCGGCCGCACGCCAGGTAGAAGCCGCCGGTGGACCAATTCACGAACTTGTGCTCGACGAACATGCGCGCGCTGTGCTCGTTGACCTGGATGTCGGCCTCGTAGCGCTCGTTCTTGCCGCGGCTCAAGCCGACGAAGTCCTCGAGGCGGTAGGTCGGCGCCGGCTTCTGCGCGGCGGTGGCCGGCGCCCGCGCGCGCTCGCGCTCCTTCTCCTTCTGCTCGAGCGTGGCCATCACCGTCGACAGGTACTGGAACATCCCCATGCACGCCTTGAGCAGCGCCGGGTCCACGTCTTGGGAGAGCCGGCCGGGGTGGTAGGGCTTGGCGAGCGCGAGGAAGCCCTGCCGGTAGACCTTGATGGGCGAGCCGGCGGGCACACCGAAGAGCTCGTGCGGCGGCAGCTCTTGATAACGGTCGAGCTGCAGCTCGATGCGCTGCGCTTCCTGTTGCTCGCGCTGCCGGCGCTCGCGCACCGACGGCGGCATCAGCGCCGCGGCGACCTCGGGGATGTCCGCGACGGTCAGCCACGTCTTGCCGTCGCGCGAGGCGCGCGTGAACCCGGAGATCCGCCCTCCGGCCGCCAAGTCTTTGATCACCTGGAGCCCGACGGGGCCCAGGACGCGACCCTTGGCGTCCATGATCCAAAAGCTGGACATCGAAAACGGCCCCTTTGCCTCAGTCCTCCACGTGACTCACTGCAACGCGCGCGACACCTCGTCGGCTATCTCGATGGGGTGAAAGGGCTTGCTGATGAAGCCGCGCGCGCCGGTCTCGATCGCCTGGCGCACCAGGCTCTGCGTGTCGAGGCTGCTGATCACCAGCACCCGCTGCCGCGCGTCCCGCTTGAGGAGCTTCCCCAACGTCTCGAGGCCGCTCTGCCGCGGCATCAACAGGTCGAGCAGCACCAGGTCCACCGCGCCGCTCTGGTTGATCAGCTCGAGCGCTTCTTCGCCGTTGCTCGCCTCGAGAAACGAGTAGTCGCCGTCGGCGAGCGCGTCTTTGAGGTAGCGACGGACGAAGTCGTCGTCGTCCACCAGAAGAATGCGACTCACGGGGGCCATGCGCTTTGGAGTGTACCGACGGCGGGCCTGGCGCCGCACCGCGCACAGGCTGCGCCCAACGGTCAGTGCTTGATGAGGCAGTGCAGCACGAGCGAAGGCGGCTGAACGTTCATCGGCACTTGGGTGCCCGGCGCGGGTGTGTGGGACACCGCCATGAAGCTCTGAATCGCACCGGCGAGCGGTCCGGTGGGCGGCGCCTGCCCGCCGTAGACGCCGGCGCCCGCCCAGTTGAAGCCCCACCAGCCCGCGTTCGGCCCGGCCGCGGCGTTCTGCAAGAGCACCGAGTGGTCGTGCGGCGCGAGCTCCTGCACGGTGAGCAGGTGCTTCTCTTCGCCGAAGGTCTCGCCCGCGTCGCGCGCGGTGAGCCCCGCCCCTTGCCCCGCGCCGACCGGCACGCGGCCCTGGAGGTCCGGCAGGTGGAAGGTGGTGCTCCCGTCGCCCGCGCCGTACGTCGTGCCCAGCTCGGCGAAGAGCGCCGGATAGGCAGTGCGGCTCACCGCGCGTCCGTCGCATCGCAAGAAGCCCGCCGGCACGGTGGGGCCGGCCACCATCAGAATCGTCCCGACCGGGAGCTCCGCCGTGCCCACGGGGCCTTGGGGGCCAGGCGGCCCTTCGGGCCCCTGCGGCCCCGGGAGCTCGACCGGCATGGTGCACGCCAGCCAAGTGCCCGCAACGAGGGAGATACAAAACCAGCGCATGGCAAGGCCTCCGACTTTCACCTGCAACGGCCGCGGACGTTCCAGTTTGGCACACCCATGCCGTTATGATGCGGGGGATGGGTTCGGAGCAGCCGCTCGAGCGGCTCGGCCGCTATCAGCTCGTGCGCAAGCTCGCGACGGGCGGTATGGCGGAAGTCTTCCTCGCCAGGTCCGAAGGCCCGATGGGCTTCGAGAAGACGTTCGTCTTGAAGCGCATCCTGCCGCACCTGGCGCAGAGCAAGGGCTTCGTCGAGATGTTCCTCTCGGAGGCGCGGCTCGCGGCGCTGCTCAACCACCCGAACCTGGTGCAGGTCTTCGAGCTCGGCGAGGACGGCGGCAACTACTTCCTCGCGATGGAGTACATCGAAGGGCTGAACCTGCGCTCCATCAGCAAGCGCGCGCAGCTCAAGGGCAGGACGTGGAGCCACCCGCTGGTCGCGAAGATGGGCGCCTGGGTGTGTGAAGGCTTGGCGTACGCGCACGAGTTCGCGCACCCCACCACGGGCGAGAAGCTGCACCTCGTTCACCGCGACATCAGCCCCGACAACATCATGATGTCGCGCTCGGGCGCGGTGAAGGTGCTCGACTTCGGCATCGCCAAGGCGGTCGGTCAGCTGCACCACACGCAGAGCGGCGTGCTGAAGGGAAAGATTTCGTACATGTCGCCCGAGCAGCTGCTCGCGCAGCCGGTGGATCACCGCGCGGACATCTTCTCGTTGGGCGCGGTGCTGTTCGAGCTCGTCACCGGCGAGCGGCCCTTCGCCGGGAACAGCGACGCGCTCCTGATGAAGGCCATCGTGCAGGCCGACGCGCGGCCGGCGCGGCAGCTCAACCCGGAGGTGCCCGAGGCGCTCGCGGAGGTGCTCGACAAGGCGCTCGCCAAGTCGCCTTCGCAGCGGTACGGCTCGTGCCGCGAGATGCAGGCCGACCTGGAGAAGTACGTCGCGGCGCAGGAGGAGCCCGCAAGCTCGGTGGAGCTCGCCGCCTGGGTGAGCGAGATGATGGTGCCGAGCCCCGGCGAGCAGCTCGGCGCGCTCTCGAACGGCAGCAAGAGCAAGCCCGGCTCGCGGCCCGGGTCGATTCCGTCGCTCGTCTCCGCCCCTTCCTCCCCGGCCGCCGCGGCGGTGGCCACCCCCATCGCGCACGGCGACGTGACGGTGCCCTCGTACGCCATGCCCTCGCCGCCGCCCGCCTCGGGCGAGGTGCCGGTGGAGGCGACCGCGCCGCAGTTCACGCTCGCCGGTCCCCAGTCGATTTTGATTCCCGCCCAGCCCACGCGGCTGATGCCCGACGAGCCCCGGCCGTTCGGCCCCGCGCCCACTTCGGCCGCCGCGACGGCCGTGGCGCGCGCGCCATCGAGGGCGAGCGGCCCGGCCCTCCACGCGGTGCCGACGCCGATGCCGGCGCCTCCCCCCAAGCGGCAGCTCGCCGCCTGGGCGCTCGCGGGGGCGGGCGGCGTGGCGGTGCTCGCGTTTCTGACCTTCGCCTTGTGGCCCGCGGCGCCCGTTCCCGCCGAGCCGCCCAAGCCGCGGCCGCTGCCGACCCTCGTGGCGCCGGCCCAGGAGCCCGCTCCGGTGCAGGCGCCGGCCCCCGTCGCGGCGGCCGAGCCGGCGGCACCCACGGACCCCGAGCCCGCGCCGCCCGAGGCCGCGGCCGCCCCGGTGACACCGCCGCGCCGTGCGGACCCGGCGAAGGCGCAGATCGAGCGGGCGTTGAACGCAAAGCCCTCGCGCGCCAAGGCGACCGGTCAGCTCGAGGTGCGCGTTCGCCCGTACGCGAAGGTGGTGATCGGCAACAAGGCGATGGGCACCACGCCGCTGGGCGCCATCACCCTGCCCGAAGGCAAGCACACCGTGACGTTGATCAACCCCGACCTCGACCGGCAAATCACCGTGCAAGTGGTGGTGAAGGCGAACGAGACGGCGGTCATCAAGCACAACTTCAACGACGAGCCCGCGCCGTCGTACTAGAACGCTACTCGCTCGCGGCGGCCGCCGCGCCGGGCTGCACGAAGTAGGTGACGACCGCGGCGGTGAGCGCCGCGCCGGCGACCCCGAAGAAGACATTGGCGTAGAGCGTCTGCGCGCGCGCCTCGCGCAGCTCCGCCGACGCGGAAGGGTAGTCCGGCGCCTGTTGCGCCGCGCGGATGCGCGCGCGGGAGAGCACGCCGAACGTCGTGCCGACCCCGGCGCACGCCGCCGCCGTGCCCGCGAGGAACCACGAGACGGTGGGCACCGGGTGCACGAGCGACTTGCTCGCGCCTGGACGGAAGTCGTCGCCTTCGGACGCGCGCGGTGAAGACGCGAGCGCCGTCTGCCTCGGCGCGTCGGCCGGCTTGGGCTTGGGGCGCGTGCGCTCGATGAGCCGCTGAATCTTGGGCGACACCTCGAAGGGCACAGTCAGCGCGGGGCGCAGCGCGAAGGCCTGCTTGAGGCTCGCCGCCGCCGCCTCGTTGCGGCCCAGCTCC
The DNA here is from genome assembly GCA_964511185.1 of uncultured Myxococcaceae bacterium. GTDB lineage: Bacteria > Myxococcota > Myxococcia > Myxococcales > Myxococcaceae > CAZEDU01. The sequence continues at coordinate 21,143 of CAZEDU010000005.1, read as the reverse complement.
GCGAGCACGATGCCTTGGAGCAGCTTGACCTCGGCCGTCTCGTCGTCGCTCGCGGCGAGCCCTTCGGCCTTCTTGAGCTCCGCGAGCGCCTTTTCGTACTCCAGGTCGTCGTAGAGCTGGATGGCGCTCTGGAGCCGGGCGCGCGCGCCGTCCGCGCCGAACGCCGCGGGGGAGCAGAGCGCGACGGCGGTGAGGAGCAAAAGCGTGTAAGAGCCAAACCGCATGCGTTGGCGTCATCCTACGCGCTCGGGTGCACCCGCTGCGAGCGTCCCCTATTTGAGCCAATCCAGCCACGGCGTGGTGCTGGCGGTGGTGGTGCAGCCGCGCGCGTCGCGGACGCGGGTGGTCGGCGAGCACGGCGGGATGCTCAAAGTGCAGCTCGCCGCGCCGCCCGTCGACGGCGAGGCGAACGCGGAGCTCGTGCGGTTTCTGGCGGGCTGTCTTGGCGTGCCGCGCGCGAGCGTGGAGCTGCTCAGCGGCGAGACCTCGCGACGGAAGAGAGTGTTGCTTCGAGGCGCGACGATCGAGTCGATCACGCACGCGCTCGGCGAGGCCTCCAAGTGATGCGGGATCGGCATTCTTCAAGGCTGCTCTGAAGGGGATATCGAGACAGGGGGCACCGCGCACTGCGCGTACAGGCGTGCCATCTCGGCCACCACCCCAGAGCGCTCGGGCCGCGCTGAAATGCGAAAGCGTGGCGCTCGCACCGGCAGCCAACAACCGGGCCATCTCCCACTCGTCGGCGTTCGGGGCCTGAGCCGTCATCTTGTACACGCCCCGAAAAAACCGGAGCAACCGCCAGCCCTAGCAACGGACTCTGACAAAAGACTGGGGTAACCCAACCCCCTCAGGAGGGGGATTCGTTACCCCACTCATCTCGAGCACGTGCCAACCGCGCCAATCCCCCGCCCAAAGTCGAGCCGCTCTACGAGAGAAGCACCCCGAACGCCAAAGCCAGTCCCTCTCCCCTCCAGGCCGCCTCTCCAACCCGCTCACCCGCTCGCATACAGTCACATCCCATGCGTGAGCTCTGGCGTCGGTGGCGCGCCCTTCGACAAGCCCATCGCTGGGTGCGTTGGAGCGAGGACGTGGCGCTCCTCCTCATCGCGGTCGTAGGCATCGGCCTATGGCAGACGCGCGACCTCATCGGACGAGGCGAAATCGCGCCCCACTTCGAGCTCGTCGATCTCCGCGGCCAGCGCTGGCAGCTCGACGCGCTGCGAGGCAAGCCCGTGGTGCTGCACTTCTGGGCGCCGTGGTGCGGGGTCTGCAACGCCGAAGCGTCGACGGTCGCGTCCCTTCGCCGCTCGGTCGGGGACGACGCGCACGTCCTCTCCGTCGCGCTCGCGTACAAGGACCTCGGGAGCGTTCGGCAGTTCGTCGACAAGAACCAGGTCGACTACCCCGTGCTGCTCGGCAACGACGCGCTGATGGACGCGTACCGAGTGCAAGCCTTCCCCACCACCTACTTCCTCTCGCCCGAAGGAAAAATCCGCTGGACGTCGGTCGGCTACACCACCGGCATCGGCATGCGGTGGCGGCTGTGGCTCTGACGTCCGCTCAGTAGCCCGTGCGGCGAATCGCCTTGTACTGTGAGCCCGCGGTGCGCAGGTTGTGCACGATGCCGTACGAACAGCCGCGCGCCTCGTAAGCCCAGAACGAGCCCCAGGGATCGCTCTTCTCGTAGAGGAAGATGTGGCCCGCACCGCCGCTGTGGTACACCATCGCGTCCCCCTTCAGAATCGAGCCGCGCGGCACGCCGGCCCACTGCGCGCTGTCCACCTCGAAGTGGAACGTCGCGTAAGGGTGCGAGTCCTTGCTGACGTCGGTGTTGCTGGACGGCACCTGCCAGACCTTGGCGACGTAGCCCGAGCAATCGGCGCCGTAGCTGCCGCTGTGCGAGCAGTTGGGGCACGAGCCGGTGCAGGAACCCTTGGTCGAAGCCGTAGGCCCCGCCTCGAGCCAGCGGCCGTGGCCCCACCAATACGAGAACCCCACCGCCTTCTGCGCGCGGGCGATCGCCGCATCGCGGGCGGTGGCGTCGCTCGGCGCGTCGGGGGTGGAGGCCACCGGCGGAACGGACGGCTTCAGGTAACTGGCCGAGGCCCAGCCGACGAGCCCATTGAACGCGACGTTGTACCAGCCGTTCTGCGGTCCCTTGTCGTCGACCGTGGTGACCTCGCTGCCCTTCGGCATGACGACGAGGATGTTGTCGTTCGAGCTCGGCCCCTCGCGCAGATTCAAGTCGGCGGTGGTGACGAGCTGAGTGCCCGTCGCGATGGGCTCCGGCACGACGTCCGGGTCGCTCGGAGTCACCGGCGTCGGCAGAGGCTGACTGTCATCGACCCCCACCAGCTCGACCGACGAGACGTTCTCGGCGATGCCAACGCCGCACGCAGCGGACGCGAGCGCCAGCACCGCGGCGCCGGCGACGCACAGCATTCTTCGAAGCGTCAGCGCATTCATCGAAGGACCAGGGTGATTCTGCAGCGGACCCGAGGCAACGGGCAGAACCCGGCCACCGAGGCTGTCACGCGGGCGCGACACTACGAGAGGAGCGCCGTTCTGTGCTTGGCTTCCGGGCGCATGGGACGGCGCGCGCGCGTGGCGGCAGGCATTGGGGTTGTGGCGGCGTTGCTCGTCGCCTGGGCCGCGACGAAGCGCTCGACCCGCGCAGGTGAGCCCACCTCCCCGACCGACTCACCCCATCCCACGGCGTCCACCTCCAGTGCGACGGCCAGGTCGCAGTCGACCCCGCGCGCCGCGCAGCCCCAGCCCGAGGCCACGCCAGGCGTGTGGATGCGCGCGCGGTGGGGCGCGGGGGCCGATGAGCTCGGCAGAGACCGCCCGAACGAAGGCAACCCCGAGGCGCCGATGAGCCTCTCGACCGATGGAAAAGGCAACGTCGTCATCTTGGATCAGCTCAACGGCCGGCTGACGCGCTTCGACCGCCATGGCGCGCACCTGGGGACCGCGCCGCTGCCGCTGCAAGCGCCGCAGGACCTGGCGCTCGCGCGCGACGGAACGACCGTGGTGATGGACCGGCTGGTGGATAAGTCGATCGCGGTCATGGCTCCCGACGGCAAGCTCTTGGGAGAGCTGCCGCTCGTCGGCAAGGGGCTGGAGGAAGGCGGCGGCGCGACCGGGGTGTTCGTCGACGGGACCGACGTCTGGGTCGAGCGCGAGCACGGGCCGCTCGTGCGCGTGGGAGACACGCGCGGCAAGGCCGACGCCGAGCGGCCCAGCGTCCCCGGCCGCCCGAGCCGGGACGGCCGCTCGTACCTCACCGCGGCGATCATCGACCGCGCCGCCGGAAAGCTGTACGTGAACGCCATCGCGAAGGAGACGCGCCAGCACCGCTTCACGCGTCAGCTCCAGCTGCCCGGCGCCATCCAATCCATCGCCCTGCTCGACACAGACGCGTCCGGCGTCATCTACCTCGGCGCCGTCGTCGAGCGCGCGGGCGGCGAGCCCGCCGTGGTGCTCTTGCTCACGTGCCTCGACCCGCTCGACGGGCGGCCCGTGGGGCAGGCGCGGTTGCCGGCGAACACGTCCGCCGACGAGACCTTTCGCGAGCTCACCGTGCTCGACGAAGGCGGCGTGCTGTACGCGCATCGAACCGAGGAGCGGTTCGAGCTGCAGCGTCACGACTGCCGCTAAAACGGCTCACAGCTCGAGCCAGAACAAAGGCAGCGAGCGCACCACCGCGAACGGGAGCGTCTTCGTCAGGAACCACAAGAGCCGGTACTCGAAGCGGCCGTGCTCCTGGCGGTAGCGCTGGTGAATCATCTGGTAGCTCTGCTCGACGCGCGTGTTGTCCTTGCCCAGGTTGTGCATCAGCGAAGGCGCGCCGGTGCGGTAGTGCAGCACGGGCCGGTCGACGTAGACGTGCCCGTACCGGCGCATGCCGCGCATGTAGAAGTCGACGTCCTCGTAGACCGGAATCGCGTCGTTGAACCCGCCGAGCGGCTCGAAGCACTCGCGGCGAATCATGCACGCCGAGTTCACCATGAACGTGCCGCGGAACAGGATGTACGCGACCGACCAGACGCTCGACGGCGTCTTCGCGGCGATCTTCGCCGCCTGCTTGAAGTAGTCGCTCTTGTCGCGGAGCCAGTCCGGGTCGTTGCCGAACGGCACCACCCAGCCGATCGCCACGCCGCGGTCGGGCCGGGCGTCGAGCGCGGCCACCATCGCCATCAGCGCGCCTTCCATCAGGTGGTCATCGTCGTCGAGGAAGTGCAGGTAGCGGCCGTGCGCCAGCTTCGCGCCGTCGTTGCGCACCCGCGCCGGCTTTCCCTTCGAAGGCACCGCCTGCTGGATGTAGCGAACGCGCGGGTCGCCGATGCCTTCGATGGCGGCGCGCGCCGAGCCTTCCTCGCTGTCGTCGAGCACCAACACTTCGACGGTGACGCCTTCTTGCGCGAGCGCGCTCTGCACCGCCTCGACGACTTGGGCTTCGCGGTGGAAGGTCGGGATGATGACGGAGACGTCGGGTGGAGAGGACATCTGGGTTCAACCCTCCGCTGATCTCCCCACGAGGATAACGAACCCTCTCCCCGAAACTCGATGTCAGCCCTCGCCCACAGCGCCGGCATCCCCCCGCGGCTGTCCGCGTAAAAAAATCGGGCGCGACACCTCATCGGCGTCACGCCCGTTTCAAAGCCTCGCGGCGGCCGTGCCTCATCGGCAAAGGCGCGCGTCGGCCTTCACGCACCGGCCGGGCCGTCTCGAATGCGGACCTGGTTTTCAGTCGGCCGATGCCCCTTTTCGATGGCCATTAGAACGGTCCTCCTCTCACGGCTCTGGAGTTCGTTCTCACCATGCGGCACCCCTTTGGTGACGGGCCACCAGCAGCCCGTGGCCCGCGCGCTTTCGACGAGGGCCGACCTTCACGGTCTCACCGCGCAGCCGGTGCGAGGAAAGGCGCCGCGCCTGCGACCCGAACCGACGCCGCGAAAGGCCTTGGCCCGACTGGCCAATCAGCCCCAGCTCACCCGGAAGGTGGCGGACTCGCCCACGCGGGCGATGAGCGACACGGCCACGTTCTTCACGCCCGCCGCCGGCAGGCCCGCCTCGATGACACCTTGGGTGAAGGCCGGCTCGGGCTCGACCCGGTTGAAGTCGAGCTCGACCGTGTTGGGGCCCACGTCGCGCACCACGGTCTCGGTGAAGTTGTTCGAGGTGCGAAAGCTGCGCGCGATGCGATCCACCACCTGTCGCGAAGGCAAGAGCTTGAGCCCCATGAAGAGCGCCTTGCCGACGAAGGTCTGCTGGTAGCTCTCGACCATCCAGCGGCCCATCTGCCGGTGCGACTGCGCCTTGGGCACACCGGGGAAGAGCAGCTCCGACGAAAGGTCGAGCGCCTTCACCCAGGCCGAGAAGGGGTACTCGGGCAAAAGCGGCTTGTCGAGCTCGATGCCGGTCGCGCGCACGCGGTGGATCAGCTCGGGCGTGACGCGCCCCTCGAGCGCGCGAAAGAAGAACGCCTCGACGGTGTGCACGAAGATGAGGGGCTCGGAAACGTCGGCCATGCGTGGAGCGCCAGGCATAGCACCGAGGCGCCTTCGATTCGCGCCGCTTTCGGCTCAGCCGAAGTGGTAGGCCGACAGCCGTTTGCCCGCCATGGTGCCGTTGTAAGCGACGGTGGCGCGGTCGCTGCCCGCCGCGCCGGCGATGACCATGAGCGGCAGCAGGTGCTCTTCGCGCGGGTGGGCGAGCCGCGCGCCCGGCGCCGCCGCCCACTGCTCGAGCCTGGCGTCGCGCCGCGCCGGCTCGAGCGCCGCCGTCTCTCTCAACCAACCATCGAAGGCCTCGGAGATGGGGCCGCCGCGCGGGTCGAAGAAGGCGCGCAGGTTGTGGAAGGTCATGCCGCTGCCGATGATGAAGACGCCCTCGTCGCGCAGCGGGCTCAGCGCGCGGCCCATCGCGAGGTGCTCTTTCGGGTCGAGCCCCACCTTGAGCGAGAGCTGCACCACCGGGACGTCCGCCTCGGGGTACGTGAGCTTGAGCGGCACGAAGGTGCCGTGGTCGAAGCCGCGCTGCGCGTCCTCGGCCGTTGGAAAACCCGCGCCTTCGAGCAATGCGCGCACGCGAGCGGCGAGCGCGGGCTGGCCTGGCGCGGCCACGTGAGGGTGTACGACTCGGGCGGGAAGCCGTAGTAGTCGTAGAACATCGGCGGGCGCGCGTGGGTCATCACCGTCGGCACCGCCTCTTCCCAGTGTGCGGAGACGACGAGCAGCGCGCGGGGGGCCGTCTTGGGCAGCGCGCGCAGCGAGCGCAGGTAGTCGGCCAGCGCGTCGAGCTCGGCGCGCTCACCGAAGCCCAGGTCGACAAATGGCCACGGCCCGCCACCGTGCGGAACAAACGCCACCGGCATGCGCGCGCCCGAGCCGGTGGAGCTCTCCTCGCGCTCCTCTGCCGCGCCCACCGCGACGCCGCCGGCGGCGAGTGTGGCCGCGCCCACCAGCCCCGCGCCGATCGCCTGGCGGCGCGTGATGCCGTCGTCGGAACCTTGACCCATGGCGGCAACTGTAACGCCGACGACCCAAAGAAAAAGGGAGAGCCCAATGAGCTCTCCCTTCCAGACCGGCCTTAAAGTCGCCGTTGTCGATTCCCTGTTGAACCCGGTCTCGCTGCGAGCAAAAGAAAAGCAGCATCCGTGCCCAACCCCTGCTCATTGTGATTGCGAGCACTTACGTCCAGCCGGGCCGCCCAAATGTTTCAAAGGTGAAACTTGGCCCATTTCACCTTTTCAAGATGAAAGGCGCCCTCGCCTGCCAGGCAGGCGGGCTTCCCCGTGGCGAAAGCCACCTATTGCTTCGTGTCGTAAATGAGGTCGTCCCGGTCGAAGAGCCCTCCGGTCCAGCACTCGCCGACGATAGACGCGGCACTTCTATCGAACAGTTCGACACGAAGGAGGTATCGACCCATGTCACTCGACATCGAAGTCGTCAGGTCGCGAAATTCGAAGCGAGTGAGTCCCTTGTCTTTGACCGTCTTCACGAACGGGAGGCTGAAGGCAATCGTGCCGTCTTTTCGAACACCGCCGCCGATCAGACGAAGGCCCACATTCGTTGGATTCTCGGTACGAATCCACACCGTGACGTCGTTCATCGATTTCAAGTCGTTGCGATCGGGCCAGGTCGAGTGAACCATGATTCGCTCGATGCTGTTGGACGCGTTCAGCGAACGGTCCTCGTCGCACTTCTTGAAAGTGTTGGAAGCGTTCTTCTCGGTCGAGCCGCGACCTTTCAAGAGCTTGCCGGAGTCACACGCTTGCGAATTGCGAGCGCAGAAAGGTGCTCCCAGCGATGAGCTCCACTCTGCTTTCTGCACGTGCCGAAACGAGGCAGTCGTCATGGCGGCCCCTGTAACGGGTCGCCCCGAATCAAATGTTTTTCCCATCACCGACTCGCAATCTGGATCTGGGTTGGAGCACGAGCCGTTGCAGACACCGTCCTGCCTGCAAGTGCTCTTGGCGGCCTCCGTGCAGTCCGGATCCGATACACACGCGGGAGAGCAGACTCCATCGGCGCCGCAATGTTTCGATGCGCAGTCGGGATCCGCAACGAAGTTTCCGCGCACGCAGTTGGCCGTGCATACGCCGTCGTTGCGACACGGGTTGTTCGGCTCCAGCTCTTCGATCGCGCTTTGAATGAACTCATCGATCGCAGGACCGTCCGTTCTTGCGCTGACAGTGCCTCGGGGCGTGGAGCAGTAGGGCGGGCTGAATGAAGTGAGACCGGCCTGATACTCGACGCCGCCGACGCTGATCACCAGTGGTCCGCCGGAATCTCCGCGGCACGTCCCTTTCTGCCAGTTGGGGTCGCTGCTGAAGACCATCGACTCATCGATGCGGCCTTTCGGAGCGATGTCTGGCGAAACAGAGCCTGGACCGACGACGGCGATGGGCAGATTGGCGTATCGCCGAGTGCCGAGCCCTGAGTTCGAATAACCGAATCCCACGATGGTCGCCTGCCTCAACCATTGAGAGGTGTTTTCGAGCGTCTGCCGCAACAACGGCGAGGGCGACACCGGTGCGTCTTCTTCGAGAAGCATCAGCGCCAAGTCGTGGGTCAGAGTCGCGCCCGGTCGGTATTGGAAGAACGGGTGCATGATGGATTTCACGACCCGAATTCGCTTCGCCTGCGGACTGTTGACGGACTTGCCAAACACGACGAAGTCAGAGCCGTCGAGTGAAACACAGTGACCGGCTGTGAGAACCGTTCGCGTGGAAATCAACGTGCCCGAGCAGGTCGGCACGGCGTCCTTGGAGTCATAGACGGCGCCGATGGCCACGACGTACGGACGCCGGTTGTCGATCTTCCCGTTTTGGATCTCTTGCGACTCCGAGTCTTGAGCCGCGTCGAACTCGTCCGGAGCTTCGACCGGACCACAAGCGAACAGACCGCAGAATACCGAGACGACGGCGAGCGGGGTTTTCATGCTCGCGCGTCTAGCGGACCCCAGCGATTTGCTTCAACCGCGAATGGCTTGTTTGACAGCGACTTTGGTCGCGCCGCCGTCGACGACACGCTCGACGTCAACCTCGTGATTCGCTTCTCACCATCACGTCGAGCTGCTTGCGGTTCACCTCGGCGTCGCCGTCGCCGAAGGACGCGGCGAGCTATACGGAAGAGCGGGTGGGGCTCGTGCTCGGCTTCTAGTGCACGGTGGACTTCTTGCGCTCGTGCAGCGCCTCGGGGCTAGACGGGCTGAGCAGCCCCAGCAACTCCTGGCTCGACAGCTTCGCCGCGGTGTCCTTGCCCTCGAGCACGCCGCTCACCAGCGCGCGCTTGTCCGCGTGCAGCGCGAGCATCTGCTCCTCGATGGTGCCGCGCGCGACCAGCCGGTACACCGTCACCGGCCGCGTCTGCCCGATGCGGTGCGCGCGGTCAGAGGCCTGGTCCTCGACCGCCGGGTTCCACCAAGGGTCCAGGTGAATGACGTCATCGGCCGCGGTGAGGTTGAGGCCGAACCCGCCCGCCTTGAGCGAGATGAGGAACAGCGAGGCCTCACCTTCCTGAAACGCGCGCACCCGCCGCTCGCGTTCCCTGCGGGGCGTCCTCCCGTCGAGGGACAGGTACGACCACCCTCGCGCGTCGAGCACCTCGCGCACCAGCTTCAAGTGCGAGGTGAACTGGCTGAACACCAGCGCGCGGTGCCCTTGCGCATGGAGCTCTTCGAGCAGCTCGACCAACCGCTTGAGCTTCGCCGACTCCACCGTCGAGCCGCGGTCGTACAGCTTGGGGTGTGAGGCGAGCAGCCGCAGCCGGGTCAGCGCGGCCAACACCTGAACGCGGCGCTGCTGCTCGCGCAGCTTCGAGCGGGACGACTCCAGGTCCGACAGCGCCGCCAGCCGCGCGTCTTCGTAGAGCTGCCACTCGTCTGCGGAGAGCACCACCGGCACCTTGACGTCGGTGCGAGGCGGCAGCTCGCGCGCCACCTGCGCCTTGGTGCGGCGGAGCAAAAACGGCGCGAGCACCCGGGCCAGCGCGTGCGGCGCGGTCGGGTCGATGCGCTTCTCGATGGGCAGCGCGAAGCGGTCGCGAAACGCGTCCCAGCTGCCGAACAGCGCGGGGAACACGATGCGGTACACGCTCCACAGCTCGCCCAGGTGGTTCTCGAGCGGCGTGCCGGAGAGCGCGAAGCGGAACTCTCCCTGAAGCGCGCGCGCCGCCTTGGCCCGCAGCGTGAGCGCGTTCTTCAAGGCCTGCGCCTCGTCGAACACGATGGTGGCGAAGCGCAGCTTGGACAGCCGCTCGACGTCGCGCGTGAGCAGGCCGTAGCTCAACACCAGCACGTCGCCAGGCCCCAAGCGCCGCTGCAGCGCGCCGCGGTCAGCGGACTCGGCGTAGACGTGCAGCGTCAGCGACGGCGCGAAGCGGCGCGCCTCCTCCACCCAGTTGAAACCCACCGAGGTCGGCGCCACCACCAGCGCAGGACCCTGCTTCGCGCGCGCGAGCAGCACCGCGAGCGCCTGCACCGTCTTGCCCAGCCCCATGTCGTCGGCGAGCACGCCGCCCGCGCCCCAAGACGCGAGCCGCATCAGCCACAGGAAGCCCTCCCGCTGGTAGTCGCGCAGCGTCGCCTTGAGCGCCCGGGGCACCTTCGGCTGGAATGTTTTGGCGGCGAAGATGCGCTCGACCAGCCGCTCCCAGCTCTCGTCCGCCGAGACCCTCGCGCCCGCGTCCTCGAGCGCCTGCAGCACCTCGACGGCGGACGGGCCCAGCTCCAGGCCGGTCGGCGCGCGGTAGACGTGCGCGGCGAGCCGCTCCAAGTGCCGCTGGAGCGTGTCCTCCAGCTCGACGTAGTCGGTGTCGTTCACGCGCACGAAGCGCTGCTGCCGGCGCGCCGAATCGAGCAGCACCGCGAGCTCCACGCGCTCGCCCGCCACCGACAGGCCGCCCAGCGCGCCGAACCAATCCCGTTTCTTCTCGAGCGTCACCTTCAGCGCGTCGACGCCCGCCTTTCCCCAGACGCGCAGCGGCTGGCCGACCCACTCGAGCGTCGGTGCGGGCGAGAGCGCCTTCACCGCTTCGATGAGCGCGAGCGCGCGCTGCGGGTCCGGCAACACGAACGCCTCCTCGCCTTCTTCGCGCGCATCGACCAGGCCGAGCTGTGCGATGAGCCGAAGCGCCGCCGCGCGCTCGGCCTCGAAGTCGCGCCGCGCGTGCATCGGCTTCGCGCCGCGGCGCACGTGCACGTCGCGCGGGCCTTCGCCAGGCAAAAAGCTCCCCGACTCGGGCAAGGGCCGCACGCGGAGCTCGAGGCGCACCGAGGCGTTGGACAGGAGCTGCAGCCGCAGGACGAAGTCGAGGCGCGGCGGCACCGACTCGCCCAGCACCGTGCGCGGCAACGCGACCGGCACCTGGCTCGCGGCGAGCGAGAGCCGCTCGAGCAGCGCGGCGTGGCTCTCGGGCGGAAATTCGTTGCCGTACTGCTCGAGCACGCCGAGCACTCCGTCCACCTCTTCACTCACGTCGAGCAAGGTGAGCAGCCGCGCGCCCGCGTCCCACAGGAACAGCGCCTCGTCGGACCGCGCGGCGCGGACCCGCTGATGCACCGAAGGGGTGAGCGGCGCGCCTTCGATGCCGGAGGTGAGCACCACCGAGCCGCCGCGCTCCTCGGCCACGATGCCGACCTTCACCCGCTCGACGCGGATCGGCCGCTCGGGGTCGGCTGTGAGGTAGACGCGCGGGTGACCGACCAGCGCGTAGAGCAGCGACTGCGGCGCGCGCGAGACGACTTGGGCGGCGCGTCGGGCGATGCGCAGGTCGTCATCGGCCAGGTGCTCGGCGTGCTGACGGAGAAGCTGCGCCGCGCTCACCGGAACGCCGCGCGACGGCGCGCCCTTGCGGCCGACGCGGTGCAAGTACGCTTGGATGAAGATGTCGTCCGGCGTCACCTCGAGCCGCCACGCCACCAGCACCTCCGACGATTTGTGCTCTGGCCGTTCAAGCGCGCGCTCCATCGCGCGCAGGGCGCGCTCCCACGCCGGCCGGCGCAGCTCTTGGAGGTGCGCCTCCAGCTCGCGCGTCAACGGACCTCGCAGCTGGAGCAACAGCGCGTCGACCGCGGCGAGCGCGTGCACGCAGCCGCTCGCCCCGCACGTGCAGCTGGCGCTGCAGGCGTCGCCCGCGCGCAGCGACACCACCGGGAGAACGAGAGAGGCGAAGCCGCGGACGTGGCTCAACCCCCGCCGGTCGTCGGTGTAGAGAAAGCCCGGCAGCGTCGGAGAGAACGAGAGAGACGCGCTCCGCAGGTCGGCGTCGGTGCGCGGCGGCAGCTCGGCCGGCAGCGCCTGCCGAAACGCGACGAGCCGTTCGAAGAACGCGCGGGGCAGCTCGGCGTCGGGAGGCGTGAGCCGCCCTGCCAGCTCGCCGCGCGCGCGGGCGACGGCCTCGAGCTCCGTCAAGAGAAACCGCCACGCCGCGGGCGGCAAGGACAGCTTCATCTTCGGCGCGTACGACAAGAGGTAGCCGTTGCGCTGGAGCGACTCCATGGTGGCGAAGTCGGTGAAGCGGTGGCGGCTCAACACGTGCGCGAGCGCCGCGCGGTCGCTCGAATCGACGTGCGGCGCCAGGACGTCGGCCCCGAGCAGACGGACGTGCTCCAAGCCAACGTCCTTGAGCCAGGCGGCGAGCGCCTCGTCCCGCTCGAAGTGCGAGCGCGCGGGGGCGGCGGGCGCGAGCGGTGGGGCGGGTGAACGCACGGGGCGTTCACCTTTGGCTCAACTCCGCGCCGCCGCGCAAGGCCTCACATGACGGGGTGCGGCCCCGGCTCGCCCGGCGGCATCCGCGCCTCGGCGGCGCCCGTCTTCGTCTCGATGCGCGCGAGCGCCTGCTCCAGGTACGCCTTGAAGACCGGGTAGTTCTCGCTCATCGGGAAGTGGCCAATGCCCTTCATCTCGATGAACTCGGCGCCGGTGATCTGCTCGGCGGTCTCGCGGCTGTGCTCGGGAGGCGTCAAGTAGTCGTAGTCGCCGGTGAGCATCACCAGCGGGCACTTCGAGGTGTCGATCTCCTCGAGCTTGCCGCGCAGGTCGTGGTCCACCGAGTAGAAGTAGAGGTCGCCTTTGAACGCCTCCGACCCCTGCGAGTAGTAGAACCAGGTGGCCCAGCGGTCCGCGTCGGGCGACTGCGGCGCCATCAAGTCCCACACGCCGCTCGCGCAGACCTGCGCCGCGTTGGCGTGCGGGTGCTGCCACCAGTCGAGGTAGAAGCCCGGCGAGTAGTCGGCGCCTTCGACCGAGATGATGCCGCCGAAGCGCTCGGGGTGCCGGTGCGCCAGGTCGAGCGCCACGTCGCCGCCGAACGAGCAGCCCATGAAGATGGGCTTCTCGAGCTCGAGCGCCTCGCACAGCTTCACCACGAACTCGACGAAGTAGTCGGTGGTGAGCCGGTACTCCTCCTTCCACCACTCTTGGTTTCGCGGCGGATCGGACTTGCCGTGGCGCGCCAGGTCGTACGCGATGACGCGATAGCGGCGGGTGATGTCCTCGTCCTCGAGCAGATAGCGCCACTGATGGTTGTGGCACCCGGCGGTGTGCTGACAGATGAGCGGCTGGCCCGAGCCGTTCTTTAGGTAGAAGACGCGGCACTTGTCGCCTTTCACGTCGATGGTCACGTAGTGGCCGGTCACGGGGGAAATGCGCGCGGTCATGACGCCAGCTCCTTTCCTTCCACCGGCACGCCGGTGGTGCGCAAGAGCTCGAGGTGCCGCGTCAGCTCACGCAGGTTCTGCATCAGCACGAGCAGGTCGCCTTCGAGCTTCATGTCCTCTCGAAACGTCGCGGCCCACAGGCCGTGGAACATCGGCGGCGGCTCGGGCTGCGAGAACTTCTTCCAGGTCTGCGCGCTCGCGCGGATCGCGAACTGGTAGCGCTCGTCGAGCGGACCCGGGTCGATGATCACGTCGATCACCTTGCCGCGGTACATGTGCACCAGCACCTGGTGCTCGTCCATGTCGAGCAGGAACGAGCAGGTGTAGTACCTGCCGTGCGCCTGCAGCTCGGCGTCCTCGTTCGAGATGGAGCGAAACTTCTCGCTCCACTCGCGAATGGCTTCGGTTTGCATCGTTGGCACCTCCTTGGAGTTGGAAGCGCGCTACTCCGCTTGCGCGCGGTGGTAGCGGCCGCTTCGGTTGATGAAGACCGTCTTGATGTTCATGAACTCGCGAAGGCCGAGCGCGCCGAGCTCGCGGCCGTAGCCCGAGCGCTTCACGCCCCCGAACGGCAGCCGCGGATCGGAAGCGACCATCGCGTTGACGAACGTCTGGCCCGCCTCCAGCCCGTCGATGAAGCGCTGCTCCTCCCTCGGGTCGTTCGTCCACACGCTGCTGCCCAGCCCGTAGACCGAGTCGTTGGCGAGCGCGATGGCGTGCTCCACGTCGCGCGCCTCGAACAGCAGCGCGACCGGACCGAACACCTCTTCGCGGTATGCGGGGGCGTCCTCGGGAATCTGCGCGAGCACCGTGGGCGGGTAGAAGAACCCCTTCCCTTCGGGCCGCTGGCCGCCGACGAGCAGCCGCGCGCCGCGCGCGACCGACTCGCGGACCTGGCGTTCGACCGCCTCGAGCCCGCCCTTCGTCGCGAGCGGCCCCAAGTCGACGTCCTCGCGCATCGGATCTCCGACCCTCAAGGCGCGCACCGCCTCCACGAAGCGGCGCTCGAACGCGGGGTAGACGTCGCGGTGCACGATGAAGCGCTTGGCGGCGATGCACGACTCGCCGTTGTTGATCATCCGCGCGGTGACGCCGACCTGCGCCGCGGCTTGGAGGTCGGCCGACGGCATCACGATGAAGGGGTCGCTGCCGCCCAGCTCGAGCACGGTCTTCTTCAGCGCCCGCCCGGCGACGCCCGCCACCTTCGCGCCCGTCGCGTCGCTGCCGGTGAGCGTGACCGCCACCACCCGCGCGTCCTCGACGATGCCCTGCACCGCCCCGGCGCCGACGAGCAGCGTCTGGAACACGCCGTCCGGGAAGCCGGCCCGGCGGAACAGGTCCTCGATGGCGAGCGCGCAGCGCGGCACGTTCGACGCGTGCTTGAGCAGCCCCACGTTCCCCGCCATCAAGGCCGGCGCGGCGAAGCGGAAGACCTGCCAAAAGGGAAAGTTCCACGGCATCACCGCGAGCACCGGACCGAGCGGCAGGTAGCGCAGGAAGCTCTCGGTCGCCTCCGATGGGAGCCGCTCGTCGGCGAGGTACCGCTCGGCCTCCATCGCGTAGTGCCGGCAGGCGCGCGCGCTCTTCTCCACCTCGGCGAACGCGGCGGTCAGCGGCTTGCCCATCTCTTCGACCGCCAGTCGGGCGAACGTGCGCCGCTCCTCTTCGAGCAGGCGCGCGGCCTGGAGCATCGCCTCGCGACGGCGGGCCAGGCTGCCCGACCTGTGCTCGCGAAACGCGCGGTGGGCGCGCTCGAGCTTCGCCTCGACCTTCTCGGGCGTGTCTTCCTCGAAGGTGGCGAGGACTTCTTCGGTGGCGGGGTTGAGACTCTCGATGGCCATGGGCACCTCGTTGCTTCAAGGTGCGCACGGCCGACGGTGATGATCAGGCCCGGCTTGTTGCCGCTTGCCCAGGCGACTAAAGAGCGCCACGCATGTCTGGAAAACCCGCCCCACCGTCCGCTTCGCCGTCGCGCCAGCTCGCGCAGAACTTCATCACCGAGGTCATCGACGCAGACCTCGCGGCGGGGCGCTACCCGCGCATCGTCACGCGCTTTCCGCCCGAGCCGAACGGCTACGCGCACCTGGGCCACGCGTTCGCCAGCTTCTTGGACTTCATGACCGCCGAGGACTACGGCGGCGTCTGCCACCTGCGGATGGACGACACCAACCCCGAAGGCGAGACGCAGGAGTACGCCGACAGCATCGTCCGCGACATGAAGTGGATGGGTTGGGACACCTCGCGGCTGTTCTACGCGTCCGACTACTACGAGCAGCTCTACCAGTACGCCGAGCAGCTCATCGAGCGCGGGCTCGCGTACGTGGAGAGCGTGAGCGGCGACGAGATGGCCAGGCTGCGCGGTACGGTCGACACGCCGGGCACGCCGAGCCCCTACCGCGACCGCAGCGCGCAAGAGAACCTCGACCTCTTCCGCCGCATGCGCAAGGGCGAGTTCCAGAACGGCGCGCACGCGCTGCGGGCGAAAATCGACCTGGGCCACCCCAACTTCAAGCTGCGCGACCCCGTGCTGTACCGGATTCTGCACGCGCCGCATTACCGGACCGGTCACCAGTGGTGCATCTACCCGATGTACGACTTCGCGCACCCCATCAGCGACGCCATCGAAGGCATCACCCACTCGATGTGCAGCCTCGAGTTCGTCGACAACCGCGCCATCTACGACTGGCTGATGGACCACCTGTTCCCGAAGGAGAAGACGGGCCGGGAGCCGCCGCGCCAGTACGAGTTCGGCCGGCGCAGCCTCGAGTACACGGTCGTCAGCAAGCGCAAGCTCCGGCGTCTGGTGAAGGAAGGCATGGTGACCGGCTGGGACGACCCGCGGATGCCGACCATCAGCGCGCAGCGGCGGCGCGGCGTCACGCCCGAGGCGATTCGGCGCTTCGCCTCGCAAGTGAGCGTCAGCCGGACCAACCGCACGGTCGACATCGCCATCTTTGAGAACGCGGTCATCGAGGACTTGAACCTGCGCGCGCCGCGCGTGATGGCGGTGACCGAGCCGCTCAAGGTCGTCATCACCAACCTGAAAGAGGAGCGGACGCTTCGGCTGCCGTACTGGCAGCAGGACGTGGCGCAAGCGATGCCCGATGGGCGCGTGCCGCTCCCGGGCGGCGCGCGGGTGAGGCCCGAGGAGGCGACGCGCGAGGTGCCGCTGACGCGAGAGCTCTTCATCGAGCGCGAGGACTTCAGCGCCCAGCCGCCGAAGGGCTACAAGCGGCTGGTGCCGGGCGGGACCGTGCGTCTGCGCGGCGCGGCCATCGTGCGCTGCGACGAGGTCGTCACCGACGCGAAGGGCGAGGTGCGCGAGCTGCGCGTGTCGATGCTCGAGGAAGGCGCCAAGGCGCCCGGCGTCATCCACTGGGTGAGCGCGACCCAGGGCGTGCGCGTCGAGTTCCGGCTGTTCGACCGGCTCTTCACCGTGCCCGAGCCGGACGCGGAGGCCACCGAGGCGACGCCCGACGCGCCCAACGATGAGTCGAAGCCGCTCGACACCGACTTCCTGCGCTTCGTGAACCCCAGGAGCCTGGTGGTGACGCACGGCTTCGTCGAGCCGAGCGTGACGAAGGACCCGCGCGAGGCGCGCTACCAGTTCGAGCGGCAGGGATACTTCTGGCGAGACCCTGTCGACAGCCAAGACGGCGCGCTGGTGTTCAACCGCATCATCACGCTGAGGGACACCTGGGCGAAGCACGCCGAAGCGCCCGCGAAGGAGACCAAGAGCGCCAAGGCCGAAAAGAAGACCTCGGCGCCGGCGCCGAAGGCCGTGCTGACGCCGGAGCAGGAGACGGCGGCGGCGTCCTTCCGCGCGCGCGGCTTGAGCGAGAACGACGCCAGCTTGCTCGCGCGTGAGCCGCAGCTGGCCGACTACCTCGCCGGCGCGAGCGACGAAGCGCTGAACGACTTGGCGCCGTGGGTGGTGAGCGAGCTCGCCACGCCGATTCGCGCCGGCACCAACAAGGTCCCGCGCGCCCAGCTCGCCCAGCTCGTCGGCCGCGTCAAGTCGGGTCGCATCACCGCGCGCATCGCCAAGGACGTGCTCGCCGAGGCGCAAGAGACCGGCGAGGCGCCCGCCGCCATCATCGAGCGCAAGCAGCTGCACGTGGTGAGCGACGAAGGCGAGCTGCGCGCCGCGATTCAGCGCGTGCTCGACGCCCACCCCGACAAGCTCGCCGAGTACCGCTCGGGGCGCAAAGGGCTGATGGGCTTCTTCACCGGCCAGGTGATGCGCGCGACGAACGGCCAGGCCGACGCCAAGGCCGTGGCCCGCCTGCTCGGCGAGATGCTCGGCGAATGACTCCAATCAAACGGCCCCATGGGCGGCCCGCGCGCGGGGGGAGGGCCCGACGAAAGGTCGACTTCCCCGTCTCGAATGTCCGCCGCTTCCTCGAGCCTGGGCCCGTCGTCCTGGTGAGCTCGGCCTGGCGCGGCGAGCGCGACATCATGACGATGGGCTGGCACATGATTCTGGGCGAGGAGCCCTCCCTCGTCGGCTGTTTCATCTGGGACCAGAACCACAGCTTCGAGTTGATCCGCCGAAGCAAGGCGTGCGTGATCAACGTGCCGACGGTCGATCTCGCCGCGCAGGTCGTCGGCATCGGCAACAGCTCCGGCCGCGACATCGACAAGTTCTCCCACTTTGGCTTGACCGCGGTGCCCGCGAAGAAGGTGAGCGCGCTGCTCGTCGAGGAGTGCTTCGCGCACTTCGAGTGCCGCCTCGTCGACTCGAGCCTCATCCGCCGCTACTCGCTCTTCGTGTTCGAGGTCGTGAAGGCCCACGTCGCCACCTCGCCGAAGTTCCCCAAGACCTTGCACTACCGCGGCGATGGGCTGTTCATGCTGTCCGGGCCAACGGTGAGCCGCTACCGGCGCTGGTTCAAGCCGGAGAACCTGTAACGAGCTGGTTCGCTGGGATCAGGGTCGCGGTGGGCTTGGAGGGCTCGGACAACCAGGTCCTCTACTACGCGGGCTAAGGGAACTCTCGTTCGAGCCGCCGAGCGGCTTCAGCGCTTTCGTGAACCACCCGTGCGGTAAACGATGGCCTGCTGTCGAAGTACCCAAATACTCGTTGTGACAAGACTCCGAGTGGGTCGGACGGCAGGTCCAGCGCGTAGCCTCGGTTCAGGTACTGGCTCTCGCGGGAAGCCGGCCTGCCTGGCCGACGTTTGAGCGCATCTTTTCGCACCCGGCCGGCGACATGACAGCTGACGCAGTCGATCGACTCGGCGTGCTCGAGCTTGGGGTTTTCAATTCGAAAGCTCTCGAGGTACGCCACATCGACCTCCATCTGGGTCGCGGCCATGAGCTTCGACTCGCTGAACAGCGTGTCGAGCTTCGAGCTCTTCGCCGTCGGCCTCGCCTGGGAGCCCACGCCCGCCACATCAGAGACGTGGAACGTCTGCCGCGCGCTCGGCTTAATGCGCGCGATCTCATCGGCGGTGAGCGTGCCCGCGACGATGTCGAACGCCGAGAACGACCAGTCGGAACCGAACCGCAGAAGCTGCATCACCGCTACGCGGGAGAGTGTGTCTTTGCCGCAATACTCGAGCACCCACGCGTGAATCGCTTGGGCAAACGCGCCGGTCAGACCTTCGCTCGCGAGCGTCGGGTGAACCCCGAGCGGCTGACATGCGGTCTGTCTTCCCACCTGGGCCTTCAACGCGCGCAGCCCCTTCACCGCGGCGCGGAAGGTTGCCTCGTCCAATTCGTAGAACAAATGAACCGTCGCATCGACGATGCTCAATGGCGCGTCCGGTGACAGCTGCACCACCGGTTGTGCGACGAGCCGAATCTGTCGGCGGCATGGCGCACCCGGCGTTCCTTGGCAGTCAGGGTCTGGAGCACCCCTTGGGCCTGATTGATCACTTCGTTGTGAATGCGACCGCCATGGGTGAAGAGCTGAAGCACGTCATGAACGTAGAGCGCGTCCTTCCCCTTCTTTGCTGTCGAGGGTCTCGCTGGGAGAACCAGAAGTCGCTGCAGGATGAAACTCGCTGGGTTCACGACCGCCCTCCTTGAGCAGATACCGCGTAACAGGAGGCCTGTCCTCCGAGCGAAACTCGGGCTCGAATCCCTGCTCACGAATGATCTCACCCAGGACTTGCCCCTGCTGGGTCAGACGTTCCGGTGTCGCTGCGTCCAGGTCTTCGGTACGAAGGGACTCAAAGTTGGGTGCGCGAGCGAGCGAATGGCGCCGGAGCAAATGCGCTGCCCAGCCACCGACGATGACGAACGGTGCTTGCGACACCACGGCGTGGACGCGACGGAGGGCATCAACATCCTCCTGGGTGAGATCACTCATCTGAACGAAGCGCCGGAGCTATGGCGCGCCTCCAAAGAAAGTCGGCTTGCTCCTCGCCCCGCGCAGGATGATGGGAAACATCGAGCCAGCACTGAATGACATCAGCCACGAGCCCTCCCCTGACCACTGGGGCCGCCCGGAAGAGCGCTTCGGGGAACTTGGGTATTCGCAAAACGATATCTGCGCGTTCGCCTTCCGCTGCTGCAACGAGGCCGAGAGCCTCCAACTCGTTGGAGTCGTAGCTGGAGACGTACAAGTGCCGAGGCCCACCTCTGGAATGACCTAGCTTCAACGCCCGGCAAGCCTCGAAGAGGCCCAAGGCGAGCTTCCAGTCCTTGCCAAGACCATGGGCGCCCGCAATGGACATCAAGAGCCCAAACTCCATCTCGTCCGGGGCACCGCGCACGAACCGGGCCCCCAGTTCTTGGCGGTAAGACACGGGGATTGCCCCTCGCCAGCGCTCGAGAAGCCGCTTCGGCTCAGCAATGCGCAGATCACCGAATCGACGGTCGAGATGACCAGCCTTCTCCAAGGCACTCACGAACCGGGCAGCCGCAGGAACACTGACACCGGCAACCTCGGCCAGCACTCGGGCATTTCGGATCGACCTTCGGGGCGCCTTGAGCAGGTGCTCCTCAAAGTTTGGGGCCAGGAGCACCTTGAGCATCCACTGGTGAAGATCACTGAAGAGGTTGGCCTCACGGCGGGGTTTCGCAGGTGAGGAGCCGTCGCGCGAAGGTGGAGGAGCCTTGAAGTCCACCCCGGAAGGAAGGTGGAAGAAGACGCGCCCATGGACATCTGCGGCGATCCACGAGTCCTTGGGGGCAACCCTCAAGGCAAAAGCCGATAGGCGTTCGTGCATCGCCTCGCTGAGATTCGGAGCCACAAGGACGGCAAGCGGCTTGGCTTTCGCCTTCTGGGCGCCCACTCTGGCTTCGAGGATGGCCTCAGCCAGCAGCGGCGAGAGCATTCGCTCCCAGGACTGCGGAGCCCTGATGACGGATAGAAACCACCGTTCGCCCTTCAGGCGCCAGTCTCCGCCTTTCAAACGACGAAGGCCCTTCTCCTGAAACGCATCCCAGACCGGGGCCGGAAGCTCAATATCCTCACCGTGAGACATTTCCCGAAGAAGATATATCTACCGAAGAGGATACGCCACCTTCAGAGATCGCGCGTATTGAAGTCCTCGCCTCAGACGGCGATCCTTGGTGCTTTGTGGCTGGCCTACGCCAGGGTGCAGTCCTGGCCGAGGTAGCTCGTGGTGACCTGGGGAGCACCGACGTAGAGCACGGTCACAGCGATCAAGCCGTCATCGAGTTCGGCGCCGAGCACCGTCCCGCGGCGTCCTTTACGCGCGAAGAGCCGCCCCTCGTCCCTGATGGTCTCCGTGGCCTTCGAGCCGCTCCAGGCGCTCGGTAGGCGAGAGCGCAAGGTTTTCAAGCAGCAACGAGACGTCGATGCCCATCTCGACCGCCGCATCCCAATCGGGCCCATAGCTTGGAAACGCCGCGCGCAGTTCTTCAGGAAACGCCATTCCCAATGACTAATTAGGACCCTCAGAAAAGAAAAGCCTCGGAACCCGAAGGATTCCGAGGCTTTCGAATGGTCGGGGAGACAGGATTTGAACCTGCGACCCCTTGGTCCCGAACCAAGTGCTCTA
>CAZEDU010000004.1:41779-93564 GCA_964511185.1 uncultured Myxococcaceae bacterium | reverse complement strand
TCAGCGCCGGCGGACCCGAGTCGATGGTGGTCTGCGGCGCCACGGTATCGACCGTCCAGTCGTGGCTCGCCGGCGTTGGATCCGCCACCAGCGAGGGGCCCACGGCCCGCACGCGGAAGTTGTGGGGGCCCTGCGACAGGCTGTTCAGGGTCACCGGGCTGGTGCACGTCGCGAAGGCGGCGCTGTCGAGCGAGCACTGGAAGGTGGCGCTGACTTCGTTCGAGGTGAAGCTGAAGGTCGCGCTGGTGGAGGCGGCGAGCACCGGCGGCGTGGCGGTGAAGTTGGTGTCCGGCGCGACGACGATGACCGTCGGGTTGCCTTCGGCGGAAGGATCGGCCGACGACGGGAAGTTCACCGCCGGCAAGCTGAACGTGTTGCCGATGACGCCCTTGGCGGTGACGATGGCCTGGTTCTCGACCGGGCCGGCGACGCCGGCGTTGACGGTCGCCCGGAAGCGGAACGACGTCGAGCCGCTGATGGCGATGCTGCCGCCGGTCGAGGCGTTGGCGCCGGTGCCCACCCGCACGCGGACGGTGCGCGAGCCGGCCAGATATTCGGCCTGGTCGTCGCCCGTGCCGTCGGTCTTCGCGCCCACGTTGGCGCCGCTGAGCACTTCGATCGAGTTCGGGACGTAGGTCAGCCCCGTCGGCAGCACGTCGTTGATCACCACTTCGATCGCCGTGTCGGTGCCGGTGTTGGTGGTGCTGATGACGTACTCGATGACGTCACCCACCAGGACGTCGCCGCCGTTCAGGTCGGTCGCGGTCTTGAAAGTGTTGGTGAAGACCGGCTTGAGCGTCGAGATGGAGGTGACGAAGGAGCTCAAGAAGAAGACGTCCGTGGTGCTGGTGGCCTGGATCTGCGCCGACGTCTGGTTGGGGACGAGCTCGGCCGCGACGTTCACCTCGTCCATGTCGATGTTGGTCATCGCCCGAGGCTCGCCGGAGGTCTGCGGCAGGTCCCCCGCGTTGCTCACCGGCGTGCCGAGCCGGGTGTGCGTCGCGTTGAAGAAGTTGTTCGAAGGGTTGTGGGTGGTGCTCAGGGTGGTGCCGTCGAACCGCAGGCTGTCGCCGGTGATCGTCGAATCACCCTCGAAGGTCACCACGCCCAAGCGGGCCCCGAAGCCGGAGTTCGGCACCACGAAGCCGCTCAGGTTGGCCGTCTGGGTGTTGTTCTGGACGACGTCGAAGCCGTCGAAGAGGGTGAGGTTGCGCGTCGGCTCGGTGTCGAGCGCGTAGAACACCACGATGTACCAGCCGGCGTAGAAGGTTTCGCTGCTGAGGTCGACGGGGCTGACGGCGGAGACGCCCGAGATGCGGTACGCGCCCGCGCCATGCTCCTGCACCAGCGCGGTGATGTCGGCGGTGCTCTGGTAATAGCGCTCATTCATGCCGCGGTTGATGGTCCAAGAGGCGTCCGCGTCGACCGACTGCGTGAACGCGCCGACGCCAAGACGGGCGACGGTCACGTTGGTATCCGCGTTGTTGTTGCTGCCCCGGTGCGCAGACCAGTAGAGCCGCGCGTAGGTGACGACCGCGCCAGGGGGAAGCTGCAGCACGGCGGTGCTGCGGGCGTTGGCGACCGAGACGCTGGCGTTCGCTTCCGCCTGACCCACGCCGGGCGAATCCGAAGCCCACATCAGATCGCCGCCGGAGTCGCTCTGGTTCGAGCCGCTGCAGGTCACCGTGCCCACCACCGGCGCGGGAACGCCGCTCGCGCAGTCATGCGCCAGCGTGTTGCCGAAGAGGATGAAGTCCCCCTTCTGGTCAATGGTGTACCGGAGCGATGGTGCCGCAAAGACAGGCGCCGCGACCAAGCATGCTGCGAGAGAAAGCTTCAGGACGTGTGCAACGAGCAGTCGCAGATAACTCGACATTCGTCGGTCCCCCTTCGGAACGACCCGGCGTTTCACGGCCTTGCTGAGTTGAATGATTAGGAACTGTACGAAACCGTACGTGTGCGGAGTCTAGGGCCAGTCCTCGCGCAAGGCACACAATTGGCCACCGTCTTGACTGTCCGTGCGACTCAGCGCAGCCAGTCGACGAGGAACTGGCCGGCGTCGGGGTGCTTGCGGAACGTGAGTCGCTGCGCACCCACGGCCTCGAGGGCCTGCGTGACCCTCCGGGTCGCTTCCACGCTCGACAGCTCACCTGCGACAGGGCGGAAGGTCTGCGCCATCACCAGCGGCAGGACCTCGTGCACGGGCAGCGGCGTGAACAGCTCTTGCGGGCCTTTCTCGAGCACCAGCACCGAGGCGACGCGGCCGCCGTCGGGCGAGCCGGGCAGCTCGAGATCCGACTTGAAGGGGCTGCCGTGACATCGGCCGTCGGGGTAGAGGGCGTTGATCTCGTCCGAGAGCAGCTCGGCGCCCGCCTCGACGCACTGGCGCGCGAAGGTCGACTTCCCCGCGCCGCTCGGGCCCACCGCGAGCGCCGCCCGCTGCCCCACCCGCACCGCCGAGGCGTGGAGCAGCACACCACCCTGGCGCAGCACGCCGATCTGAAACGCCGCCCGCAACGCCGCTTCGGCCGCGAACGGCTCGTCGGGGATCCACGCGCGCACCCGGTCGCGTTGCACCGCGTAGTAGCCCCACGGCGCCGGCGAGCCCTCGAGCGGACGCTTCACCTCGTCGGGCAGCCGGTCGACGCGCTCCAGGAAGAGCGCGGACGGCAGCCCGTCGGCGCGGAGCAAGAAAGGCTCGAGCTTGCAGCGGGCGGTGGCCTGCTCGAGCAGCGCGTCATCGACTTCCAGGCGCCAGGCGCCGCACTGAACCAGCCCCAATCAGTCACACGTCTCGCGGCAGGTCAGGTCCGGGCACTCGATGAGCGGCGGGCTGCACGCGAAGAGGTTGGGCAAGAGCACCGACTGCGAGCGAACTTGCGGGGGGCGGTACGTCTTCTTCTTCGTTGGCGCTGGTTTCTTCTCGGTGCCCGTCAGTGCCATATGAAGACCTTGCCCGCGTTCGGCGGCGTTCCATCGGTGTCGTCTGCCACCGCGACGTCGGTGGCGCCGTCACCGTTGAAGTCACCGACCGCGGTGCTAATACCCAGCTTGGTCGGGCTGGTCAAACGGGACTGGTTGAAACCGGCGCCGGCGATCAGGTCGAACTCCGAGCCCAGGACGCCCGTGTTGTAGAAGACCCAGGCGGAGTTGTTGCCGCCGGTCAGGTTCTGACCAATCACCAGGTCCTGCAGACCATCGCCGTTCAGGTCGCCGCGGTTGAGCGTGTAGCCGAAGTTCGTCGACACCGCGCCCTGCAGCACCATCGGAGCGCCGGCGTACCCCGCGCTCGTCGCGTCGGCGTAGATGAGCACCTGGCTGATCAACGGGTAGCTGACGACCAGATCCGGCGCGGGCCCGCCGACCAGGTTCACCCCGCCCAGCGCGCGCCACCCGACGCCCTGCATGTTGGTGGTCGTCGCGTTGAACGGCGGCCGGGTGAGCGTCTGCAGCGCGTCGTCCACGATGCCCGGCGCGATGCCCGTCAGGACCGAGCCCGCCTTGTTCTTCACGGCCTGGCCCGAGAAGAGGAAGAGCTTGTTGATGCTCCCCTGGCTCATCGGCACGGTGAAGTCGCCGTGCGCGTCCGCGTCGATGTCGCCCAGCGCGGCGAAGCCGCGGCCGCGCCCGAACTGCTGAATCGTCAGCCCCGGGGGCAGCGGGCTGGGCCCTTCGATGACCTTGTCGGCCGCGCTCATCGGCACCGAGCCGCCGTTGGCGCTCTGCAAGGTCTCCCACGCGCTGCGGCTGCGGCCGTAGAAGATGTAGACGCGGCCGCGGTGGCTGTCCTCGGCGTGCGCGGTGAGCACCACCTCGCCCAAGCCGTCGTTGTTGATGTCGGGGAGAACCTGCGCCACGCGCCCCAGCTCGCTGCCGGGGTTGCCGCGAAAGTCGATGAAGGTCGAGCCGCTCACCTGGCCGCTCGGCACGCCGAAGTGCAGGAACACCCGGCCTCGGCTCGAGCTCCACGCCGGGTTGGCGATGAGCAGGTCCACCAGGTTGTCGGACGGCGGGTGGCTGACGTTCCCCATCGCCACGTCGAAGCTGTACCGCTCGCTGCCCGTGGGCACCAAGCTCGAGTTGCTGATGGTCTGCACCGTCGGGTTCGCCAGGTTCGCGCTGCCGTAGACGACGAACACCTTCCCGGGCGTGTCCGCGTTGTCGCTCAGCGAGTTCGCGCTCACCAACAGGTCGTGCCGGCCGTCCTTGTTCAAGTCGCCCGCCGACGCGATCTCCGCCGCGAACTGCCCCGAGCCCGGGTTGTTGAACGCGGCCACCTGCCAGAAGTTGTCGTGCTGGGTCTGCGGCCGCTCGGCGAAGCGCGAGTAGTTGCCCACCTCGTCGACCGCGCGCACGCGCAAGAAGTACTTCGCGAGCGGCGGCAGCTTGTCGAGCGTCTGCGCCAGCGCGCTGCCCGGGAGCAGCGCGCCGCCGGGCTGCCGGGTCAGCGCGGGGTCGAAGAACTCGGTCTCCGAGGTGATGCCGTCGGAGAGCACGGCGTTCGTCGTCCAGCGCAGGTCGATGCTCGTCGGCAGCCCCGACCCCGCGTTGGAGAGGTCGTCGTAGACCTGGTTCCAGCTCACGTTGAGCCGCGCGCGCCGGTGGTCGCCGGTGGCGATGTGGGTGGAGACGGTGGGCGCGCTCGGCGGCTGCACGTCGACGGTGACGTTCGCGGTGTGCGTGGTCGGGTTGCCCGCCGCGTCGGTGACCTGGATCTGCAGCGCGCCGGTGCTGCCTTGCGGCAGCGTGACGCTCGGCAACGAGACAGCTTTCGGATCCGCGTCGATCGAGATCGGCGGCACCAAGTCGTTGCCCTGGTAACGCACCCGCGCGGTGCCGCCGTTCGCGCCGGTCACCGTGAACGACAGGTTCGCCTGCGCGTCGCCGTCCGCCACCAGGTCCATCACGTAGCCCGGCTGTCCCAGGAACCGGTTCGAGTCGGCCACGAAGTAGAGCGTCGTCTGCGCGGGCGAGAGGGCGGACAAGGAAGGCGCGGTCACGTCGACCAGCACGTTGAACGTGACCGACGACAAGTTCCCGTTGCCGTCGTCCATCTCGGCGCGGATCTGCGTCTGCGTCCCATCGGCCAGGTTGAGCAGGAAGCTGAACTCGCCGGTGGAGGGATGCGCGGTCGTGGTCCCGATGGGGGTCGTGGGCGGCATCCCCGAGTAGAAGCTCACCGTTTCGCCGTGGCAGTTCGGGTCGTTGGTGACGCCCTCCACCGTGTATTGCAGCCCGGCCGCACCTTGCTCGTCGGAGGCGATGTTCAGGGTGTTGTGGGTGTTGGCCGGCCGCGTGACGAGCAGCGCGCAGCCTGGCACGTTGATCACCACGCCCGCCTGCGTCGCGTCGTCGGTGTTGCCGGCCAGGTCGGTCACCTCGACCCGCAGGGTGTGCGTGCCCTCGGGGAACACGTGGTGGAGCTGCGCTTGCCCGCCGGTCACCGTGGCGGTGCCGATCTGCGCCTCGGGGTAGCCGCTCAGCGTCGTGTAGAAGCGCGCGGTCAGCCCTTCCCCGCCGACCACCGACGCCTCCACCGTCTGGCTCTGGCTGTTGTAGGTGCCCGCGGCCGGCGCGGTGATGCTCACCACCGGCGCCTCCAGGTCGACGGTGATGACTCGGTCGGGCAGCGTCGTCACGTTGCCCGAGTCGTCGGTCGCGCGGAGCTGAAAGGTGTACGCGGTCGTTCCGCTCGCGGCCAGGTTGTGGTCGTCGATGACGGAGAGGCTGCCGTCCGGCTTGTAGCCGCGCGTCGGGCTGCCCACCCGCGTCACCTCGACGCCACTGGCGCCGGTCACGTCGGCGCTGGTGACCAGCTGGAGCCGCAGCACGAAGGTGCCGTTGCCCGGGTTGCCGTCCGCGTCGTCCGCGCCGCTCAGGAACGCCTTGGTCGGCGAGACGAGGCTGAGCAGCGGCGCCACGCGATCGACCCTCAAGGAGATCAGCGCCTCGGTGTTGATCGGATCCAGCGGAGCCGCGGGCGGGTCGAGCTTGTTCGGGTTGCCGTTCTCGTCCACCACCTCGACGCGGAGCGCGTAGTTGGCCTCGGGCGATGCGGGGAGCGCGGTCAAGGTCACCAGCGCCGCGCCGTTGGTCGACGTGCTCGAGCCGTACTGCGTCTTCGCCGGCCCGGCATCCAGCACCCGCACCACCGAGCCGTCGGGCAGCCCCTGCGCCACCACCAGCGCCTGCGGCGGACCGCTCGGCAGCTCGACGGCGTTGAGGCGGCGGTCGCCGTTGGCGTCGCCGGTGAACGAGACCGACGTCACGCGCGGGCGGACGCTGTCGACCGTCATGGTGGCGATCGCCGACTGCTGGGCCGATCCGCTGCCGTCGATCAGCACCGCGCGGAGCTGATAGGCGCCTTCCGGATAAGTGAAGTTGGGGTTGGTCGGCGCGACGCTCTGCTGCAGCGTGAACCAGCCCGAGCCGTCCGCGCACGGCGTCGGCAACAGCCCGACCGGCTGGTTGGTGCAGATGTCGACGCGCGCCGCGCCGGCCACGCCGTTCAGCTGGTAGGTGAGCCCGCGCTGCATGCCGGGCGTGTTCAGGTCGCGGTCCTCGGCCACGCGGTACAGCTCGGGCACGTCGGTGCGCGGCGCCAACAGCGTGATGGCCCCGGGCAGCCCCGTGCGCGCGAACACCAAGCCCACCACGCACGAGACGTTGCCCGCCGCGTCGGTCAGCACCGCCTGCAGAAAGTTGGCGCCCTCGGCCAGGTCGACGGAGGCGAACGTCTGGGTGGTGTCGCCCGGCGCGACCGCCACGCTGTCCACCTCGACGCCGTCGCGCAAGAGCTGGAGCGTCCCCGCCTCGGCCACCGCGGTGAACGACACGGTGACCGGGACGGTGAGGCCGCCGCCGGAAATCGGCACGCCGTCGCCCGCGCTCAAC
The DNA here is from genome assembly GCA_964511185.1 of uncultured Myxococcaceae bacterium. Lineage (GTDB taxonomy): Bacteria > Myxococcota > Myxococcia > Myxococcales > Myxococcaceae > CAZEDU01. The sequence goes on along the minus strand of CAZEDU010000004.1, from coordinate 86,670 downwards.
ACCGCGCCGGGCTGCGGGTCGACCCAGCTCAACGACGCGCCGGTGAAGCTCAACGTGAGCGGAAGGTCGTGCTGTGACTCGTTGCCCGCGGCGTCGCGCGCGCGAATCGCGACCGTGCAGGTGCCGTTCTCCGGCACGGCGATGTCGCGCAGCACCGCGACGCCCAGCGCGTTCGCGGTGGCGTGGGACGGGGCGATCATCGCGCAGCCGGTCGCCGAGACCGCCGCGTCCCGCTCGGTGGTGACCTCGACGATGATCTGCCGGCCGGGCAAGGTCGAGGTGTCGGCGACCTTGGGGCCCAGGTGGGTGAGCCCGCCGGCGCCGCGCACCACCACCGCGCCGATGTTGGGTGCCACGCCGTCCTGCTTGAACCACAGCTGCTGCGAAACGCCCCCGCCAGGGCAGGAGGCGATCAGCCGGTACGGGCCGTCCTGCGGCAGCGCGAGCGAGGCGTTCGCCACCCCGCCGGTCACCGCCGCGGGCGCGCTGGTGGTCGGCGTGCCGCCCGAGTCGATGGCGGTCACCGTCACGTTGCCGGCGTTCGCCTGCACCTGAATCGACAAAGCGCTGGTCAGCCGCTTCACCTCGCTGTCCGCCGGCGAGGTGATGCGGCAGGTCGGCCGGCCGGTGCTCACGGTGATGACCTTCAAGTCACACGTCTCGAGGCCCGCGGCGTTCCGCGCGCAGACCTTCAGGGTGTTGGCGCCCTCGGCCAGGTCGACCTCGAACGACGCCACCCGGTCGCTGCCGATCTGGCTCGTCACCGCAGTGCGCGCCTGCCCGAGCGAGCCGGTCACCGACGTCCAGTAGCGGACCTCGGTGCCCACCGGCTCGGAGTTCACCGACGCGGTGACGATGGTCTGCACCCCATCCGAGGCGGTGGCGTTGCTGTCGTTGGTGACGGTGGTCGGCGCCACCACGCTCAACGAAGGCGCGGTGGCCGCGACGGTCGCGTTGAGCCGCTTCTCCGTCACGTTCCCCGCCGAGTCGGAGACGCTCAAGGTGTAGCCGTAGGTCCCGTCGCCCAACACCGACACGCCGGGGAAGGTGACGACGCCGGCGCTCACCTGCGCGGTGAGCACGGCCCCGCTGCCGTCGGCCTTCAGCGTGGCGAGCGTGCCGTCCTCGGCGCAGCCCACCACCGCGTCGACGTTGAAGCTGGTGGCGGTGACCGGACGAAACGGGGAGGCGATCTCCACCTGCGGACCCATGGGATCGACGGTGAAGCTGCGCACCTGCGAGCTGAACGACTGCCCCTGCGGGTTGGTGACCACCGCGCGGCACTCGGCGGCGGCGGCCTCGCACGCCTCGTCGGTCAGGGTCAGCTCGACGCTGGCGCGCCCCTCGCCGTCCAGCGTGAACGGGCTGGGAGACAGCCCGCACACCTTGTCGCAAATCACCTTGCCGCTCGAGCCCGCGAGCCCCGGCGCGTCGACGCAGAAGCGCACCTGGTAGCCCGGGGCGTCGGGGTTCGCGTCGTCGACCGCCCGCAGAATCTGCCCCGCCGCCGGGCAGGTCAGGCCGACCACCTGCGCGTCGAGCCCGACCTTCACCGTGATGATGTGCGCCTTGGTCAACGTGGTGGTCTTCTCCTTCGCGAACACCTTGAGCAGGTTGATGCCCGAAGGCAGGGTCACGCCGACGAAGCGGACCTTGTTCCCGTCGACCTGCACCTCGCCCTCGAAGCGCACGAACTGGGCTTGGGTGGTGGGCCGGGTCTCCAGGCGCACCCGGTCTCCGCCCTCCACCTCCACCTCGACCGGGTTGCCGTCCTGGTCCACCACCTCGACGTCGACGTGCGTCTGAAAACCTTCGGCCGCCGCGTCGACCTCGTCGTTGGCGGTGAGCTGCAGGCCGTCCGTCGGCTTGACGTACCGGATGAACAGCTCGCGTTCCGCCGGGGGGCTGCCGCAGTCGCAGCCGACCACCGAGAGCAGCACCAGACCGAAGGCCAGCTTGAGCCCGACTCTTCGCATCGCGTCCTTCCTCATCCAGCGGTGAGAACTCGCTTGTCCAACAAGAGCTTCACGAAGCGCCGGGTGTCCCGCGCGCAGGCTTCGGCTTCGACCTCGAACTCGTCGCACAGGCGCGCGCTGATGTCGGCCACCGTCCGTGTGCCGTCGGCCAGCTCGACGATGCGCTCGGCGACTTCAGAGACCCCGGCCTCGTCCTCGAACGTGTGGAGGAAATCATCAGGGCTGACCGCAAGCAACCGGTCGCCGACGCGCTGCACCGCCGCTTCGGGGTGAACGCGCACCACCAGGTGCCACAGCTGTTCGTCGCTCAGGTCAGCCACACCCAATGAAAAGACCGACGGCCCATCGAGAGCCGTCGGTCTTAGTCAATGAGGCGGTGAAAGTCCTGTCTTACTTCGCCGCGGCGATGGCGGCGCGCAGCTCGGGGAGCACCTTGAACAGGTCGGCCACCAGCCCGTAGTCCGCCACCTGGAAGATGGGGGCCTCGGGATCCTTGTTGATGGCGACGATGGTCTTGCTGCCCTTCATGCCCGCCAGGTGCTGAATCGCCCCGCTGATGCCCGCGGCGATGTACAGCTGCGGCGCGACGACCTTCCCGGTCTGGCCGACCTGCAGGTCGTTGGGCACCCAGCCGGCGTCGCAGACCGCGCGCGAGGCGCCGACCGCGCCGCCCAGCTCGTCGGCGAGCGCTTCGATCTCCTTGAAGTCGCCCTTGGTGCCGCGGCCGCCCGAGACGACCACGCGCGCCTCGGTGAGCTCGGGGCGGGCGCTCTTGACCTCTTTGAACTCGACGAACTGGGTGCGGCTCCACTCGACCTGCGGCGAGAACGCCTTCATTTCGCCGGCGCCGCCGGCCGCCGCGGGAGAGAACTCGGTGGCGCGCGCGGTGAAGACCTTCACCGGCGTGTGCAGCTTCACCTCGGCGATGACGTTGCCGGCCCACATCGGGCGGGTGAACGCGATGTCCGCGCCCGCGCCGCCGAACCCCGTCACGTCGGTCGCCATCGCCGCCTTCAGCTTCGCGGCCACGCGCGGCATCAGGTCCTTGCCCATGGCGGTCGAGGCCATGCCCACGAAGTCGGCCTTCAGGCCCGCGGCGAGCTCGGCGATGGCGGGCGCGAACGTCTCGGCCAGGTAGTGACCGAACACCGGCGCGCTCGCCGCGTGCACGACCTTCGGCCCGTGCTGCTTGAGCGTGTCGGCGAGCTTGCTGGCGTCGGCGGCGAGGATGACCGCGTGCAGCTCGGCGCCGGCCTTCTCGGCGAGCGCCTTGCCGGCGGACAGCGCGTTCAAGCTGGCCTTGCGGAGGTTCCCGTCCGGCTGGGCTTCACAAACGATGAGAACGGTAGGCATGGCGGTGCGTGCTCCTTAGAGGACCTTGGCTTCGTTCTTGAGCTTGTCGACCAGCGTGGCGACGTCGGGCACCTTGATGCCGGCCTTGCGCGCGGGCGGCGCCGACATGCGGGTGACCGTGAGCTGGGGCGCCACGTCGACGCCCAACGCCTGCGGCGTCAGCTCTTCGATGGGCGCCTGCTTCGCCTTCATGATGCCGGGCAGCGGCGCGTAGCGCGGCTGGTTGAGGCGCAGGTCGGTGGTGACCACCGCCGGGAGCTGGCACTCGAGCGTCGCCAACCCGCCGTCGACCTCGCGCACCACCTGCACGCTCTTCTTGTCGGCCGACAGCTTGAGCGCCGGCTGCTTGTTCTTCTCGGCGTCCGACTCGAACGACTCGACCTTCGAGGCGAAGGTCGCCTGCGGCCACCCCAGCCACTCGGCCAGGTACTGACCGACCTGGTTCTGGTCGTCGTCGATCGACTGCTTGCCCAGGATGACCAGGTCGGGCTTCTCGCGCTCGCACACCTTCTGGAGCAGCGCCGCCACGCCCATCTGGTCGAGCGGGCCGGAGTGGTTCACCCAGATGGCCTTGTTCACCAGCATCTTCGAGCCGGGCATCACCACGCCCATCGCGATCGCGTGGCGCAGCTGCTCGTGCACTTCCTTGCCGCCGATCGAGACCACCACCACGTCGCCGGGGTTCTGCGAGACCAGGCGAAGCGCCTCTTCCACCGCGATCTCGTCGAACGGGTTGATCTTGAACTTGAGCCCCTCTTGCACGATGCCCGCGCCGTCGGGCTTGACCTTGATCTTCGACTCCGGGTCTTCGACGCGTTTGGCAGTGACCAGAATCTTCACCGAAGCAACTCCTTCAATCGCAATGGGTCGATGGCAATGCGGGCTGGTTTATGCACGGCCCTCCCCAATCGCAACGAGAATCGGGAATCGGCGAGCGCTACCCGTGCTGCCGAAACAGCTCCTTGGCGATGACGAGCCGCTGAATCTGCGAGGTGCCCTCGTAGATCTGAATCAGCTTCGCGTCGCGGAAGAGCTTCTCGACCGGGTATTCCTTGATGTAGCCGTAGCCGCCGTAGATCTGCACCGCGTCGGTGGTCACGCGCATCGCCATGTCGGCGGCGAAGCACTTGGCGAAGCTGGACACCAAGGTGTTCTTCTGGCCCGCGTCGAGCATCCACGCGCTCTGGTAGCAGAGCAGCCGCGCCGCCTGGATGTCCTTGGCCATGTCGGCGAGCATGAACTGGATGGCCTGGAACTCGCGGATCGGCTTGCCGAACTGCTGCCTTTGGCTGGCGTAGTCGAGGCAGTGCTCCAGCGCCGCGCGCGCGCAGCCGACCGCGAACAGCGCGGTGAGCGGCCGCGAGTTGTCGAGCGTCTCCATGGCCAGGCGGAAGCCGTCGCCCTCGGCGCCGATGCGGTTGGCCACCGGCACGCGCACGTCCTCGAACGTCAGCGTCACCGTGTTCGAGGCGCGCTGCCCCATCTTGTTCTCGTGCTTGCCCACCGTGAGCCCCTTCGGCCGGCCCTCGACGACGATGCACATGATGCCCTTGTGCTTGGCCGCCTTGTCGGTGGTGCAGAACAGTGCGTACTGGTCGGCGTACTCGCCGTTGGTGATGAAGCACTTCGACCCGTTGATCACGTAGTGATCGCCGTCGCGCCGCGCGGTGGTGGACATGCCGGCCACGTCGGATCCGGCGCCGGGCTCGGTGAGCGCGAACGAGCCGAACTTCAGCTTCTCGGTGAACGGCTGCACGAACCGCTTCTTCTGCTCGGCGGTGCCGCCCAACAGAACAGGCAGCAGCGCCAGGTCGTTGGCGGTCATCGACGTGCCGATGCCGACGCAGCCCCACGACAGCTCCTCGGTGACCAGCGCCTGATCCATGTGCGAGAGCCCCAGGCCGCCGTACTCGGTGGGGATGGTCAGGTTGAGCAACCCCAGCTCGAACGCCTGCTGGATGATCTCCCGCGGGAACTGCGCGGTCTCGTCGTAGTGCGCCGACTTCGGCCGCATCACCTCGCGGGCGAACTTGCGGGCGGTCTGCTGCAGCGCGAGCTGCTCCTCGGTCAGTTGAAAGTCCATGGGATTCTCCTAGCACGACCGACGCGACAGGCGACGAGGCCGTGGCTCTTGGTTATGGTCCAACCGCTCATGAAATCCATTCGAATTTCACTCCTGATGCTCCTGGCTGGCGCGTGCGGCTCCGAACGGGCGGCCGATCCAATCCACCCGGCGCTGGCGTCTGGAAACGGCGTCACCGTGACCGCCCCGCAGCTCGCCTTCGAGCTCGCCTCCACGCCGACGGCCGACCCGAAGGTCCGGCGCGCCGCGCTCGATCGCCTGGTCGATCGCGCCGTGCTGGTCGCCGAGGCCAAGCGCCGCCACCTGGACCAGTCGCCCGAGGTCGAGAAGGCGGTCGCGCAGGCGCTGATCGAAGCGCTCTGGCGCGACGAGCGCGAGCAGCAGAAGAGAGAGCCGCCGGCCGAAGAGGACCTGCGCGCCTGGTACGAAGCCCACAAGGCGCAGTACACCCAGCCAGGCGCCGCGCGCTTTCAGCTCGTCTTCCTGGCCGCGGCGGAGGGCAGCCCCCAGCGCGCCCGGCGCCTCGCCGACGCGAAGGCGATGCTCGCCCAGCTGAAGGCCGCGCCGCCCGCGCGACGCCAGGAGGCCTTCGCCGCGCTCGCCAAGGCCCGCTCCGAGGACCCCTCGAGCGGCCCGGCCGGCGGCGACGTGGGCTTCAAGTCCAAGGCGATGGCCACCGCGCAGTACGGCGCGGACGTCGCCGCGAAGCTCTTCGCGCTCGCGCCCGTGGGAGCGGTGGAGCTCATCGCCGGCGAACAGGGCATCTACCTCGCGCACCTGCTCGCGGTGCAGCCCGAGCGCATCCCCACCTTCGAAGAGCTGCGGGCCCAGGGTGAGCACGTGCTCACCCAGCAGCGCGCGGGTGAACGCCACCAGGCGCTCGTCGCCGCGCTCCGCGAGAAGGCCCAAGTGAAGATCGACGAGGCGGCGCTCGAACGGCTGACGCTCGAGCCGCCGTCGTCCCCCGCCGCCGCGCGCTGAACACACCTGTAGCAGGTGCCAAAGCTGGGTCGAGGTGTGCCTGTTGGAACCTTGACAGCATGGGCCGCTGCATCAGACTTCGCCCGGTTCCCGCGAAATACCAACGAGGGGGAGTTCATGCTCGGTAACAGCCGGCTCGCGCGTTCGTTCGCCGTTGCTCTGGGTGTCCTCGCCGTTTTCGGTTGTGAAGGTGAGGTCGACGATGCTCCGCCGACCGGCACCGTCATCGACATCCCCATCACCGCGAGCGCTTCGAGCGTGACGGCCGACGGCGTCAACGCGGTGAAGATCACCGTCGCTCGGACCGACGGCGTGGCGGTGACGCTGACCACCACCAAGGGCAGCTTCCGCTCGACCGGCACCGCCGAGGCGTCGCTCCCCACCGGCGCCGGCGAGGTCGAGTTGGTCACCTGTGACTCCCGCTTCGACGCGCTCTGCACCGGCAACGTGCGCGTCACCGCCCGGAGCGACGACAACGGCCGCGGCACCGTGCAGGTCGCCTTCGTCGCCGTCCCCGGCTCCGGCGGCGGCTGTGACGCGGGCGGCCCCGAGAACGTGTGCGACGACGGCGTCGACAACGACTGTGACGGCCTCGTCGACTGCCTCGACCCCGACTGCCGGCCCGACTCCCCCGACGCTGGCCTCGGCCTGTCGTGCGCGGCGCCCGGCAAGGTCGGCAACAAGTGCGACTTCTTCGGCGCGTGCGTCTGCCCCGGCGGCCAAAACGTCGAGGCCACCTGCTCCGACGGCATCGACAACGACTGCGACGGCAAGCCCGACTGCACCGACGGCGACTGCGCGGGCAAGACCTGTACGGCCAACCTGAGCAAGTGCCTCTTGCCCGATGCGGGCGTGCCCGACGCCGGCCAGCCGTCGACCTGCGCCTGCCCCGGCGGGACGGTCGAGTTGGCCTGCACCGACGGCGACGACAACGACTGCGACGGGCTGCGCGACTGCGAAGATCCCGACTGCCTCGACGCCGCGTGCGACCCGCAGGCGCCGACCTACATCTGCATGGGCACCCCCGGCAGCTGCAAGGACCCAAGCTCGAACTGGTCGGTGACGGTCACCTCGGAGCACGTCTCGATTCCGGCGGACGGCGTCGCGACCAGCAAGATCAAGGTCAAGGTGATGGAGGGCAGCTCGCCGCGCAGCAAGCAGGTCACCCTCGCCCTGGTGGGCGGCGGCGGCGCGCAGCTGTCGAGCACCAACGTCACCACCAACACCTCGGGCGAGGCCGAGGTGACGCTCACCTCGGGGGCCACGGGCGGCGACGTGCGCGTGAACGCGGCCATCACCAACCCCAGCGTGACGGGCTTCATCATCCTGAAGCAGCCGGTCCTGGGGCTGATTCGCTTCGTGCAGCAGGACCACGACGTGATGGGCGTTCAGTCGTCCGGCCGGCGCGAGCAGAACGTCATCGTGTTCGAGCTGGTCGACACCGAAGGCAACCCCTACCCGGCCGGGCTCAACGTGAGCTTCGAGCACGACCGGCTCGGCGGCTCGACCATCGGCTTCACCACGCCCAACTGCAACAGCTCGAACCGCTGCTTCGACACCCACCAGACCGACGCGCAGGGCCGCGCCCGGGTGCAGCTCAACAGCGGCACCGCGTACGGCGTGGTCTCGGTGACCGCGCAAGCGACGGCCGGCGGGGTGACCCGGCAGCTCACCCACGGCAACATCGCGATCGTCGGCGCCAAGGCGAGCGGCAAGCACATCTCGGTGGACTGCACGCCGAAGAACGTGCCCGCGTTCCATGAGAACAACTGCCTGGTGTCGACCGTTCAGGCGAACATCACCTGCACCGCCGCCTTCGCCGACCGCTTCAACAACGTGCTGGGCATGCCGACGACCGTGCAGTTCTTCAGCGAGGCCGGCGCCGCCGCGAACACCAGCTCGGTGACGCCGGAGTACAACCCCAGCTTGCCGCCCTCCTCTCAGACCGGCCTGGGCCAGACCAGCAGCTACGTCTCGGTCTACCAGCAGGCGCTGCCGGTGGACGTGGCGCCGGCCGTGGGCGAGTACAGCCTCACCTACGACGACGGCTGCGGCTCCCGCACGCACAACCCGCGCGACGGCCTGAGCACCATCATCGCCATCACCGAAGGCGAGGAAGGCTTCATCGACGGCAGCAACGGCTTCCCGGCCGACGGCGTCTACCAGGTCGGTGAGGACTTCATCGACATCGGCGAGCCGTTCATCGACGCGAACGACAACGGCGTCTGGGACAGCGGCGAGTTCCGGATGAACACCGAGGTCGCCAACAGCACGCCGGGCTACGACGGCCCGAACGGCGTTTGGGACGCGAAGACGACGCTGTGGACCCAGACCCGCGTGCTCTACTCCGGCCCGGCCCGGGCGCTCAGCACGGTCAACGGCAGCGAGGTCAGCCGCTTCTATGTGGGCGGCTCACCGCCTTCGCCCACGACGCTCAACTTCCCGGCGTTCGTGGTCAACTCGACCAGCCCCGGCCCCGCGACCACCGACTTCTTGAACCTCTACATCGCGGATAGGAACTTCAACCAGCTGGTGAACAGCGCGACCTTCACCGTTCAGACCGTGCTGGGCGACGCGAGCAGCGGCTTCCTGTTCAACCCGGGCGCCCCCGGTGACAACCTGGGCATGAGCTTCTCGCTGCAGCACTGCGACACGCCCGCGGGCAACGGCTCGTGCTCGAACACCTGCCAGGACGCGCCCTGCTACACCGTGGCCAAGGTCGGCAACTTCGGCTACGGCCGCCAAGGCGTGGTGAGAATCACCGGCGGCGCGACCCAGAACATCCCGATCACGATTCAGGCGAGCGCGACCAGCGGCATCCACACGCTCCATCTGCAGGCCACCGGCCATCAGAACTGAGGTTCTCAGGGCGGCTTTGAACGCTTCAAAGCCGCCCCGAACGCTCGCGCTTCACTTGCCCTTCGGCACCTTCTCCCAGTCGGCCAGGAACTTCTTGATGCCGATGTCGGTGAGCGGGTGCTGGGCGAGCTGCTGAATGACCGCGAACGGCAAGGTCGCGACGTGGGCGCCCATCAGCGCCGCGTCGAGCACGTGCACGGGGTTGCGCACGCTCGCCACCAACACCTGCGTGGAGAAGCCGTAGTTCCGGTAGATCTCCACCACCTGCCGGACCATCGCCATGCCGTTCTCGGAGATGTCGTCGAGCCGGCCGACGAAGGGCGACACGTAAGTCGCGCCTGCCTTGGCGGTGAGCAGCGCCTGGTTGGGCGAGAAGACCAACGTGACGTTGGTCTTGATGCCCTCGGCGGTGAGCGACTTCACCGCCTTCATCCCTTCGACGCCCATCGGGATCTTCACCACCACGTTGGGGTGAATCTTCGCGAGCGCGCGGCCCTCCTGGACCATCTGCTCGGCCGTCATCGTCACGCACTCGGCGCTCACCGGGCCGTCGACGATGGAGCAGATCTCCCGAATGGTCTCCTCCAGACCGCGGCCGACCTTGGCCAGCAGCGAAGGATTGGTGGTGACACCGTCCACGCAGCCCATGGCGTGGGCGGCGCGAATCTCTTTCACGTCGGCGCTGTCGATGAAGAACTTCATGTCGGCCCGCCTACTTGAGCGCGCAAGGCGGGTCAAGCGGCGGCCGCTTTGAGCCCGGCGGCCCGAAGGGTGTAAAAGCCCGCCCCGCACATGGCACCCGCCCGACGACCTTCGCCCCGCTCGCTCGCCCGCATCTCGAGGCCTCCCCGTCGGGCCGCGCTGCGACGCCCACCGAAATTGAAGCGCGCCCCCCGCTTGGACGCGGCGGCCTCCTTGGCGTTCGCCCGGTCGGTGCTCGAAGTGGAAGGCAACGCGATTTTGAGCCTCCGCGGGCGGCTGGGCGGCAGCTTCGTCGAGGCCATCGAGCTGATGCTCGCGTGCCGAGGCGACGTGGTGACCACCGGCATCGGCAAGCCCGGCTTCATCGCGCAGAAGCTCTCCGCCACGCTCGCCTCCACCGGCGTCTCGTCCATCTACCTGCACCCCGCCGAGGCCGGCCACGGCGACTTGGGCCGCGTCTCGGCCGGCGACGTGGTGCTGGCCCTGTCGAACAGCGGCACCACGGAAGAGATTGTGCGGCTCTTGGGGCCCTTGCGCCGCATCGGCGCGAAGCTCATCGCGCTCACCGGCGACGTGCGCTCGCCGCTGGCGCGCGCGGCGGACGTGGTGCTCGACATCGGCCACATCGACGAAGCGTGCCCCATGGGGCTGGTGCCCACCGCCTCGTCCGCCGCCATGCACGCGCTCTCCGACGCGCTGGCGATGGCCCTGCTCGAGCGGCGCCAGTTCACCACCGAGGAGTACGCGGTGTTTCACCCCGGCGGGAAGCTGGGCCGCTCGGTGATGCGGGTGTTCGAGGTGATGCGCTCGGGCGAAGCGAACCCGCGCGTGCGCGAGACCGCGAAGCTCTCCGAGGTCGTGGTGACGATGACCAACACCCCCGGGCGCCCGGGCGCGGCGAACGTCATCGACAAGCACGGCCGGCTCACCGGGCTGTTCACCGACGGCGACCTGCGCCGGCTGGTGGAGCGCGGCAAGCTCGACTTCGACGTGCCGGTGAAGGACGTGATGACCAAGCGGCCACGCTTCGTCGGCCCCGAAGCGCTGGTGATGAGCGCCGCCGCGCTGATGCGCGAAGCGAAGGTCGACCAGCTGCCGGTGCTCGACGCCGAGGGCAAGCCGGTCGGGTTGCTCGACGTGCAGGACCTGCTCGCCGCGCGGTTCGTATAGAGGGGGACTGTCCCCCCTTTTTAGCGAAGGGACTTCAGCTTCGCGTCGAGCCCGGGGTACGACGGCGCGCTGGCCTTGAGCTTCTCCCAAAGCGCCTTGGCGCCCTTCTCGTCGCCTTTGGCCTTGAGCGTGTCGCCCAGCGCGTCGACCGCCTTGGGGTCGCCGGTCACCGCCACCGTCCAGACGCGATCCGCGGTCGGCTTGCCCAAGCCCACCAGCGACCAGGCCATGCCCGCGCGGGCGCGGCCGTTGTTCGGCTGGAACGGCACCACGTTTCGATACTGGCCCAGCGCGTCCTGGTAGCGCCCCTTCGCCAGGTGCTCTTCGGCCTCGGCCAGCATCTCGGCGAAGTTCCGCTCCATGTCCGGGGTGACTTCGGTGTTCTGAATCGCGTCGACCACGTTCGGGTTGAGCGGCGCGACCCCGGGCTGCATCGCGGGCGCGGCGGTCGGGAGGGGCTTGGCCCTCGCAGCGGCGGCGCGCGCCTGTGCGAGCTTGCTCACGCCGCCCGCGGGGAGGGCCTCATCCACGCGGGTGAGGAACGCCTGCGCGCGCTCGGCGCGCGCGTCGGTCGGGTACGCCTCGACGAACTTCCGAAATCCCTCGCGGGCGGCGAGCAGCGCCTTCGGGTCGTCGCCCTTGCTGTCGAGCAGCACCGCCGACCTGCCGTACAGCGCCTCGGGGCTCGAGGGGAACAGCTCGAGCTGCCGCTCGTAGCCTTTCAGCGCGGCATCCGCATTGCCCTGCAGGAAGTGAGCGCCCGCCAGGAGCGACTCAACCTCCTGCGTCATCAGCAGCGCCGCGCGCGCGCAGCTCGCCGCGCCCGCCGCATCGCCCGCCTTCTTCTTCTCCTCGGCGCGCGCGAACAGCTGCTCCAGCGTCGTCTGCTCGTTCGGCTCGCAGCCCACCGCCGAAGGCGCGGGCAGCGCCTGCCGCCCGGCGGCGGCTTTCTTTCGCTGGGCCAGGAAGAACGCGCGCGCAGGCTCGGCCTTGGTCATCGCCTGCGACAGGTAGTCGATGGCCTCGCCGTAGCGGCCGTGCGCGAAGTACAGCTTGCCCAGCGCCGAGGCGACCTCGAACGTCTTCTCTTTGTTCTTGAGATCCGCGTGCCCCTCGAGCCGCTGCAGCAGCTCCTCTGCGCTCGGCGCGGCGCTGGGCGGAGCGCTCGGCGTGCCAGGGTCAACCGGCGGGTGGCTCGGCGGCAGCGGCGCGCCCATCTGCGTGTCGTTGAGCGGCCGGGCCTTCGGCGCGCCCGCGCCGACCGGCGGGTGGCTCGGCGGCAACGGCGCCGTCAGCTGCTCGTCGGTGAGCGGCCGCGGGCTTTGGGCGCCCGCGCCGAGCGGCGGGTGCCCAGGCGGAAGCGCTTGCGCCCACGCAAGCGAGCTCGACGTCACCAGGGTCAACAAGAACGCGCGCATCATCCACACCACCATAGCTGGAAGTCCTCAGGCCGCGAGGTCGAACCACGGCGCGGCGTGCACCCGGTTCACGTCCTGCGCCGGCAAGCGCGCGACGAGCTCGGCCACCGTGGCGCCGAGCAGCGGATGCCGCGCGTGCGGCGCGATCTCGCTCAGCGGCTCGAGCGCGAAGCGCCGCTTGTGCAGCTCCAGGTGAGGGATCTGCAGGCCCGGATCCGCCACCACCTGGTCTTCCCAGAGCAGCAGATCCAAATCGATGGACCGCGGCGACCAGCGCGGCGCGTCCCTGGTCCGCCCCAAGTCGGCCTCGATCTGCTTCAAGATGCCGAGCAGCCGCTGCGGCGAGAGCGCGCAGTCCATCGCCACCACCGCGTTCAAGTAGCGCGGCTGCGGCGGCCCGAAAGGCGCGCTGTCGTAGAGCGAAGAGCCGCGCACCACCGCCGCGGCGTCGATGCGCTGGAGCGCGCTCACCGCCTCGCGCAGGAAATATTCCCGGTCGCCTTGGTTCGACCCCAGGCCGATGTAGACGCGCTCGCTCAAGGCTTTCCTTGCAGGCTCTGAACCGGATTGACGAGCACGGCCATTCCCTCCACCTCGACCTCCACCCGGTCTCCCGCGCGAATCGGGCCGACGCCCGACGGCGTCCCCGTGCTCACCAGGTCTCCGGGCAAGAGCGTCATCACGTGCGAGATGAACGACACCAGCCGCGCGGGAGGGAAGATCATGTCCGACGTGCGGCCATCCTGCCGGACGGCGCCGTTCACGCGGCACACCACCCGCAAGTCATCGGGCGACAGGCCGGCCGTCATCCACGGGCCGACGCAGGCGAAGGTGTCGTAGCCCTTGGCGCGGGTGTGCTGAATCTCCCGCCGCTGGATGTCGCGCGCAGTCACGTCGTTGAACGGCGCCAGCGCGAAAATGGCGCGCGCCGCCTCGGCCTCGCTCGCGCGCTGAAGCCGCGCACCGATGATCAACGCCAGCTCGGCCTCGTGGTGCACCTCTTCGCTCGCCGGCGGCAAGACAATCGCCGCGCCGCTCGGGTTCAGCGCGGTGGACGGCTTGAGGAACAGCAGCGGCTCTTGGGGGAGGGGCTTGCCCATCTCCTCCGCGTGCTTTCGGTAGTTCTGCCCGACGGCGACGACTTTGGACGCTTCGGTCGGCACGAGCAGCTCGGCCTGCTCCAGCGCCACCGCCTCGCCCGTCGGCCGACCGCCGGCCCACGGCGCCGCGTCGAGCAGCTCGAGCCGATCCCCCGCCACCCGCACGAAGCGCGCCTGGCCGCCCCAGAGAACGCGCCCGTACTGCGCGACGCTCACCTTGAGAACCCCGGCACGGAGAACCCCAGCACGTCGTCCATGCCGTAGCGGCCGGGCGGCTGCCGCACCAACCAGCGCGCCGCCTTCAGCGCGCCGTTCGCGAAGATGTCGCGGCGGGTGGCGCGGTGGGTCAGCTCGACCCGCTCTCCGTCGCCGAAGAAGAACACCGTGTGCTCGCCCACCACGTCGCCGCCGCGCACCGACTGCACGCCGATCTCCGTGTGCGGCCGCGCGCCCACCTGGCCCTCGCGCGCGGTGCGCAGCACGCCGCGCGTCTGCCCGCGGGCCTTCGCCACCTCCTCGGCGAGCCGCAGCGCGGTGCCGGAGGGAGCATCCTTCTTCTGCCGGTGGTGCAGCTCGACCACCTCGACCTCGAAGTCGGCGAGCCGCTGGGCGAGTTCGGCCACCGCGCGCATCACCACGTTGACGCCGATGGAGGTGTTCGGCGCGATGACGATGCCAATGGCCTTCGCCGCCTCGTCGAGCGCGCGCTGCTCCGCGTCCGAGAATCCCGTGGTGCCGATGACGAGCGGCACCTTCGCGTCGGCGCACGTCTTGGCGTGGCGCACGCTCGCCTCGGGGCTGGTGAAGTCGATGACCACCTGGGGCGCGCGCTCGCGGACCAGGTCGGCCAAGTGAACGAACACGTCGCTGCGGTCGACGCCGGGGGGCGTGCGCTGGCGCGCGGTGCAGCCCACCAGCGCCAAGTCGCTCGACGCGCGCACCGCCTCCACCAGCGAGGCGCCCATGCGGCCGGCCGCGCCGGCGATGGCGAGCCTCAGCGCGCTCACGCCAGCCCCAGCTTCTTCAGCTCGGCGGCGAGCTGCCCCGCGTGCGGCTCGCTCATCGGCGTGAGCGGCGCGCGCACTTCCGGCGAGAACATGCCCATCACGTGCAGCGCCCACTTCACCGGAATCGGGTTCGACTCGACGAAGAGCAGCCGGTGCAGCGGGTTCAGCTTCACCTGCAGCGCGCGCGCCTCGTCGAGCCGCCCCTCGCGCGAGTGCCTTATCAGGTCTGCCACCAGGCGCGGCGCGACGTTGGCGGACACCGAGATGCAGCCCTTGCCGCCGCAGGCGATGAACGGCAGCACGGTGAAGTCGTCGCCCGACAACAGGGTGAGCCGGTCGCCGCACCTCTCCACCAGGTCGATGGCGCGCGGCATGCTGCCGGTCGCTTCCTTGATCGCGACCACCTCGTCGAGCTCGCACAGACGCGTGCAGGTGTCGGCGGTCATGTCGACGCCGGTGCGGCCCGGCACGTTGTAGACGACAAGCGGGAACTTCGGGTGCGCGCGGGCGATGTGCCGGTAGTGCTCCACCAGCCCCGCCTGGGTCGGCTTGTTGTAGTAGGGCGTGACGACCAGCGCGCCGTCGGCGCCGGCCTCGCGCACCCGCCGCACCGCCTCGATGGTCTCCTGCGTGCTGTTCGAGCCCGCGCCGCCAATGACCGGCACCTTGCCGCCGGCCACCTCCACCGCGAGCTTCACCGCGCGGGTGCGCTCTTCGGCCGACATCGTCGCCGCCTCGCCCGTGGTGCCGATCGGCACCAGCCCCTGGGTCCCGTTGTCGAGCTGATACTTCAGCAGCGCGCGGTACGCCGGCTCGTCCAGCGCGCCGTTCCGAAAAGGCGTGGCGAGCGCCACCATCGAGCCTTCGAACGTCCTCATGGCCTGGGGCTTATACGGTCAAGCCGTCTCGCCGCGCCAGAGGTCGTCCCAGCGCTCGCGCCGACGCACCACGCGGTAGCGCTGGCCCCGCACCAGCACCTCGGCCGGCTTGAGCCGCGAGTTGTAGTTCGAGGCCATGCTCATGCCGTACGCCCCGGCGCTCATCACCGCCCACAGCTCGCCCTGCGCGGGCCAGGGGAGGCGCCGCGCCTTGGCGAGCACGTCGCTCGACTCGCACACCGGCCCGACCAGGTCGACCTCCTGCCGCGGCGCGCGCGTCTTTCGCACCTGCAAGACGTCGTGGTGCGCTTCATAGAGCGCGGGGCGGATGAGGTCGTTCATGCCCGCGTCGACGATGACGAAGCGGCGGTCGGGCGTCTGCTTTCGATAGAGGACGCGGGTGAGCAGGACGCCGGCGTTGCCCACCAGCACGCGGCCGGGCTCGAGCAGCACGGTGAGCCCGAGCGGCTTCAGCGGCCCGAGCACCGCGCGCGCGTAGGCCTTGGGCGACGGCGGCGCTTCGTCGCGGTAGGTGATGCCCAAGCCCCCGCCGATGTCCAGGTACCGGAGCGGAAAGCCCTGGCCGAGCAGCGCGCGCGTGAAGTCGGCCACCTTCTCGGCCGCCTCGGTGAGCGGCGCCAGCTCGGTGAGCTGCGAGCCGATGTGGCAGTCGACCCCCAGCGCGGTGAGCCCCTTCATGCGGCGGCTCAGCGCGTACAGCCGGCGCGCCTCGGCGAACGGCACGCCGAACTTCGACGTCTTGAGGCCGGTGGCGATGTAGCGGTGCGTGCGCGCGTCCACGTCGGGGTTGACGCGCAAGGCGAACCCCGCGCGCCGGCCTTGCGCCCGGGCGACCCGGTCGAGCGCCACGAGCTCCTCGGCGCTCTCCACGTTGAACAGCAAGATGCCGGCCTTCAACGCCGCCGCCATCTCCTCGGGCCGCTTGCCCACCCCGGAGAACACCACGCGCGAAAGCGACGCGGGGGCCGCCGCCTCGACGCGGCGCAGCTCGCCTTCGGACACGATGTCGAAGCCGACCCCGTGGCGCGCGAACAGCCGGAGCAGCCCCAGGTTGGAGCTCGCCTTCACCGAATAGCAGAGCAGGTGCGGCACCGACGCGAAGGCCTCGTCGAGCACCTGGATGTGCCGCGAGAGCGTCGCCTCGGAATAGACGTAGGTCGGCGTGCCCACCTCGCGCGCGATGCGCTCGAGCGAGACGCCTTCGGCGTACAGCGCGCTGCCTCGGTACTGAAAGTGATTCATTTCGCTTCGGGACAGTCGGAACAACCCCCGTCGGGGAGGCCCGGCATCCCGTGCGGCTGAGTCCCCTGGGGCAACGACGGATGGGTCACCGTTTGAGGCGCCGGGGGTGGCGGCTCGGCGGGCGGGCGAGGCGGCCCTTTGATGCCGCACGCCGCGGCCAGGGCGAGCAGCGCGGCCGCGAGCACACCGCGGGTCAACGACGAGACTTCGTTGTCCACGGCCTAGAACTTCACGCCGAGGTGGCCGCGGATGGCCTGGGCCGTCTCGAGCTGGTTGGTGGTGGCGGTCGGGCGCGGATCCGACAGGCCGCCGAGCGGGAAGAGGATGCCCCACGCCACGCCGGCGATGAAGCCGTCCTCGGTCTCGTAGCGCGTGCCCACGTTCAGCTCCACGCCCAGGTCGTTCGAGCCCCGGCCGTTGAAGAACGACGGCGTCGACTGGGCGTAAATCGCGCGGCGCCGAACAGGTCGAAGCCTTCGGCCACGGTGTAGCTGATCTGCGGCTTGGCGTAGAGGGTGTCGGTGACGCCGCCGATGATCTCCCGGAAGAGGATCATGTCGATGCGGTAGTCGCGGTTGAACCGGAAGTTGTTGATCGACCGGTCGGTGCAGGCGACGCCGCACGCGTACTGCGGCCCGTCGATGTCGCCCGGCTGGGTGGTGCCGTCCGGGTTCGCCGACCGGCGCCGCGGGTAGTTGCCGAAGCCGCTCGCCCGGTCGCCGGAGGCGAAGCCCAGCTCCAGCATCAGCTTGAGCGAGCCATCGAGGAGCCGGTACTCGCCCTGGCCGACCGCGCCGAACTGCAGCACCGAGAGCGACTGGTTCTGCACCGGGTCGTTCACGTTGGCCGAGTTGGTCGCGCGGTTGCCGATCGAGCCGAACACCGCCGCGACCTCGGCTTCGATGCGGAGCGTGCGCCGCTCGAACTTCAGCCACAGGTCGGGAATGAAGAGGTTCGCGTTGCGCGGCACGAAGCCGGTCGTCAATACGCCCGCGTCGAGCCCTTCATTCACGAACGGGGCCGACAGGTAGTCGGTCGAGTCGAGCCGCTGCACGCGGTAGGTGAAGTGCAGGCCGTAGTTCAGCACGCTCAGGTTGTTGTCGAGCTTGGCGCGCGCCTGCTGCTCGGTGTCGCGCCGCGCGATGGCGATGAGGTAGCTGTGCGCGTCGTCGCCGTTGGTGGCGTCGAACGGCTGCCCGCCGCCGTTCTGGCGATACGAGGTGACGCCCTCGACGTCGAAGTCGATCATCGGGGTGATGAACCAGCCGGAGATCGGCTCGCTGACGAACATGATGCGGTCGACCGAGTTGCCCCAGTCGCAGTCGAAGCAGTTGCCGTCGTTCTGCAACATCCCCAGGCCCCAGTGCGAGCCCATGCGGCCGAACCGGAGGATGCCGACCGGCGTGCTCACCTCGCCGAACACGCGCTTGACCGAGATGGAGTCCTGCAGCGCGTTGATCGCCGAGCGCGGCGGGACCTGCGTCTCGTTCAGCACCGAGAACTCGTTGCGGTTGTACGGGGAGTTGGGCCCGCCGCGGCTGAAGGCGTACTCGGGGCTCGAGCCGAAGATGACGTTGTCGAGCGCGTCGATCTGCGCCCGGATGCGGACCTCTTCCGAGACGTTGATGGTCGGCTCGAAGCGGAAGCGCATGTTGACGCCCGCCTGGGTGCGGTCTTGCGGGCTCGACGGCGAACGCGGGAACAGCGTGTAGCCGGACGGGTCGGGGTCGCGGCCCAGGTCGAGCTTGTTGAAGAGGTCGGGCCGCACGCGGAAGTAACCGTCGGGCACGAAGAGCTCGAGCTTGCGCTTCTCCTCGGCCCACTCGTCTTGCCAACCCTGCGCCGCCGACTGCGTGGCGAGCTGCGCGCGGATCTCCTCGCGCACCTCCTTCAGCTCTCGGCGCGTGTTCTCGATCTCTCGGCGCAGATCATCTTCCGTCGTGCCGCTGGGCGCCGGGGTGGGCGTAGGCGGAGGCTGCGCCGGTGGCGTCTGGGCGACGGCCGTGGCGGAGAAGACGAGCAGCGCCGCCAGCAAGGCTTTGGCCATAAAGGTGATCTCCCGAGTGAGAACGCGAGGGCGCGGCAGTTAAGCCACCCCCCTCTGGGGTGTCAACGCTTACGAGTGGCCACCCTGCCGAAGCTCGACGAGCACGCCGCCGGTGCCCTTGGGGTGAATGAACGCGATCTTGGCGCCGCCGGCGCCGATCTTCGGCGTCTCGTCGATGAGCGGCGCGCCGCGCGCCTTGAGCGCCCGAAGCGCCTCTTCGATGTCCTCCACCTCGATGCAGATGTGGTGGAGCCCTTCGCCGCGCTTCTGGATGAACCGCGCGACGCCGCTGTCATTCACCGTCGGACAGATGAGCTCGATGCGGCCCAGCCCGTGGCCGAAGATGGCGGCGCGGACCTGCTGCTCCTTCACTTCTTCGACTTCCGTCAGCTCCAGACCGAACGCGTCGCGGTAGACCTCGATGGACTTCTCCAGGTCCTTCACCGCGATGGCCACGTGGTCCAGCCCCTTCGCCTTGACGACGCTCATCGGTTGCTCCCTCGCATGGGTTGACAGCGCGGACAGTAATGCGTGGTGCGGCCACCTTGCGCCATGCTTCGGATGCGACCGCCGCATCGTCGACACCGCTCGCCGGCGCGGCCGTAGACGAGGAACGGGTTGGGGGCCCCTTCCTCCACGTATTCGATCTCTTCGTCTTCGCCCTGCTCCTCGAGCGCGAAGCGCAGCGTCGCGTGGATCTGCCGCGCCAGGCGCGCCCACTCGTCGGCCGACAGAGACCGCGGCGCGCGCGCCGGGTGCAGCCGCGCGCGGTAGAGCGCCTCGGCCGCGTGAATGTTACCCAGCCCCGCGACGCGCGACTGATCCATCAGCGCGACCTTCAGCGGCTGCCGCGTCGCGCCGAGCGCCTCCTTCAGCTGCTTGCCGCTGAGGCCGTCCGTGAGCGGGTCTCGCCCCAGCCGCGCGATCGCCGGCAGCCGCCACAGCGCTTCGGCCGGCGCGGGCTCCAGACGGCCGAACATGCGCGGATCACGAAAGTGAACGACCGTGCCG
Organism: uncultured Myxococcaceae bacterium; assembly: GCA_964511185.1. Lineage (GTDB taxonomy): Bacteria > Myxococcota > Myxococcia > Myxococcales > Myxococcaceae > CAZEDU01. The sequence continues at coordinate 66,822 of CAZEDU010000004.1, read as the reverse complement.
TCGTCGAGCGCGAACGACGCCCGGCTGTAGGGCTCGCGCTGCCCCGCCAGGCGGCGCACGAACTTGCCGGTCATCCCCAGGTGCCCGAGCAGGCCTCGCTCGCCCTCGAAGGTGAACAAGAGGTACTTGCCCTTGCGCTCGAGCTTCTGGAGGCCGCCGCGCAGCCGCTCGAACGCGCGCGGATCCGCGCCGCGGAAGATGCGCGTCCGCTCGGCCTTGGCGCGCGTGACGGCGCGGCCTTCGAGCCAACGCACGAGCTGGCGTCTGGCGTACTCGACCTCGGGCAGCTCGGGCATCGGGCCGCTCCTTTAGCACCCTCAGCCCTTCGGCAGCCGCTGTTTGAGCTCGAGCACCGGCGCGAACAGATCGCCCAGCGTCTCCACCCGCTCGAGCACCTGGCCCGCCTCGAAGACGAGCCCGCCCGCGTCGCCGCGCTTCACCGCCTGCTCCACCTCGCGCCACGCCAGCGGGGTGGAGACGGTCGGCCGCTCGAGCGCGCGCAGCGAATAGACGTTCACCGTCGTCTTGCGCTTGTCGTTCTGGCTCCAGTCCACCAGCACCTTCCCGGGCCGCAGCGACTTGCGCATGTTCGAGACGACCTCGTTCGGCATCGCCTGGGCGAGCAGACCGGCGATGGTTCGCGAGAAGCCCTTCGTCTGCGCGTAGCCCACGGGCGTGTTGAGCGGCACGTACACCTGCATGCCCTTCGCGCCCGAGGTCTTCACCACCGCCTCGAGCTTCAGGCGCGCGAGCAGGTCCTTCAGCACCAGCGCGACCTTGCAGCAGTCCAGCAGCGCGGCGGGCGCGCCTGGGTCCAAGTCGAACACCATCGCCGTCGGGCGCGCCACGTCGCGCGCCCGCGCGAGCGAGGTGTGCAGCTCGAGGCTCGCCAAGTTCGCGACCCACACCAGCGTGGGGAGGTCGTTGGCGAGGCAGAAGTCGATCTGCCCTTCGCGCGAGCCGCTCCACACCGGCGCGGTCTTCACGAAGGCGGGGCGGTGCGACGGACAGCGCTTCTCGTAGAAGGACGGCGCGTCCACGCCGTTCGGGTAGCGCTTGAGGGTGAGCGGCCGGTTCTTCAGGTGCGGCAGGAGCACCGGCGCGATGCGCACGTAGAAGTCGATGACCTGGCCTTTGGTGAAGCCCGCCGCGGGGTAGAGCACCTTGTCCAGGTTGCTCACGTCGACCGTCTGGCGGCCAATCTGGAGTCGCTGAGCGCTCGGCACCGGCGGGACGAGCCTTTAGCGCTTGCGGGTCGCGCGCGCCGCCTGCACGCGATGGCGCCGCGCTCCCTTGGCCTCGACGTCTTCGTTCGCTTGCCGCTCGGCGGCGCGGAGCGAGGCCTTGAGCGCGGCCATCAGGTCGGCGGTCTTGCCCGGCTTGGGTGCGGCGGGCGGCGCGACGATCCGCTCGCCCTTCGCCTTGCGCTCGATGAGCGCGAGCACTTCCTCGCGGTGCGTGTCCTTGTACTTGCTGGGCTTGAACTTTGTGGTGAGCGAGTCGATGAGCTGCTCGGCCATCTCGAGCTCGCGGCCCTTCGGCCGCGGCGGCTGCTCCGGCAGCCCCTCGAGCTTCGACGTGGGGAGAACTTCGTCGGCGTACTGCATGGTCGAGAGCACCAACGCGTTGTCGAGCGTGCGCACGGTGCACAGGTACGCTTTGTTGCGCATCACGAACCGCGCGATCGCCACCTTCCTCGTGCGCTCGAGCGCCGCGTGCAAAAGCCCATACGCGCGCCGCGCGCCCCGGTCGGGCGTCAGGTAATAGGTGTGCTCCCAATAGATGGGGTCGATCTCCTCGAGCTGGACGAAGTCTTCGATCGCGATCGCGCGGCTGCTCTCGGGGGCGAAAGCCCCGAGCTCCTTCGGGGTGAGCACCACGTACTCGTCGGACGCCACCTCGTAGCCCTTGACGATGTGCTCCGCGGGGACCTCCTCCCCGTCCTTGCTGCACACCCGCCTCTGGCGAATGCGCGCGCCGTCCTCGTCGTGCAGCATGTGGAAGCGGACTTCCTTCTGGTGGACGGCCGAGAACAGCTTCACCGGCACGTTGACCAAGCCGAAGCTGAGCGAGCCGGTCCATAAGGGACGCGCCATCGGGTCCTCCTCGAGAAGAAAGGTTGGCGCGTCGACGAAGCAGCGCAAGGCACGAAAGGTCGGCCGCCGAACGAGCGAGGCCCTTCCGAAGTTGCCGGGATGAATGGGCGGCCGCACCTCCCTGTCGTTCGCGACAAGGAGCCGACACATGTTTCGTTCTCTTCTCATCGCCGGCGCGCTGACGCTGTCGGCCTGCACCGCGCACCAGCGCATCGCGACCGAGACGGCGATCGCCGACGCGCTGATCTCCGAAGAGCAGGAGCGGCAGCTGGGGGAACAGGTGCACGCCGAGCTCGAACGGCAAGGCATCCGCTACGTCGATGATCCGGTCGTCCTCTCGTTCGTCGATGGCATCGCCGGGCGCATTCTGTCCATCGCGCGGAAAGAGCGCTCGTCGCCGTGGCATGTGCACGTGGTCGACGACCTGAACACCGTCAACGCGTTCGCCACGCCCGGCGGCCACATCTACGTCTACACCGGCCTGCTCGCCGCGGCGGGCAGCGAGGCGGAGATCGCCGGCGTGCTCGCGCACGAAGCCGGCCACGTCGTCGCCCGCCACTCGGCGCGCCAGCTCGTGCACGCCTACGGGCTACAGACCGTCGCCGCTTTGGCGTTGGGCCAAGACCCGTCCCTGCTCCAGCAGCTCGGCGCTTCGTTGGCGTCCACCGGGGTGCTGCTCGCGCACAGCCGCGCGGCCGAGAACGAGGCCGACGCGTACGCGGTGCGCTACGCGAGCGCCGCCGGCTACGACCCGCACGGCATCGCCCAATTCTTCGAGAAGCTGCTCCAGCAGAGCGGGCGCACGCCCAAGGTGCTCACCTGGCTGTCCACGCACCCGGCGACGGAGGACCGCATCGCGAACGTCAACAGGATGATCGCCGAGCAAGGGCTCACCGGCTCGTACCAGGGCAGCGGCCAGCTGCAGGCCATTCAGCAGCGGCTCAACGCGGCGCCGGTGTCAGCGCGTTGACCCCAAGCGCAGCCGCCGAATGCGGCGGCCCACCCGCTTGGCGAAGGAAGCGCGCTTCGCCAGCGCCGGCGGGGCGACGCTCGGCCGCGTCGAGGGCGGCTCGGGCAATGCGCCTGGCGCGCGCGCACCGGCGGCCTTCCCGCGCGGCGACAGCTGCTCGATGACCGCGTTGAGCTCACCGCCGATGATGAAGATGAGGCCGGAGACGTAGAGCCAAAGCAGGAGGACGATGACGCCGCCGATGGAGCCGTAGGTGATGTTGAAGGTGCCGAAGCCTTCGACGTAGCGCGTGAAGCCCCACGTCGCGGCGAGCCAGAGCAGCGTCCCCACCGCAGCGCCCGGCACGATGAAGCGGACGCGCTGCTTCACGTCCGGCAGCAGGTAGTAGTTGAGGCCCGCCGCGAGCATCATCGCCAGCGCGGCCACCGGCCAACGAAGCACCGACCAGACGAGGGCGATCTGCTCGCCGCCCACGATGTGGCGCGCCGCCAGCTCCAGCGTCCAGCGGCCGCCGATGACGATGCCGGCGAAGGACGCGAGCAGGAGCACCGCGCTGCCGACCGTGAGCGCGATGGCCATGCCCTGCGTGCGCCAGAGCGCGCGCGTCTCGCTCACGTCGTAGGCCAGGTTGAGCGCCTTGCGAAACGCGTCGACGCCGCGCGACGCCGTCCAGAGCGTGGTGAGGAGCCCCAAGGTCAAGAGATTCGGTCGAGGCTGCTCGATGAGCCGGGTCAAGTGCCCGGCGATGAGCTCGAACGCGGCGGCCGGCATGAACTCGGCCAGGCGCGCGAGCATCTCCTCGACCGCATCCTCGAGCGGCAGGTAGGCCATCAAGGTGGCGAGGAAGAAGAGGAACGGGAAGAGCGCGAAGAGGAAGTAGTACGACAGCTGCGCGGACGTGTCGGTGACCGTGTCCTTGCGCAGCGCCGCCACGAGCCGCCGCGTCACCTCGCATGTACGCCGCAGGACGTTCATCTCGCCGGGCTCCAGTGAAGCCACAAGTGTCGGCAGGTGGGCAAGTCGCGGCGCTTCCCTCCGTCACCCCGGCGTGCGCAGGTTTCCCGGCAGGGAGGGTCGCCCATGGGGAGGGGAATGGTCTGGCCCGGCCGGGACATGCCGTGGAAGACGTTTTTCCAGCGCCTGAAGGAGGAGTGGTCGCGCGACCGGGTGGGCGACGTGGCGGGCGCGCTGACGTTCTTCAGCGTGCTGGCGATCTTCCCCTTTCTCATCTTCGTCATCTCACTCGCCAGTGTGGTGATTGATCCGACCGATGCGCAGCGGCTGATCGACGAGCTGTCGCAGGTCGCGCCGCCGGCGGTGACGCAGATTCTGGGCGACCGCATTCGCTCGCTCGGCGAGCAGAACAACGTCGGCTTGCTGACCCTCGGCGGCGCGGCGGCGGTCTTCACCGCGTCGGGCGGCATGGTCGCGCTGATGCGCGCGCTCAACACCGTCTACGGCGTCAGCGAGCGCCGAAAGATTTGGACCGTGCGCGGCATCGCCCTTCTGATGACGCTGCTCGCGGCGGCGTTCACCCTCGTGGCCACGCTCATCGCCATCGTGGCGCCCGCGTTGGCGAGCGCCGTGGGCGGCCCCATCGGCGCGGCCATCCACTGGCTGCGCCTGCCCGTCGCGGGCCTGCTGGTGATGCTGCTCTGGGCGGTGCTCTATTATGTGCTGCCCGACGTCGAGCAGAAGTTCCGGCTCATCACGCCCGGCTCGGTCACTGGCGTCATCCTCTGGGTCATCGCCTCGTACGGCTTCTCGCTCTATGTCTCTCGGTTCGGCAAGTACGACGCGACCTACGGCGCGCTCGGCGGTGTCGTCGTCTTCCTGCTGTGGGTGTGGATCAGCGCGCAGGTCCTCTTGCTCGGCGCCGAGATCAACGCCGTGCTCGAGCACAAGTCGCCCGAAGGAAAAGGCGCGGGCGCGCGCACGCTGGAAGCGCCCGCCCCGAACGCCACCAAGTCCGAGGTCGAACAGGCCGGTGGTGCCATCGCCGCGGAGCGACTCGAGCACGAGCGCGCCAGGCGGCAACCGAGCTCCAGCGAGCCGCCGCGGACCGGTTGGTTGCAGCGCTGGATTCCATTCGCCGCCGGCGCGGCGGTGCTGTTCGGCGTGATGCGGCTGGTCCGCAACGAGCGCACCGCGGACTGAAGCGCGTCACGGCCGCTGGGTGGCGCGGACGCCCAGCAGCACGAGCGCGCCGCCCACCCAAATCTCCCAGACCAGCGCCTCGCCCAGGAACACCCAGGCCGCCAGCGCGGTCGCCACCGGCTGCAGGTTCGAGACCACCACCACGCGCGACGCCTCGGTGCGCGAGAGCGCGTAGTACCAGAGCAGGTACGAGACAACGGACGTGAAGAGCACGAGGAACACCAGGCACGCCCAGGCCATCGGCGTCAGCGCCCGAAGCTCGGAGCCCCGCACGAGCCAGGGCGTGAAGGGCGCCGCCCACAGCGCACCGGCGCTCATCGTCCAGGCGGTCGAGCGGATCGGCCCGTGCTCCTCCGAGAGCTCCTTTCCCTCGGTCGTGTAGAGCACCCAGGCCGCGACGGCGAGCAAGATGAACAGGTCGCCCATCAGCGGGCCGGTGGCGGCGGCGAGCCCGCGCCCCAACAAGAGCACCGCGACCCCAGTGAACGCGACGGCGATGCCGATGCTCTTCTGCCGCGCGGCGGGCTCGCGCTTGCGCGCGACGCTGAGCAGGTACACGCCAATGGGGGTGAGCGCGTAGAGCAGCGCGGCGTGCGCGGGCGTGGAGTGGTCGAGCCCGTAGATGAAGAAGCCTTGGTTCATGGGGCCGGCGAAGAGCCCCAAAATCAGCACCCGCCTCCACTCGCGGCGCGGCGGCAGGAACGGCCCCGGCGTCGCCGCCAGCACCACCGCGAACACCACCGCCGACAAGAGCAGCCGCAGCAACACCAGCGTGAGCGGCCCCAGCTCGACGAGGAGCCGCTTGGCCGCCAGATACGTGAACGCGCTGATCAGCGTCTGCCCGATGAGCGCGAGCAGCACCGGCGCGGTCAGCGGCCTGGGCGCGCTCACAGCTGCTCGAGCGCCCATTGGGCGGCCTCTCGCACCACGGGGCTCGCGTCCTCGAGCAGCTTCTTCAACAGCGGCTCGGCGGCCTTCTCGCGTCGGGCGCCGAGCGCGTAGATGGCGTTGCGGCGAAGGCCGTCGTACTTCGCCCGCGCGAGCGCGGTGCCCGGCACCAGCGCCTGGTACTCCTCGGCCGTCATCGTGGCGAGCCGCTGGGCCGACAGGCTGGAGACGGGTCTCGGCGCGAACCGCTCGGTGCCCCAGAGCGGCGCGTCGTTGAGCGGGCAGACCTCTTGGCACACGTCGCAGCCGAAGACGGTCTGGTCGAAGCCCGCCCGCAGCGCGGCGGGGACCTCGGAGTCGTTCTCGATGCTCTGGTACGAAAGGCACAGCCGCGCGTCGACCGTCTGATCCGCCACGATGGCGTGCGTCGGGCAGCTGCTCACGCACAGGTTGCAGCCGCCGCAGCGGTCCACCGCGGGCCCGTCACCGTACGCGTCGACGGCGCGGTCGAGGATGAGCGCGGCCAGCACGACGTACGAGCCGTCCGAGGTGATGAGGCAGCCGTTGCGCCCCACGTAGCCCAGCCCGGCGCGCGCGGCCCACACCTTCTCCATCATCGGCCCCGAGTCGATGGAGCCGTAGGTCTCCATCTGGGGCCATGCGGCCGCCAAGGCGCGACGGAACGCGCGCAGCCGGTCGCGCATCGTGGCGTGGTAGTCGCGTCCGCGCGCATAGCGGGCCACCAGCGACTCGGCCTCGTGCGCCGGCGTCAGGTAGCTCGAAGCCAAGGCCACGACCGTCTGGGCCTGCGGCAAGAGCCGGCGAACGTCGAGCCGCTCGGCCACCCGCGCGCCCATCCAGTCCATGTCGGCGTCGAAGCCCGCCTCGAGCCACGCGGTCAGCGACTCGGCGGGAATCGGCTCGGCGCGCGCGAAGCCGCACAGCTCGAAGCCCGCCTCGCGCGCCATCTGCGCAATCCGCGCACTCGGGAGCGGCGCGGCTATGTCTTCGGAGGCGCCCACGGCACGTCTGGAACACCGGCGCTGTGATTCGCCATTCGCGCCATGGTGAAGAGCAAATCAGAGAGGCGATTCAGGTAGACGACGACCTCGTTGCCCGCCTGGCCCTCGCGCGCGAGCGCCACCACCCGCCGCTCGGCGCGCCGACACACGGTGCGGGCCAGGTGCAACGCCGCCGCGGCCGCGGTGCCCCCCGGGAGGATGAAGGCGCTCAAAGGCTTGAGCTCGCCGTCGAAGAGGTCGATGGCCTTCTCCATCGCCACCGACCACTCCGGCTTCACCGGTGAGATCGCCTGCGCCGCCTTGGTGCCCTGCGGGGTCGCGAGCACCGCGCCCACCGTGAACAGCTCGTCCTGCAGCCGCTTGGCGAGCGCGTCCAGCTCGCCCAGCCCCTGTGCCCGCGCCAGACCCAGCGCCGCGTTCAGCTCGTCGACGTCGCCGTAGGCCTCGACCCGCGGGTGGTCCTTCGGTACGCGCCCGCCGCCGAACAGGCCCGTCTCACCGCCGTCTCCGGTCTTCGTGTAGATGGAGGTCACGGCGCCTTACCTACATCGGTCTGGCGGGCGTTGTCGAAGTAGAAAACAGATGTAAAAACAATAAATTAAGCCGTTGCCCTGGATTACTAAATAACTTTTAAGTTATCTGGCCCGATGGAATGGGGCTTCTATGGGCGGCAGCGCGAGCTCGAGCAACTGAGGGCGATTCTCCATCGGAACCGATGGTTCTTCGCGAAGCTGAGCGGTCGTCGGCGGATTGGCAAGACCACGCTGATCCAACGCGCCCTGAGCGAGCAGCGTCGACAGATTCTCTATATGCAGATTCCGGATTCGGGACCCGCCGGGGTGCTTTCCGCGGTGCGGGACGCCTTCGAGACGTTCGCGATCGACCAGCGTCTTTTCCCGCTGCCCACCACCCTTTCCAGCTTTGCCTCAACGATCTCGACCCTGGCACAGCATGGCTTCGTCGTCGTTCTCGACGAGTTTCAGTACTTCCATCGAAAGGTGCTCTTCGAGTTCACCTCCCACCTTCAACGTGAAGTGGACCGCCTGTCGTCGATGGCCTCGAAGGTCCCGGGAGGGCTCTTCGTGCTCGGCTCCCTGCACACCGAGCTCACCGCATTGCTCGATGATCGCAATGCACCGCTCTACAACCGCATCACCGACACCATCGAAGTGGGCCACCTCGACGTCGCGTCGGTCCTCGAGATCCTGAGAACGCACGCCGACGATGACCCCGCTCGGCTGCTGCTGCTCTGGAATCTCTTCGAAGGCGTGCCAAAGTTCTATCGCGACTGCTTCGAGCAAGGAGCGCTGTCCACCAACCCGGGTGAGCTCCTGAGGCTCATGTTCTTTCAGAGCTCAGCGCCGCTCCGAAACGAGGCCGAAAATTGGTTTCTTCACGAGCTGCGGGGTCGCTACGACGTCGTCCTCAAGTATGTCGCTCGACATCCTGGCTGCTCGAACGGTGAGCTCGACGCCCACGTTCGCCAGGTCAGTCCAGAAACGGCGGAGCAGACCGCCGGGTACGTCAAAATCCTGACGGAGCGTTTTCAACTTCTGGAACGGCGACTTCCCATCTTCGCGAAGCACAAGGAACGAAAGGGGCGCTACTACGTCAAAGACAACTTTCTCCGTTCTTGGTTGGCCGCGCTCGCGCCGTTCGTCGCTGCCGTGAACTTCCAACCGACAGACACCCTCGTCGAGCGCGCGGGCGCCCGCCTCCGCGAGACGGAGGGAGCAGGGCTCGAACGCCTCGTGGCGACGCTGTACGAAGAACGCAGCCGAAAAGGCCTGCCAGGCTTCTCGCTGTCACATCGCGTGGACGGCTACTGGGACTCGCAAGGAACGGAAATAGACCTCGTCGCGGTGGATGAGGTTGGACGAAAGATCCGCTTCGCGACCTGCAAGCGGGACGACGGAAAGCGGGAGAACTCGCTTGCTTTGACCGCTGGCCACGTCGAGCGTTTCCTCGAGCAGTTGCCCAAGTACAAGAGCTATGCAGTGGAGCGCGTCGCGATAAGCCCGATGGTAGAAGGACCGATCGCCGCTCGCATCAAAGCGCGCGGATGGGCCGTCGAAGACCTTCGCTCGCTCATCTCCGGTCTGTGAGCGCCCTGCTTAACCCGCCGGCAGATCGCTCTCGGCGAAGAACGCGACCTTCGGCTTGCCGTCGACGTCGCGCACCAGGACCAAGACGCGCTTCTTCATCTTCGCGCCGGCCGAGTCGATGGTGAGCTCGTAGGTCAGCTCGACGTCCTCGCCGCGCGCGGCCTGCTTCTCGAGCTTGTAGAAGACGCGCGGCTGGACACCGCCGCCGGCGCCCGCCTGCTGCCGCAGCGCCTGCTCCGAGCGCAACCGCTCCGCCGCGCCGCCGGTGGCGAGCTCGAGCGCTTTGCCCGGCTCTCGCTCGATGTAGTAGCGGTCCAAGAACGCCGCGGCCGCCGCGTCGGGCCGCTTCGAGTCCTTGCACCCCAACAACGACAACGGGAGCAGAAAGCTCGCGCGACGTGCCAACAACGGTCCGTCGCCCAAGCTCTGCTCCCGCTTCGACTTCATCGCGACCTAGAACTGCGCGGGCGCGGGCTGCGCCGACTTCACGTAGATGAACTTGGTGAGGCCCCAGCCGGCGAGCAGGAAGAGGCCGGCGAACGCCCAGCTCAGCTGGTGGCCGTACACGGTGGGGAAGTGATTGCTCACCATGAAGAACACCAGCGGGACGGACATGTACGTGTTGTGCTTGGAGCGCAGCGTCGCCATGGCGGGGACGGCCGCGTCGGGCGCGGCGCCGGTGCCCTTGATGCCGCCGATGATCTTCCGCTGCGCCGGCCAGATGCGCATCCACACGTTCATCATCATGATGGTGCCCAGCATGGCGCCCAGGTGGATGTAGTTCGCGCGGCCGCTCATCACCTGCGCGAAGACGAAGGACACCGCCATGAAGAGCACGAACGAGACCGCGCCAGCGGCCATCTCGTTCTTGCCGAGCGGCGACTTCCAGAGCACGTCGTAGAGGAAGAACGAGAAGATGACGACGGCCAGGCCAATGCCCACCGACGTCCACAGCCCCATCGTCGACTCGCTGGGGAGCTGCACGCCGCCCATGTAGATGACGATGCCGAGGAGCAGCAGGCCGGTGACCCACGTGTACATCGCGCCCCAGCGGAAGAAGTAGAGCGCGCGCGGCATCAGCTCCGGCACGACCTTCTTCTTCGAGTCCGCGTCGTACGTCTTGGCGACCTGCGAGTTGACGAAGTTGAAGAAGTAGAGATGACCAATCCACATGATGCCGGCGGCGACGTGCACCCAGCGGAAGATGAGGTTCAGCCATTCACTGACAGTTGAGTCCATGGTCTTGGTAAGCCCTCCGTTGCCGGGGCTTCTACTCACCGACCCTACCCGGGTCCACAAGAAACCCAGTTTCGGGCGGGCGCGCTAAATCAGCCGTCGGAAGTCGGGCAGATCCATCTTCCAGACCGGCACGCCGCAAAACCGCGGGCCTTCGGGGCAAAACGGCGTGATGCCCGCCTCTTTGCGCAGGGTGCACGGCGGCTGAATGTGCCGCGCGAGCAGCGGGTGCACCTGCCGAACCTGCAGCGTCTCTTCGAGCGAGGCGCGCCAGATCTCTTCCTGCGCCGTGTAGCAAAGCCGGTGCACCCACTTGTGGTGCAGGTGCAGCAAGTCCCCCGACTCGAGGAAGCGAATCGGGAACGCGTTCGGCAACAGGTACAGCGCCATCTCCTCGCTCACGCCGCCGTCGAGCAGCCGCTCGATGGCCTTCCAGGTCCGCTCGAGCGTGGCGAAGTACCGCTCGCGGGCGTGAGGCGCTTGGTTGATCAGCTCGGGCACCACCACGTCGACGTGGCCCGCGAGGAAGTGCGCGTGCAGCACCGGCCGCGAGCCCGGCGTCATGCGGTGGCGCTGATCCTGGCTGTCTGCCGTGTGCGACAGCTTCTTCTGGAAGGTGTAGTGGGCGTGCGAGAGCGCGCGCGTGAGCTTGCTCACGGTGGTGAGCACCAGCGCCTCGCCGAGGTACCGGTTCTCCTTCGGCGACATCACCCGCTCGATGGCCGCCTCGTCGCTCAGCGCCGAGCGCGGCAGGCCGAGCACGTCGCGGACCCCTTGCGCGACCGAGCTCTGCGCGTTGGCCTTGTGGTCGACGAGCTTCGAGCAGTACGGCCCCAAGCCTTCGTCGAACTCCTGCAGGTACGCGCGGGTCGACTGGCTCGACGCCTTCAGGCGCCCGAGCTCGCTGAGCGCGCGGTACTCGAGCGTCTGCTCGAGCGGGAGCGGATCTTCGATGCGGGAGAAGAACAGCGGGTCGACGCGGTTCACCTCGGCGACCATCCCCTTGACGAGCAGCAGCGTCTCGGTCGGCACGTCCCACTGCTGGCACAGGCGGTGGTAGCGGTGCAGCGTCAGGCCGGAGATGGTGTGGTACAGGTGCGCGAACGTGCCGATCGGCAGCACGTAGCGCGCGACCTCCTGCGCCCGCTTCTTGATGCCCAGGCTCCACTTCTCGGGGGTGCGCTTGCGCGCCGGGAAGATGCGGAAGAACTCTTCGCTCACGCGCGGCGTGAGCAGCTCAATGAGCTCTTGGTAGCACCGCATCATGTCGTCGACCGCGCCGCGGTAGAGCGCCTCGAGCGGCTCGGGCAGCGACGGGTAGATCACGTTGCCGGGCTTCACCTCCACGTACCGCTGGCTCACCTGCTCCGAGTTGTAGAAGGGGTGGCTGTGCAGGAACGACCAGATCGCCTGCCGGCTCAGGTTCTCGACGGTGAACTGGAAGGTCGCGTGCTGAATCGTGGTGTGGTGGCCCGCCTCGTAGGTCTCTTTCGCGATGCGGTCCCGCAACGTGCGCGCCTTCTCGTCCTTGCGCACGTCCTCGGCGGTGATGATGCGGCTGTTGTAGCAGGTGCGCGCGGTGGCGATGGCGTTGTCGTAGGCGTCGCTTCCGAAGCCTTTGGTCAACGTCACCTTCGGAGGAGGGCTTCGGAAAGGCAGTTCCACGGACTTGGGACAATGACGCTTGCAGGCAGGCGCTTCAACTCTGAATTTTGACTTTGATTCTCAAAATTGAAATGCCCGGCGGGCCTCAATAGACTGGCTTCCCGTGCGTTTGAGCCTCCTCTTCTGCTTGCTGGCGTGCTGGACGGCCGGCGTCTCGCACGCGGCCTCGAGCAGCGCCTGGCACCGGGTGGTGGGGCTGCTCGAGTACCTCGAGGCCGACTACCCCGGCGCGCTCGCGACCGGCGATCCGGCCGAGATGGAGGAGCAGCGCGCGTTCATCGCCGAGGCGCTCGAGGCCGTGCAGGCGCTGGGACCTGCGGCCCAAACGTTCGCCCCGCGCATCGAGGCGGTGAAGGCGCGCATCGATGCGGGCCAAGACCCCGAGGGCGTCCCGAAAGACTTGAACGCCATCGTGCGAGACCTGGTGCTCGCCGGTGGCCTTTCGCGCAGCCCGCGAAAAGTCCCGAACGTCGAGCGCGGCAAAGCGCTGTACGCCACCGCGTGCGCCGCCTGCCACGGCGAAGCCGGCGACGGAAAAGGGCGCGCCGCTCCGGGCCTCGAGCCGCCGCCCGCCAGCTTCCACGACGCCGAGCGGATGGACGGGCTCACCCCGTACAAGGCCTACAACACGCTCACCTTCGGCATCACCGGCACCGCGATGCCCGCCTACGCGTCGCTCGATGAGGACGACCGCTGGGCGCTGGCGTTCTTCCTGTTCACGTTCCGGCAGCCGCCCTGCGACGACGGCAAAGCGCCGCCCTCCGGCGTCGAGACGCTCGCCACCAGCACCGACGCGACGCTGCGCGAGAAGCACAGCGCCCGCGAGGTGGCGTGCCTGCGCCGCCACCCGCCCGAGGTGGATCAGGAGCGCTCGCTCATCGCCGCGCGCGAGGGCGTCGAGCGCGCGCTCGAGCTGTCGAAGGCGGGTCAGCCGGTCGAAGCCAAGCGGGCGGTGCTCGACGCGTATTTGAACGGGCTCGAGCCGGTCGAGGCGCGCCTTCGCGCGAAGCACCCAGGGCTGGTGCTCGAGCTCGAGGGCGCGTTCAACCGCACGCGGGTCGCGGTGGAGGCGCAGAGCCCGCGCGCGGCGGACGAAGGGCGAGCGCTGCTGCTCCTCATCGACCAGGCGCGCAAGGTGGGCTCCGAGAAGACCGACTTCTGGGCGGTGTTCTGGGTGGCGCTGGCGATTCTGCTGCGCGAAGGCTTCGAGGCGACGATCATCATCGCGGCGCTGCTCGCGGTGCTCAAGAAGCTCGGTCAGACCGAGCGCGCGCGGGTGGTGCACTTGGGCTGGGGGAGCGCCCTCGTCGCGGGCGCGGCGCTCTACTTCGTCTTCCGCGGCGCGCTCTCGGGGGCCGGACGCGAGTGGCTCGAGGGGCTGGTGGGGTTGGTCGCGGTGGCCACCCTGCTCTACGCCGCGCTGTGGCTGAACGCGCGCGCGAACATGAGCAAGTTCATGGGCGAGCTGCGCGGCCGCATGCAGGGCGCGCTCGGGCAAGGCAGCAGCGTGGGTCTGTTCGTCGTCGCGTTCAGCGCGATGTTCCGCGAGAGCCTCGAGACGGCGATCTTCCTGCAAGGGCTGTCCATCGATTCGCCGAGCGGCGTGATGTGGGGCGCGCTCGCGGGGCTGGTGGTGCTGCTCGCGCTGGTGCTCGTCGTCCGCCGCGTCGGCTACCGGCTGCCGATGAAGGCGTTGTTCACCGGCTCGACGGTGCTGCTCGTCGCCACCGCGGTCGTGCTGCTCGGCAAATCGCTGCGCGCGCTGCAGGAGACCGGCTTCTTACCGCTCAAGCCGATCCCGTTTGTGCACGTCGAGCTGCTCGGCGTCTACCCCGACGCGCTGACGCTCCTGCCTCAGCTCCTGCTCATCGCGGCGCCCATCGCCTGGTGGCTGATCAAGCGACGCGGCGGCGGCACCGTGGTGCCCTCGAGCACGTCGACCAACGCGTAGTCGTCTCCCAGGGGGCCATCAAGCCCGCCGGTAGCGATCTTCCACCCGCACCACCAGCCCCTCGCGCACCAGCTTGATGAGGATGGCCTGCGTGCTCCGCTCGGCGAGCGGGTAGAGCGCCTTCGCGGTGTCGGCGTAGGCCTTGGGGACGATCTCCGGAATCGACGCGGGCAAAGGACCGAGCGCCTCGAGCACCAGCCGCTCGCGCCACTCGCGGTGCGCGATGTACTCGGTGAGCTTCTTGGGCCCATCGGCGATGGCGGGTCCATGCGCGGGGTAGAGCGTGCTTACCGGAAAGTCGTGGAGCCGCTTCAGCTCGCGCAGGTAGTCGGCCATGTCGCCTTCGGGTGGATCAATGATGATGGTGCCCACGCCCGCGACCATGTCGCCGACCACCGCCGCCTTCGAGGCGATGTCGACCAGGCACAGGTGCCCGCGCGCGTGCCCCGGCGTGTGCAGCACCTTGAGCTCCATCGACGGGAGCCCCTGCAGCGAGATGACCTCGCCGTCTGCCAAGAGCCGGTCGGGGTTGAAGTCGAGCCGGTCGGCGGTGCGCTCGTGACACCAGACAGGAACGCCGAGCCGCTCCTTCACCGCCTTGGCGCCCCCGATGTGATCCGCGTGGTGGTGCGTGAGGAGCACCGCCTTGGGCCGCTTGCCTTCGGCCTTGAGCCCCGCCACCAGCGCGAGCAGCCGCGCGTACTGCCGCACCTCCGCCGCGCCCGGGTCGACGACGAGCAGCTCTCCGTTGCCGATGACGTACGCGTTGGTGTGCGTGGCCGGCGGGAGCGTGTCGGTCCGCAAAGGGAAGAGCCGGATGCCGCGCTGGAACTCGATGCGGGTGGCGATGAAGCCCGGCGTGTGGGGAGGGTTGGCGAGCGCCGTCACCGCGGCGTCGAGTCGAGTGAACGACGCGAGCACCTGCAGCGCGTGAAGGTTGGGCGGGTGAAGGAGCGCGGTCCCCGCCTCCCAGCGCTTGAGCGCCAACTTCGGATCAATCCAGCCCCCTTCGGCCAGCTCGCCCGGCCACACTTCGACCGGCGCTCGGTCGTCCACCTCCACGAGGAAGAAGCGCGCGTCGAAGCGGCTCGACAGGAAGTCGGGGGTGATCCACCGGCCGGCGGGATGAAACGCCTCCGCGCGGACCTTCAGCGCCTTCGCGGCGAGCAGCTCGTGGAACGGCTTCTTTCGCTCGAGCAGCGCGCGGCGCATGTCCGCTCGCTCCCGGGCCGACAGCCGCTCGGCGCCGTGCGCGACGAGCACCCCGGTCTCTTCGAACAGCTCTCGCGCCGCGCTCGCCTTGAGCGCCGCGTCGAGACCGCTGACGCCGTCGATGGGCACGAGCGCGTCCGCCGCGTCGACCCGCCCGCCGGGAAACGCGTAGAAGCCGCCCGCGAACGACAGCTGCTCCCCGCGCTTGAGCCAGAACACCTCGATCCCCTGGCCCACGCGGCGAAACATCACCACCGCCGCGGCGTCTTTCGGCTTCGCGGCGGGCGGTGCGCTGGGGACTCCGGGGAGGGGCTCGCTCATGGCCTTGGGTAAAACGGGGACAGTCCCCTCGGTCATTCTATGATGGGAGGACGGCGGAGAGCTGCTTGCGGGCCTGATCGATCTGATCCGGCCGCACGTAGACGCGCGAGAGCCGTACAGCGCTGCTGTAGCGCTGATAAAGCGGCGTGTACTTCGACACTTCGGTGAGCCGCCCGGTCGAGCGGTCGACGATGTAGAGCGACGGCTCGGCGCCTTCCTGGAAGTACTTCGAGAGCACGCCGAGCGACTCGAGCGAGAAGTGGTCGACGTTCGCCGCCCCGAGCGCCTGGGTGAGCGCCTTCACGTCATAGCCCTGATCCCGCTCGGTGAACTGCGCGAGCAGCTTGTACCCGCGGCGCTGCACGATCCGCTTCGCCCAGCTGCTCTTCGATTGGCGGAGCGTCTGCGCCAGCGCCACGTCGTCGCAGAAGAGGAACTGCTCGGGGTCGGCGGGGATCTCGAACTCACCGGGCGCGTCTTCGTAATAGCGGCGCAGCATGTCGTCGAAGCTGACCGAGGTGTGGTGGTAATAGACCGACAAGAACATGTGGTAGCGGCTGAGCAGGAAGTCTTCGAACGCGAACGCCGCCGCCTTGGAGAGCGCCAAGTACGCGCGGCCGTCCTTCTGCGCCGCCTGTAGGTTTTGGACGATCCAATCCAGGTCGTACCGGCCGTAGTTCACGCCGGTGTAGAACGAATCGCGCAGCAGGTAGTCCATGCGATCCGCGTCCAGCTCCCCCGACACGATGGCGCGCAAGAGCGGCAGCCAATCGAGGCCGTCGTGGACGAAGCGGGTCCCACCGGGGGGCGAGTCGCCGGTGATCAGCGCGACGACGCTCTCGGGGTCCAAGTCGTACCGGCCAAACTGCTCGCGCACGACTTGGGTGATGGCGCTGTCGAGCAGAATCTTGGCGGTGAAGTCTTCGTGCGAAGCCTGCGCGCCGCCGGTCTTGAGCCAGCGCGGCAGGGCGAGCGCGGCGCGCGGGGGGGCGATCTTCTCGGACGCGTGCGAGAGCGGCATGTGCCCCAGGTCGTGGCAGAGCACCGCCAGGCGCACCGCGGCGCGCAGCCGCTCCGAGACCGTGGGCGAGAGCCCAACGCTCGCGGCGACCGCGTCGAACAGCCGCGAGGCCACGTGCATCGCGCCGAGTGAATGCGCGTGACGGGTGTGCGTCGCGCCAGGGAAGGCCAGGTCGCCGAACCCGAGCTGCCGAATGTGACGCAGCCGCTGGTAGTGGAGGCTGTCGACGACGGCGCGCTCGTCGTCGCTCACCGGAATCGTGCCGTGAATGGGGTCGCGAATGCGCATGGGCGTGGCTTACTGCGGCACCGCACCCTTTCGACATCACTTTCGACGTGCTAACTTCGGGTGCATCGTTGATGCGCATTGCGATCCTCCACAACGCCGATCACGACCTGCTCGAGGACGACCCGGGGCGTGAAGCGCGCCGCGACATCGAGCGCGTCGCCGCGGCGATGACCGAGTCGCTCCGACGCGGAGGGTTGTCGGCCGAGCGGTTGGCGGTCGATCACTTCACCCTGGCGAACGTGCTCGACCCGCGCCGCTACGACTTGGTGGTGAACCTGTGCGAGTCGCTGGCCGCCGACAGCCGCGGTGAGATGGCGGTGCCCTGCCTCTTGGAGCTGTTGGGCGTGCCGTTCACCGGGTCGCCCGCGCTCGCGCTCGGCCTCGCGCTCCACAAGGACAAGGCGAAGGAGCTGCTCGTGGCGCGCGGTGTGCCGACGCCGGAGTTCAAGCTCGTCGACTCGGCGGCCGTGGCGAGCACGCTCGAGCTGCCCTTCCCGCTCATCGTCAAGCCGGCCCGCGAAGACGCGTCGGTCGGCATCGACTTCGACTCGGTGGTGCACAACCGCGCCCAGCTGGTGCGGGCCGTGAACACCGTGTTGAAGACCTTCCGCCAGCCCGCACTGGTCGAGCGGTTCATCGACGGTCGGGAGATCTACGTGCCGATCCTCGGCAATCGCCCGCGCCGCACGCTGCCGCTCAGCGAGATCGCCTGGGGCCCGACCTACGACGACAAGCCGCGCGTGGTCGGCTACCGCGCCAAGTGGGAGCTCGACTCGCCCGAGTGCATCGACAGCTCCCCAGTCCCCTGTACGCTGCCCAAGGAGCAACAACAGGCGGTGGTGAAGGCGGCGATCGACGCGTTCGAGGCGCTCGGCTGCCGGGACTACGGGCGGGTCGACGTTCGGCTCTCGAACGACGGCACGCCCTACGTCATCGACGTGAATCCCAACTGCGACTTGCACCCCGACGCCGGGTTTGCGCGTGCCGCCAAAGCTGCCGGCATGGACTACGACACGCTGGCGCTCGAGCTGGTCGAGATCGCCTTAGGAAGAAGCCATGGACATTCGACCTCTCGCCGAGGCGCATCGGGCGCAACTGGCCGCGCTGCTGGATCGAATCGAAACCTTTTCACGGGAAGAAGTGGCGTGCGCGCTCGAGCTCATCGACCTCGCGCTCACTCCAAACCATCCTGACTACCAAGTCCTCGTCGCGCTCCGGGACGAGAAGGTCATCGGCTACATCTGCTACGGGCCGACGCCGATGACCGACCGCACGTTCGATCTGTACTGGATCGCCTCCGACCCCGAGGTGCGCGGGCAAGGCGTGGGCGCGGCGCTCGTCTCCGCGATGGAGGGAGAGCTGCGCCGCCGCGGCGGCCGGCTGATGCGCGTGGAGACGAGCGCGATGGAGGCGTACGGCCCCACCCGCGGGTTCTACCGGTCGATGCAGTACATGGAAGAGGCCCGCTTCCGCGACTTCTACAAGGAAGGAGAGGACTTGATCGTCCTCTCGAAGCGCTTGTGAGCCGCTCCCGTCCTGCTGTCGCTGTCGCCTTCGCCGTCCTGCTCGCGGCGGGCCTCGCGCAGGCCGCGCCGCGCGCGCAGCCCCGCTCCGACGCGCTGCTCGCGCCCCGCCCCGAAGGCGGCGAGTACATGGGGCTGTACCTGCTCAACAAGAAGGTCGGCTACCTGTTCATGGAGCTCAAGCCGCAGAAGGGCCGGCCCGGGCGCGCCGAGCTGATCTCCGAGTTCGTGTTCAAGGCGAACGTGGGCGCCAAGGTCTCGGAGCGGCGCCAGCGCGAGGTGCGGGTCTTCGAGGCGAAGCCGCAGGGTCGGCTCTTGTCCCTCAAGGTCGAGCAAAAAGGTGATGGCGGCGAGCAGCTGCTCGAGGCGACCGCCACGCCGACGGGGCTTCGGGTGATTCGCAAGCGCCCGGGTCAACCCAACGAGGTGCTCAACCTGCCGCCCTCGAAAGAGACCATCGAAGACGCAGACCAGGCGCGCGTGGCCCTCTTCCGCCAGCAGAACGTCGAGGGCTTCATCACCGACTCGCAGGACCTGGAGACGTACCGGGTGATCACCACGCTGGGCGAGGCGCAGGCGCGCACGGTGGGCGGCGTGCCGGTCAAGCTGCGGAAGGTCACCACCCTCTCGGAGAAAGAGAAGGTGCCGATCGACTCGTACATCGACGAGAAGGGGCGGCTCATCGAGCTGCACTTCGGCGCGACGATGATGGCGGTGGCCGAGTCCGAGTCGGTGGCCAAGCGGTTGGATCAGGTCGAGGTGTTCGGGCTGACGCGCGTGGTGCTGCCCAAGCCGGCGCCGGCGCAGGCGCGCGCGGTGCCGGGCAGCTGGACGCTGGTGGTCGAGGGGCTCCCGGACAAGTTCCACCAGGACACCGAGCGGCAGAAGTTCAAGAAGCTGCCCAACGGCCGCGTCGCCGTCACGCTGAGCGCCGCGGCACCGAAGACGAAGCCGGTGGAGCGGCCGCTGAGCGACCCGAGCGGCGGCAAATATTTGAAGACGTCGATCATCGTCGAGTCCGACAACCCGGAGATCAAATCGCTCGCCGCGCGCATTCTGCAGAACGAGACCGACGCGTACCTGGCGGCGAAGAAGATCAACGCCTGGGTGTACCAGACCCTGAAGAAGGACTACGGCGCGTCGGCCGACCGCGCGACGGACGTGCTGCGGCAGCTCCGGGGCGACTGCACCGAGCATTCCCTCCTGGCGGTCTCGTTGATGCGGGCGTCGGGGATTCCGGCGCGGCGGATCGACGGCGTCATCTACATGGAGAACGAGGACAAGGTCCCCGCGCTCTACTGGCACGAGTGGGTGGAGGTCTACGTCGGCGAGTGGGTGCAGATGGATCCGACGTTCGGACAAGACGTCGCCGACCCGACGCACTTCGGCGTGGGTGAAGAGGGCAACGCCGAGATCGCCCCGCTCATCGGTCAGCTGAAGGTCGTCGAGGTGCGCTAAAGCTACGGCCCGCCGTCGCGCTCCTCGGCGGCAAGCGGCTTCAGCTCGACGATGTGCACCGGGTTCGCGTCCTTCCAGCGCGTCTCGAACGTGAACTCCACGCGCGTGCCCGGCGCGAGGTTCGACAGGTCCACCGACTTCTCGACGGCGAACGGCATGCTCATCGCCATCATGCCGACGGCCTGACCTTCGCGGTCTTTGAAGCTCGGAATCTCTTCATGCGCGATGACGACGCGGTTGGCGGCGGCGGTGACGCTCTTCACCGTCCCCTTCACCGTGTACCGATCGTGTTTTTCGGCGGCCGGCGCGTCCTTCTTGCACGCCGCCAAGACCGCGAGCAGCGCCACCCACATCCAAGTGCTTTTCGTCATCACAAGAGCCCCTCGAACTCGTCCAACAAGCCCTTCAACGTCTCGAAGCCGCACTCCCAGAACTTGGGATCGTCGAGGTTCACGCCCACCCGCTCGAGCAGCCGCTGCGGCGTGTCGGCGGCGCCCGACGAGAGCAGCTCGACGTACTTGGGAACGAACTTCTCTCCCTCTTCCTCGTATTTCTGAAACAGCGCGAGCACGAGCAGCTGCCCGAACGCGTAGCTGTAGCAATAGAAGCGGTAATGCACGAAGTGGCCGATGGAGATCCACCCCCAGCGGTCTTGCGGGAAGAAGTGGACCGCTTCGCCGTACAGCCGCTTGCGCTCGTCGAGCCACAGCTGCGAGAGCGCCTCGGCGGGCACCACGCCTTCCGCGCGGCGCGCGTGGGCCTTCTGCTCCCAACGCGTGTACTGCACCTGGTTGAAGACGGTGGAGAGGATGTCCTCGATGCGCACCGCGAGCAGGTTCCGCTTCACCTCTCGGTCGGTCTCCTTCGCGAAGAGCCGACGCATCAGCAAGAGCTCGCCGAACACCGACGCGGTCTCGGCCATCGGGGTGGTGGCCCAGAAGTTGAGCGGCGAGTTGCGGCGCGACAGGTAGAAGTGGATGCCGTGCCCCAGCTCGTGCGCGAGCGTCGACACGTCCTCGATGCGGCCGTTGTAGTTGAGCAGCACGTACGGGTGCAGCGACGGGAGCATGCCCGAGCAGAACGCGCCGTCGCGCTTGCCGGGGCGCGGCAGCACGTCGATCCACCGGCGGTCGAAGAACTCGCGCGCGATGCTGGAGAACTTGGGGGCGAACGCCTCGAACGCGTCGAGCACCAGCCGCTGGCCTTCCTCGAACGGGATCTTCTTCTCGGTCGGCGAGAGCGGCGCGAGCACGTCGTGGGAGGCGAAGTCCTGCAGGCCCAGCGCCTTGGCCTTGAGCCGCATGTAGCGCTGGGCGAGCCCATAGTGGCGCTCGGTGGTGGCCATCAGGTTCTCCACCGCCTCGGGCGACAGCTCGTCCTCCAGAAACGTCGGCTCGGCCACGTCGGCGAAGCCGCGGAGCTGCACGTCCAGCGCGTGGTCTTGAAAGAGCGTGTTGAAGCAGAAGTTGAGCACGTGGCTCTCCTTCTCGAACGCGGTCATCAGCCCGTCGGTGGCCCGGCGGCGCAGCGCGCGGTCGGGGCTCGAGCGCAAGGCGCGGGCTTCCGAGACGTTGAGCGCCTTGTGCTCGCCGTCGACCTCGATCGGGATGCGGATGCGCGCGCTGACCTCGGTGTAGAGCTGGCTGAAGGCGGCGCGCCCGGTGAGGTTCTTCAGCTCGGCGAGCTTCTCTTCTGCTTCCGACAAAGTGTACGGCGCGAAGCGTCGCAGGCTCTGAAGGTAGTGCCGGTAGGGCTCGAGCTCGGCGGCGTTCACCCGCTTCTCGAAGGTCTCGGCGGGCAGCTTCTTCAGCTCGACGTCGAAGAAGCGGACCTTGTTGAAGACCTCGGTGGTCGCCTGGCGCGTGACGTTCATGAGGTTCTGCGCTTGGGGATCTTCGGTCTGCCCCGAGAAGAGCAGCTGCGCGTAGAGCTGCGGGCGATAGGCGAGCTCCATCATCCGCTCGAGCTGGCGAAGCGCTTCGGCCAGATCGTGCGCGGGCATCCGCGCGACCTTGCCGCGGTACGCCTTGGCGAACGCGTCGGCCATCGCGTGCGCGCGACCTAAGTCATCCGACAGCTGTGCGGCGTCCGGTGACGTGTAGAGGTCGCTCAAATCCCATCGAAGCGCGTCGGTCATGGAGAGGTCCTTTCCTCAAGGGAGCATAGGTCCGGCCGTTGGGCCGCGGTGTCCCAGTGTCGCCCCAACCGCGTCAGGCGCGCCGCTGTCTCGGCGACCATCTGTGCTGCGACGTACTGAGAGTCGCTCGGGCTCAAATCCCAACGTGCCACCAGCGGCACGGCGCTGGTGTGAAACACCGTCATCGTGGTGCCCGCATCCTCGTCAAGGGTGACGCGGATCAGCCGCATCAACGGCACCTTTCGGCGATGCGGCGCGGAGAAGCCCGCGGCGATGTTCAGCGCGCGCTGGGCTTCGGCGTCGCCGGTGAGAAGGCGTCGGTACTGCGTCCAACCGCCGAGCTGAAGAAACGCAGGGGCTCGGCGCCCCGCCAGCAAGTACGAGAACTCGACGGTTCCGTCGTCGAAGCGAAGCTCGCTGTCGCCGGCCACGATGTTGATGGTCGCGACCGCGCAGAACCAGGCGACGTAGCCGATGAGCAGGGCGACCAGCGCCATCAGGACGACGAAGAACGGGTGTCCGTCGTGCCATACGGCGCGGACCACGGTGCCGACCATTTCGAAGATGAAGTAGAACAGCCACACCGCGCCCGCCCCCATCCATCCGGCGATGATCCAACGAAAGGCCGAGCGACCCGCGCGCAGGCGAATGACCAGCCGTTCACCGGCTCGGCGCTCCGTGACGTTCTCGCTTGGGCCCGCGGTGGGCGCCTCGATGGACGGCAACGACACCGGCGCCGTCGAGACCCGGGCCCCATCGACGACATAGCCGGCCTGGCAGTACGCACAGGTCACCCGCGTCTTCGCGCGGTCTTGCCAGTCGTGGGGCAAGCTTGCGCCGCACGACTGGCACCGCGGCATCGCTCCCTGTCCAGCGAGCACCGCCTCGACGAGCCCCAAGAGCCAGCGCGCCTCCCGCGCGCCCGAGCAGATGACGGCCAGCTTCAGCGCGTCCCCCGACGAGAGCTCGACCCGATCCGCCCCCGAGCTCCAGGGATCGACTGGCTTCAGGTGAAGGCCGGCGGTGAGCGGCGCGCCGTTCGAGACGAGCGCGCGCACACGAAACGTCATGCCGAACGCGCGGCGGTGGTATTGAGCCCGCCTCGCGCCGACCTCCAGGTGCTGCTCCGATCGCCACGCGCGCGCGAGCAGCGCGAGAACCCAGGCGGCGGCGAGGCCCAACAGGGGCGCCGACAGTGTGCGCACCGGGTTTCCGGGCGGGAGCAGATGAAAGATGCCGATGGCCGCCGCCGCGAGCGTGAGGGTGAAGTGGCTGAAGGCGATGAAGCTGCGGCGGCTCATCAACACACCGGCAGGCACGATGAAGTGCAACCTGCCCGGTTTCACCAACAGCACCGTGCGCGCGTCGGGCCCTTCGTACACTTCATGAGGAGCGGCCGGTGTCGCGTTCGCCGCCTGGCAGAAGGAGCAGCGATACCAACCCTCCTCCTGGTGCCTGCGCGTGATGGTCTCGAAGGCGCGGCAGACGCGGCACTGGAGCGGCTCCATCGGCACGAGGGAAGACTTACCCGAAGCGCTTCCTTCGAGGAACCTGCGTCACGCCTGCAGCTGGCGAAGGAGCGCCTGCGCGTCGGTCACCGGCGCCTCGCAGGCCATGCGGCGGCACAGGTAGGCAGTTGGCTGGTCAGCGACCTTCTCGCGCCCTTCGAGCGCGGCGGCCATGAGCGTCGGCTTGGGTCGATTGGGGTCGTGCTGGAGCACGGCGGTGGTGGGCGCGAAGGTGCGGTTCAGCGCGTCGAGGAACGGCCGGACCTCCTGCGCGGAGCCGATGAGCGTCACCTCGGCGGCGCCGTCGAGGTACGCATCGACCGCGAGCCACCAGTGGCCGTGGCCGAAGGGGTTTCGCTTCGCCTGCTCGCACAGCTTTCGCGCGTACTGGCCGGCCTGCTCCAGGTACTCCGGGCGGCCGAGCAAGGCGGCGAGCGTCACCTGGGCCTCGAGCAGCGTCGACGCGCCGGAAGGCGTCGCGTTGTCGTGCACCGCGTAAATGGAGTGGATGAGGTCCTTCTGGCCGCGCGGCGCGGACAGGTACGCGGCCTTGCCCTCGTCCCAGAAGCGCGCGCGGGCGACGTCGACGATGGCGGCCGCCGCTTCGAGGTACCTCGGCTCGAAGGTCGCCTGGTAGAGCGCGGTGAGACCGGCGGCGAAGTCTCCGTAGTCTTCGAGGAAGGCGTCGATCTCGGAGCGCTCCCCGAAGGTGCATCGGAGCAGCCGCTTGCCGTCCCACGCGCGCTCGAGCAGGAAGTCCGCGGCGCCCGCGGCGAGCTGCGCCCAGCGCGGCTGATCGAAGACGCGCGCCGCGAACGCCAAGCCGCGAATGGTCAGCCCGTTCCAGCCGGTGAGAATCTTGTCGTCGCGGCCAGGCCATACCCGCTTGCCGCGGGCTTCGAGCAACACCGCGCGCGCCTGATCGAGCTGCGCTTGCGCGTCGCCCTCGTCGAGCCCGAAAGCGCGGCTCAGCGCGTCGAGGTCCTGCACCACCTCGAGCACGGTCGCGCCGTGCTCGAAGTTGCCGCCGGGCTTCACGCCGAAGCGCGCGCGGATGAGCCGGGCGAGCTCGGGCGGCAGCGCGGCGTCCACCTCCTCTGGCCTCCAGACGAAGAACTTGCCCTCTTCCCCTTCGCTGTCCGCGTCTTGGCTCGCGTAGAAGGCGCCGCGCGCGTCGCGCATCTCGCGCTCGAGGTAGGCGACGGTCTCTTCAACGACCTTTCGGTAGAGCGGCCGCGGCGTGAGCTGAAAGGCTTCCGCGTAGAGGTGGATGAGCTGCGCGTTGTCGTAGAGCATCTTCTCGAAGTGCGGCACCAGCCACCGCTCGTCGACCGAGTAGCGGTGAAAGCCGCCGCCGAGCTGATCGAAGATCCCGCCGAGCGCCATCTTTTGAAGCGTGAGCTCCGCGGCGCTGATCAGCTGCTCGTCCTTCGCGCGGCGGTACGCGCGCAGGAGCATCGCCACGTTCATCGGGTTGGGGAACTT
>CAZEDU010000004.1:0-41769 GCA_964511185.1 uncultured Myxococcaceae bacterium | reverse complement strand
GCCATCTTCTCGAGCGTGAGCAGCGTGCCCTCGAGCGAGTCTCGAGCGCCGAACCGCCGCCACGCGCGCAGGAGGTACGCGAAGTTCATCGGGTTGGGGAACTTGGGCGCGCGACCGAAGCCGCCGTTCACCCGGTCGATCTCGCCTTCCAGCTTTCGCGCGGCCCGCACCAAGTCGTCGCCGGTCGGCTCGGCGCTGGCCGCGTCAAGGCCGTAGGCGCCCAAGAACGCGAGCCCCTCCTTGAACTGCTGGGCTTGCGCCTCGATGTCCTCGGGCTGCTTGAGCCAAGCCTGGTACAGCCCTTCGAGCAGCTTCGAGAACGCCGGAATGCCGTACCGGTCGGTGGGCGGGAAGTAGGTGCCGCCGAAGAAGGGCCTCAGGTCGGGAGTCAGGAAGACCGTGAGCGGCCAGCCGCCGCCGCGGCCCATCAGCTGCACGACGCCTTGGTAGAGCTGATCCAGATCCGGCCGCTCTTCCCGGTCAACCTTGATGTTGACGAAGTAGTCGTTCATCAGGCGGGCGGTCGCCTCGTCCTCGAACGACTCGTGCGCCATCACGTGACACCAGTGGCAGGCCGAATAGCCGATCGAGAGGAGAATGGGCTTGTGCTCGCGCTTCGCTCGCTCGAGCGCCTCTTCGCCCCATGGATACCAATCGACTGGATTGCTCGCGTGCTGCCGCAGATACGGGGAAAGCGCATGTGTCAGACGATTGGTGTGACCTGTCGCGGCGGAAGACATCGGCTGGCCCCTTCGAGGCGGAACAGAGAGAGATGAACGATCGTCGTCAGGACGGTTCAGTCTGTCTGCTCAAGCGGGCGTCTGAGAGAGAGAGAGCTGGGTGTCGAGAGAGAGATGGGTGGAGATGGGTGTCGGAGATGGGTGTCACACGACTCGAACTGGCACTTCATTTGCTGAGCGTAGCGAATTTCCTCACTGGGTACGGGCGGGAGGGCGATGGCATGGGTTGGCCGATTCGGATGTACACGACAGAAAGCGTCTACTTCGTCACCGCGAGGACGCAACAGTCGCGATTGCTGCTGCGGCCATCAAGTGAGGTGAATGAACTTGTCGGTGGTGTGCTGGCTCGAGCGGTGGAGCTTTACCAAATCGAGCTGTTCGCCTTCGTCGTGACTTCGAACCACATTCATCTCTTGCTGCGTGCTCCAACTGGGAACTTGCCCTTCTTCATGAAGTACCTCCTGGGGAACATCGCAACCAAAGTTGGGCGAATCGTTGGTTGGCGGGGCAAGTTCTGGGGTCGGAGGTACTCAGCCGAACCGGTTTTGGACGATGGCGCCCTTGTTGGACGGCTTCAGTACATCCTCGCGCATGGAGTCAAGGAACGGCTGGTTCGCCGTTGCTCGGAATGGCCGGGACTGTCGGCTCTACCCCAATTGCTTGGAAATGCTCGGCGCGTGTTTCGCTGGTTCAACTGGACCAAACGCTGGAGTGCGCGAGGGAGCGCTACCAGCGAATCTGGGAGGCTGGATGCTCGATGGACCGAGGTCGTCACGCTAACGCTGACACCGCTGCCTTGTTGGGCGGAGTTGACTGACGAGGAGCGGCGGTGCCGAGTCGACACACTCGTGGCTGCCATTGAGGCAGCGTGCCCACCCAATGCGCCAGTGCTCGGCCCGAAGCGAGTGTGCCAGCAATCACCACATGCGAGGCCCGTAGAAACAAAACGGACACCACGACCATGGTGTCATTCGACAAGCCTCCAGTTGCGACAAGACTTTCTCGCCGTCTACCGCGAGTTCATTTGCGTCTTCCGAAAGGCCTCGGTCTTGTGGCGATCAGGAGCTACCGATGTGCTGTTTCCGATTCACTCATTCAAGCCGGGCGTGCCACCAAGTCTTCATCGACTACGAGTGGTGTGACACCTGAGAAGCCGGCAGCCGGCTGACGAATCGTGTGACACCTGGAGTTGGGACACTCGAAGGCGATAGGGTGGCCCCGATGGCCGTGCTCGTTCCCCCTCGCCTTCCGAAGGTGCCCACCTTCCGGGCGCCGCTGCGCCCGCGACTTCCGCATAGCCCCATCGGGACGCTGCGCAACGGCACCACGGTGCACTTCGCCGGCAAGCCGCGCGAGCTCGACGCACGCACGACGAAGCTCTTCGGTAGACCCCTCGCTGCCGAGGAGATCGCCGATGTGAGCTCTGCGCCGCCGCGCTCACATATTCGCCTCGAGCTCTCGGAGCTCAAGCGGGGCTCGCTTCGAGTCACTGTCGAGCATCCGATGGTGCGCACGATGCGGCGCATCTTTCATCGCGATGAGCAGGGCAAGCTGGTCGTGAGCCACGACTTTCTGTCCATGTCCGGCGTCGCACCCCAGGGCACTGGCACCAAGCTCCTGCGGCGCGCGGTTGACGCCTACCGCCGGTATGGCGTCGATCGAATCGAGACGAAGGCCGCCCGGTTTCCGCGCCTGGTCGGCTACGTCGTCTGGCCTCGGCTCGGCTTCGACGGGCAGTTGCCGCCGCACGTCCACCGCCTGCTCCCACCGCACCTCGCGAAGGCCAAGACGCTGCAAGCCCTCTACGCGCTCGACGGCGGAATGGCGTGGTGGAGAGAGCACGGCGCGGACGTCGACGTGAGCTTCAGCCTCCGCTCCGGCTCGCCGCACCTGCGCCAGTTCATCCGCTATCTCCAATCCAAGGGCGCCAAGGACTTGCCGCCGCTCGAGCTGGCGCCGGTCCGACGCTACGCACCCGAGCCATTTCACCCGGGTGTCAATCGCCGCACCATTGAACGCGTCAGCCCGGAGCCCCTGCCCTGGCGCTCGCACAGGCCCTAAGGCCGCGAGCCGCCGCTACGAGTCGTCTGACACCTGATGAGACACCTGATGAAGCGACTACGAATCGTGTGACACTCTGAAAGAGGTCGTGCCGAAAGACGAACGATTCTTCGACGAGCTGACGGGCCTTCTCTCGCTCGAACGAAATGAAGCCCACGCCCGCCTGAAGGAGCTCCAAGAACAGCTCCCCCTCGACGAGCAGCAGGCGCGCGGGCTGGTGCTTTTGGACATGGAGGCCGTCGAAGAGTCTGTGGGCTTCGGGGGTCGCGTGCTGGTCACCCTGGAGCACGCGCAGAAGCAACGGCTGACGGCACGGTTGCAGCCCGGCGACCTGGTCGAACTCGCGCCGCGGCGCGCCGAGGTGAGCGAAGCAGCGAAGGCGACGGTGGTCCGGGCGACCCGGTTCCAGGCGGAGCTCGCCTTCGAGCGCCCTCCTCCGCCCTTCGTCTTCGACGGGCGACTCAAAGCCGCGCTCACCCAGAACGACGTGACGTTCGACCGCGCGAAGCAGGCGCTCGCCGCGCTGAAGTCGCTCGACAAAGGTGCGGAGCGGCGCCGCCGCGAGGTCTACCTAGGGCGCGAGGCCCCGCGCTTCGACCGCGTTCGGCCGCTCGAGCCCACCCAACCGCTGAACCCCGAGCAGCGGCTCGCGGTGGAGCGCGCGTTGGCGGCCGAGGATTTCTTCCTCGTCCACGGCCCGCCAGGGACTGGCAAGAGCACCGTGCTGGCCGAGCTGGCGGTGCAGTCGGTGCGCCGCGGCGAGCGGCTGTTGTGCGTGGCGGCGAGCAACGCCGCGGTGGATCACCTACTCGAGCTGTGCGTCGACAATGGCCTCGAGGCGCTCCGCGTGGGTCACCCCGCGCGCGTGCTGCCGCACCTGCAAGCGCACACGCTGGACATCCGGCTCGAAGAGCACCCCGACCGCGTCATCGCCCGGCGGCTCTTCGACGAGGCCTTCGGGCTGCTCGGCTACGCGCGCAAGCAGCGCAGCCAGGGCCGAAGCCGCGAGCGCTTCGCCAACGCGCGCCAGTCGCAAGCCGAGGCGTACCAGCGGATGGACGAAGCCCGCGCGCTGGAGCGAAAGGCGCTGTCGGCGCTCCTGCAGAACGCGCAGGTGTTGTGCGCGACGTTGGCGGGCGCGGCGGGCCATCCGCTCGTGGGCGAGAAGTTCGACCGCGTGCTGCTCGACGAAGCGACCCAGGCCATCGAGCCGCTGGCCGCGATTGCTTTCCTCAAGGCACCCAAGGTGGTGCTCGCCGGAGATCCGCAGCAGCTCCCGCCCACCGTGCTGTCCAAGTCCGCCGCCGAGCGAGGGCTCGCCAAGAGCCTGTTCGAGCGGCTGCTCGAAGAGCACGGTGAGGACGTGAAGCAGCTGCTGCGCGAGCAGTACCGAATGAACGTCGACATCATGTCGTTCCCCTCGCGCGAGATGTACGGCGGCGAGCTGCGCGCGCATGAATCGGTGGCGCGGCGCACCCTGAGCGAGGTGCTCGAGGACCGAGCCATCGACGCACCGCCGGTGCTCTTCCTCGACACCGCCGGCAAGGGCTTCGACGAGACGAGCCCGGACGAAGCGAGCCTGGAGAACGAAGGTGAGGCCGAGCTGGTGGTGCAGCGCGCCCACGAGCTGCTCCGCGCCGGGCTCGACCCGCGCGAGCTGGCGGTCATCGCGCCGTACCGCGCGCAGGCCTCGCGCATTCGCGAGCGCCTCACCGACGAAGCGGTCGAGGTCGACACCGTCGACGGTTTCCAGGGGCGGGAGAAGGACGCGGTGCTCGTCTCGCTCACGCGCTCGAACCGCGAAGGCGCGGTGGGCTTCCTCTCCGACCTGCGGCGCATGAACGTGGCGATGACCCGCGCGCGCCGGCACCTGTTCGTGGTGGGCGACTCCGCGACGCTCTCGGCGCACCCGTTCTACGCGCGTTTCATCGAGTCGACGCAGTCATCGGGCGGCTACCGCTCGGCCTGGGAGTGGAGCTGACGTCCTCAACGTCTGTTAATGAACTGGCCAAGTTGACACCCTTCCGAACGGGTCAGTAATCCGCCGCGGACTTCATGACCGGTGAGAGGGCCAGAAACGGTGATCGCGCCTCCGTGACAAACTTCGTACGGCACCTGCTCGCGCTGCTCCTCTTCTTCGCGCTGATCGAGCTCATCGCTGCGGTGGTGATGCGCAGCCGGGACCTGTTTTGGGGCGGCACGGTGCTGCTGAGCCTCGCCGTGGTCTGCGTGTTCGCGCTCAGGCGCTTCCCCGTGAACGCAGAGCAGGCCGCCTCGTGGGTCGGCTATGGCCTGCTGGCCGGCGCCATCTTGACCGCGCCCGCGACGCGCTTCGTCCAGCTCACCTTGGTGCTCCTGCCGCCGCTGGCCGTGGCGGCGGTGCTGTCCGACCTCAAGGGCCGCTCGCTCCGCATCTTCATGGCGATCGCCTTCGCGTCCGAGATCGCCATCGCCGCGCTCACGCTGTGGCTCCCTCCCGGCGACACCCGCGTGCCCGTGGCGATGCAGCACTTCCTCTCGGTGAGCTCCCTGGCCGCCGCGCTGTACCTGACGCTGCAGCTGCTGTTGACCTTCTGCACGCGGATGCGCGACGCGGTGGACAGCCGCGACCTCTTCCTCAGCCAGGTGAGCCACGAGCTGAAGACGCCGCTGACCTCGCTCAAGCTGCAGCTGCAGGTGCTCGGCAAGGACACCGAGGGCCTCCCCGAGCGGCTGCCCTTCAAGCTCGAGCAGATGGATCGCCAGGTCACCCGGCTCAACAACCTGGTGGACCGGCTTCTCGACATGAGCCAGCTGCGCGCAGGGCGGATGGAGCTGGTCTACGAGCCGATGGATCTCCACGCGCTGGTGAAGGAGATCCTCGAGCGCATGTCGATGCACTTCGCGCACGCGCGCTGTCAGGTCGAGCTTCGCGCGTCCGGACCGATTTGGGGCGAGTGGGATCGGCTCCGCATCGAGCAGGTCATCACCAACCTCTTGAGCAACGCGGCGAAGTACGGCGCGGGCGCCCCCATCGACGTCTCGCTGAGCAGCGAGGGGGACGCGGTGGTCCTCGTGGTGAAGGACCACGGCATCGGCATCGCGCCGGAAGCGCTCCCGCGGCTCTTCGAGCGGTTCCAGCGCGCGAGCTCGGTGCGCCACTACGCGGGCATCGGCCTGGGCCTGTTCATCGCGCGCGCCATCGTGCGTGCGCACCGCGGAGAGGTCTCGGTGGAGAGCCGGACGGGCGAAGGGTCGACCTTCACCGTCAGCATCCCCCGCTTCCCGGCGGGGGTCCGCGCCGCAATCGCCCTGACCTCCGAAGACGTGCTGAGCTAGCCGTCACGACAGCCGCCTACCCGAGCCCACTCGCAAATCTTTCCACGCCGCAAAGTTTCGACACCCTGTCTTGCGCAACGCCGTCCGTGAGAAGGCGTCAACTCAGCGAGAAGAGAGCGCGCGTTCCTGGGCACGCCTCTTGCGGCGCTTCGACGCGTGGAGGTCGCATCATGGCTGCATCTAAACCGCAGATCAGCAAAGAGGGGGAAGTGTGGGTCCTCAAGCTGACGCAGCAGGACGGCAAGGAGCAGATCTACCGCTGCGCCACCGAGCGGCAGGCGCGGCAGATGGCCTTGGTGCTGACCTCACAGGGGCAGCCGGCGCAACCGGTTTAGCGACCTTCGACGGAAGGCGCGGGCTCGAGCGCCAGGCGCGGCTGCGTATGGCTGGGCTTCGCTTTCGGGAACACCAGGTAGCGAAGCACGAGCAGCTGGCCCAGCGAGAACACGCCGACGTCGGCGATCATCTTCGAGACGACGAACGGAACGCCGAAGTGGTCGCGCAGCATGACGACGAACTGGCCGTGAATCACCATCGACGCCGCGGTGGCGACAATGAACTTCGCCGCGGGTGAGGCGAGCTGCGGGTTGTGCTCGCGGAACGCGAAGTAGCGGTTCATGAAGAAGCAGAAGGTCGCGCCCACCGCCACGCCGAGCATCGCGCCGATCCGCGTGGCGAGCCCCAAGCCGGTGACGCACAAGAGCCCCACGCCAATGTCGATGACCGTCGCGCCGGCGCCGATGGCGAGGCTGCGCGTAGCCCACGACTTCCAGAGGCGCTGGACGAGCGACTTCACAGCGCCTCGATGACCTCGGAGACTTCGGACCGGCATGCGAGTGGGGCCCATATCAGAGTCGCTCCTCCCTGAACCAGCGCTGGCACTCATGGGTTGCAGCCGTGAACGGACGAGCCACGCGTTTTCTTCGGGATTTCTTGGGGCCTCCAGGGTTCTTCTGCAAAACCAAGGAGATAGAGACCCTGTGGCCCACAAGTTGCGCGGGGCTTGGCGGTTGGCCCATGGTCGCGCACGCCGATGAAACGACGGATCGTCTGGCCGGCGCTCTGCCTGCTCGCCATCTTGAGCTGCCTGCCTGCGTTGGTCGGCGGGCCGGAAGAGGAGGTCCCTCCGCCCACCGACGCGGGCGAAGTCGACCCGGCGCCGGGGAATCCCTACGGGCTCGACGCGCGCCCTTCCAACCCCACCTGCCTCGCGCCGGCGCGGCCGGTGACGAGCGCGGGCGTGACGACGCAGGACGCGTTCGCGAACCTGAGCTTTGAGCTGCCGGTGCTGGTGCTGCAGGCGCCGGGCGACGCGCGGGTGTTCGTGGTCGAGCGCGGCAACTCGGGCCAAGGGGTGCCGGGAAAGATCCGCGTGTTCCCCCATTCACCGAGCGTCCAAATGAGCGAGGTGCAGGACTTCCTCAGCCTGCCGGTGAACGCCACGAGCGAAGGGGGGCTGCTCGGCGTCGCGTTTCACCCCAATTGGCAGAGCAACCGCGAGGTGTTCGTCTCCTATACGGAGACCGGCGCGAACGGCGGAAGCTCGCTGCGCTCGGTCGTCTCCCGCTTCAAGAGCGCCGACAACGGGCTCACGCTGGATCCGGCGAGCGAAGAGATCATCCTGAAGCTCGACCAGCCGCAGGCCAACCACAACGGCGGCGGCATCGCGTTCGGGCCCGACGGCTACCTGTACATCGGCTTCGGCGACGGCGGCGGCGGCGGGGATCCGCTCGGCGCCGCGCAGAAAGACCACACGCTGCTCGGCAAGTTCATTCGCATCGACGTGAACGTGCCCGCCGCGCAGAAGTACGCCATCCCGCCCACCAACCCGTTCGCGGCGAGCGGACAGCCGTGCAACAAGAACAGCTCGGCGCACAACGGCGGCGCCGCGTCGGGCACCCCGTGCGCGGAAATCCACGCCAAGGGCTTTCGCAACCCGTGGCGCTGGAGCTTCGACTCGGAGACCGGCGAGCTGTGGGTGGGCGATGTCGGCCAGGACGTTTGGGAAGAGGTCGACCGCGTGGTGCTCGGTGGCAACTACGGGTGGGACACGCGCGAAGGCGCGCACTGCTACCCGCCGGGCGCGAACTGCAGCGCGGCGGGGCTCATCGAGCCGATCGTCGAGTACGACCACGCGCAAGGGCTCTCCATCACCGGCGGCTACGTCTACCGCGGCGCGGCCATCCCCTCGCTCGTCGGAAAGTTCATCTACGGCGACTACTCGAGCGGGCGGATCTGGGCGGTGAGCAGCGACCCGAACACCGGCGCGTACCAGCCGCAGCTGCTCGTCGACACGAGCCACAGCATCTCGTCCTTCGGCCAGCTCCACGACGGCGAGGTCTACTGGACCCATCTGTTCGGCGGGAAAATCTACAAGCTCGTGCCGTCGGGCAACGTCGACGCGGGCAGCCCGTTTCCGCAGAAGCTCTCTCAGACCGGCTGCTTCGACCCGGCTGATCCGAAGCGACCGGTGCCGGCGCTGATTCCCTACGACGTCAACGCGCCGCTCTGGTCCGACGGCGCGCGGAAGGAGCGCCACTTCGCGCTCCCCGACGGCGCCCGTCTGCACGTGAACGCGGACGGCGACTGGGATTTCCCGAACGGCAGCGTGCTGACCAAGACCTTCTTCGTCGCGGGCAAGCGCGTGGAGACGCGGCTGTTCATGCGCCACCCCGACGGCAGCTGGGCGGGCTACAGCTATGAATGGGACGACGCGGAGCAAGACGCGACGCTGCTCCCCGCCGGCAAGACCAAGCACGTGGGCGGCCAGAGCTGGTCGTACCCCAGCCGCGCGCAGTGCTTGGCCTGCCACACCGCGATCGCCGGCCGCACGCTGGGGCTGGAGACCGGCCAGCTCAACCGAACCCTCCGGTACCCAAGCACCGGCCGCACGCGGAACCAGCTCCTCACGCTCGAGCACATTGGCCTCTTCGACGAGCCGCTCGGCGCCGCGCCGGAGGGCCTGACCCGCTTCGCCGACCCCGAAGGCACGGACGCGCTGGAGCTCCGCGCGCGGGCGTACCTGCACGCGAACTGCTCGGGCTGTCACCGCGCGGGCGCGGGGCGCGGCCCGGCGGACTTCCGCCACGCGCGGACGCTCGACGAGATGGGCGTGTGCAACGTCGCGCCGCAGCACGGCACGCTGGGGCGCTCCGACGCGAAGCTGCTCGCGCCCGGCAGCCCCGCGCAGTCGCTCCTCTCGGTGCGGATGCACGCGCTCGACGCGTACCGGATGCCGCCCTTGGGCAGCGCGGTGGTGGATCCGGTGGGCACGCAGGTGATCGGCGGTTGGATCACTTCGCTCACCGGCTGTCCGTGAGCGCTGAACGGCCGGCCATTTCGCCCAGTCGTTTTGACAGGAAGAAGTTTGCCCAGGCCCACACCCTATGACCGAGCGCGCGGCAGCCGACACTCCAAGCGCGCCACGGGTCGTCGCGGCGGTGAACAGCGTCGGCTGATCAACTCGGTACGCGGTTTGGATGATGAGCGCGCCAGAGGAGCGAACTTCCGATGGATGGCGTGCGGGGAGTGGGGACGATTGCGCTGGTGGTGCTCTTCGGGGCCGCGGGCTGCCACGAGCCGCAGAAGATGCGACGGCTCGGCGCGACGGCGGTGTTCGAGCAATCCGCGCTCGAGTTCGGCGAGGTGCCCGTCGGCATCTGGCGGTACGAGACGGTGACCATCCGCAACGTGGGGGTGGTGCCGTTCACCGCGCTCGAGGCGCTCGGCGTCGAAGGCAACCTGTCGTTTCAGGTCGCGCTCGACCCGGGGCGGGTGATGCCGGGAGAAGAGAAGCAGGTGGTGGTCGGGTTTCGGCCGTTGAGCGAAGGCGCGCACCGGGAGCTGGTGCACGTGGTGACCGACGCCGACGAGGCGCCGGAGCGGACGCTGTCGTTCCGGGGGGTGGGCACGCCCGCCCCGCTGCGCTTCATCCCCGAGGTGCTCGACTTCGAGAACTTGGAGGTGGACTCGGAGCGCACGCTCGAGGTGACGGTGGAGAACCCGATCGAGCTGCCGCAGGCGCTGCGGGTGGGCGGCGCGCACGCGGCGCTCTTCTCGGGCGGCGAGGTGACGGTGCCGCCGCTCACGTCGCAGAAGGTGACGCTCACGTTCCGCCCCACCGCGCTGGGCGGCGCGCGCGCGACGCTCCAGGGCACCGCGTGCAGCACCTGCACGCCCCAGGGCTCGACGCTGGTCGGCAACTCGGTGCCGCACGCCTTCAGCTTCGACCCAGCGCCGATTCCGTTCGAGGACGTGCCGGTGCACGAGACGAGCCGCTCGTACACGCGCGCGACGAACATCACCTGGCGCGGCGTGAAGCTGTCGCAGCTGATCACCAGCGACCACGCGTTCCGGCCGCTCACCGCGGTGCAGGACCGCTGGGTGGAGCCGCGCGAGACGGTGCAGCTCGACATGGAGTACGCCGCGCGCCACGCGGGCCCGTCGCGGGGCGCGTTGACCGTGCGGTACGACTCCGACCGCGCGCGCACCGCGCAGGTGGACCTGGACGCCACCGGCGGCGCGGCGCAGCTGGCGATCGCGCCGGTGGCCATCGACTTCGGCGAGCTGCCGGTGGGCGGCAAGGTCGAGCGCGTGGTGCGCTTGAGCAATGCGGGCGTGACCGGGACGCTGCTGTTCTTGGGCGTGGAGGCGGCGGGCGACGTGAGCGCCTTCGAGGTGTCGCGCCCGTTCAAGGGCGCCCAGGTCTTCCCCTGGAGCCCGAGCTCGGCCTGGCCCCAGCTCGAGGCGCAGGGCATCCCCCTGGCGCCGGGCGCCGACGCGCTCGACCTCCGCGTGTTCTTCGAGCCGGACCGGACCGGCGAGATGCGGGCCGAGCTGACCTTCGTCTCGAACGAGGTGTTCCACCCGCGCCGCACCATCGTGCTCACCGGCCGCGCGCGGCAGGGCGGCCCCTGCTCGTTCCGCGTGCTGCCGCAAGACCGGCTCGACTTCGGCGCGGTGCCGACCGGCCGCGGCGCGGTCCTGGGCTTCCGCTTCGAGAACACCGGCGTCAACGAGTGCGCGGTCAAGGAGATTCGGCTCTCGAACGACGCGGGCGGCGCCTTCTTCATGCCGGGCGGCGCGCTCACCGGCGGCGTCATCATCCAGAACGACTCCTTCGCCGCGCAGGTCGCCTTCCGCTCGCCGGTGCCGGGCGCCTTCGCGGGCGAGCTGGAGCTGGCGGTGAACGACCCGGCGCAGCCCATCTTCCGGCTGCCGCTCGCCGCGGTGGCGATGTCGTCCTGCTTGGCCGCCGCGCCGCCGTACCTGGACTTCGGCGCCATTCGCTACGACTGCGCGCCCGAGCCGCGCCGCACCTTCGTGAGCAACCAGTGCCCGTTCCCGGTCACGGTGGAGAGCGTTCAGGTGGGCCCGGGCACGAGCCAGCAGTTCACGCTGGTGGGGCCGCCGGCCACCCCGCTCGTCTTGCAGGCGGGAGAAGGCTTCGAGCTGCTCGCGACGTACGCGCGCACCGTGCACGGACAGCACTACAGCCCGTTGTGGGTGAAGGCGGCGACCGAGCCGCACCCGCTGCTCATCCCCATGCTGGGCGAGACGAACCACGACGGCTTCAAGACCGAGCGGTTCACGCAAGGCACCCAGGACGAGCTGGACGTGCTCTTCGTGGTGTCGAACGCGACGACGATGCAGCCGTACCAGGCGCGGCTGTCGGCCGAGATGCCCGCGTGGCTGTCGACCGCGGCGACGCGGGGCGTCAGCTTGCGCGCCGGCGTCACCACGACCGGTCTGGTGCCGCGCAGCCCCGTCTGTCCGGGCGGCGCCGAGGGCGGCGAGGCGGGACGGCTCTTCCCGGTCGACGGCAGCCGGCCGCGCGTGGTGTCGGGCGGCAGCGGCGGCGCGGCCTCGACGCTGCAGCAGAACCTGGGCGTCGGCGTCTGCCACAACCTGGTGCAGGGGCTCGAGACGATGCGCGCCGCGCTCTCGCCGCCGCTGGTGGATCAGCCCGATGATCCGCGCACCCCGCAGCCCAACGACGGAAACCTGGGGCTCTTGCGCGCCACCGCGCGCCTCTCGGTGGTGTTCCTGGCGGACGAAGACGACCACTCCGGCTTCGACGTCGAGAGCTACGTGCAGCTCCTGCAGATGCTCAAAGGGCCGGACATGTCGCACCGGGTGACGGCGCACGCCATCGTCCCCACCGACGCGAGCTGCCAGACGGCGGGACCGCCGGGGCCCCGCTTCGCCGCGCTGGCGAGCCGCACCGGCGGCACCACCCTCTCGGTGTGCGCGGGCAGCTACGGCGGCCTGCTCGACCTGCTCACGCAACAAGCGCTGGGGCTGCAGGAGGACTTCCGGCTCTCGAGCGTGCCGTCCGACCCGGCCCTGCTCGAGGTGCGGGTCGATGGTCAGCCGGCGCGCGGCTACGCGTACGACGCCGGCCGCAACGCGGTGGTGTTCTCAGGGGCCGACGTGCCGCGGCCAGGCCAGACGGTCGAGGTGCGCTACCGCAGCACCTGCGGCGCGGGGCCATGACGGCTCTCGTGTGGCTCAACGCATGCCCATCATCGACAGGCCCGAGCTGAGTCTTCAGGTTGAGCTGTCCGGTCAGGGGCTCGGCGGCAAGGGCCTAAAGAGCGCGCAGTCTCGCACCGGTTGCGGCGGATACTTGTTCGCCAACACCGGGCAGAGAATGAAGGTCGAGCTCTTGGTCCGCACGTAGCGAGGCCCCACCGCGCATCGGTGGCAGAGACTTTCGGATTATGCTTCGCGGCCTCTATGGCGCTTCCTCCTTGTGGTTTGTACCGCACCACCGCGCCGCTCGGGCAAGACGTACCGGCGGGCCGCCTCGTCTACTTTCACAACCACGGTGACCCAGGCGCGGGCATCTATACGCCGCACACTTGGTCGAACAATCAAGCGATTTGGCACGACCAGGGCATTCCGATTCCGAACGAGGCGTGGGCGCAAACGCTGGTGGCGCTGCCGAGTGAAGGGCTCTATCGGGTGGTCGAGTCGTTTACCTGCTGCGAGAAACGCTGCCGAACGTTCGAGGCTGATTCGCTGGTGCAGCTTGGGTACACGGGCGCGGCGCAGGCGCTGCTCTTCGTTCCGGAATGGGCGCAGAGCGGCTTGGCGATTCCCGAACGCGGTTCGGTGATCGACGAGGCTCGGCTGGCCAAGCTCTCGCCGTTAAAAGTTGAGCGCGCGCGACAGAGCGGGCCGAAGACGATGCTTCATTGAGCGTGAAGCTTCGAGTCTCCAGTCGGCTCACGAGCTTCTTACCCGTACTTCTCGCTCATGTACTTCCACGAACGCTTGACCAGTGCGAGCAGCACTTTCTGATCCACGTCGGCGAGTTTGTTGATGTAGAGGCAGCTCTTTCCATTCTTGTACTTACCCAACCTCTTCATCAGCGGATCGGACGCGAGGAGGTCCGGCACGATGTAGAGCACGGTCACGCCCTTGCGTGGGCTGAAGCCGATCTTCGGCCAATACGCCTCGCCCATCGTGTTCGTGTATTTGTACGAGCCATAGCCGATGATCGACGGCCCCCACATCGCGGGCTTCTCGCCGGTGACCTCGCGCAGCATCTTGTCGATCGCTTTGGCATCTGCGCGCTTGGCGTCGTCTTGGACTGCGGCGATGAATTCGGTGACGGAGGCCTTGTTCTTCTGCGTTTTGACTGGCGCCTTCTTGGCGGCGGCTTTCGGGGCCATGAGCGTTCCTCCCGACTCGGACACCTCACGCTACGCAATCGCGTGCGAAGTGGAGGAAAAAGAATTGCGAACTGTGAAGAGCACAGTCAGGGCAACAGCGCTTGAGCGGTCGCGGCAGACGCAGTTCGGTCGGTTGCGGGACACTGAGAGCACCTGCGGCGCGCCCCCCTGGGCTGGAAGCCACAGAGTGGGGACGCAGCCTAGGAGCTCGTGATATCCCCAACGGGAAACCGCTTCGTCCCGACCCCCGCAGATGCAGGAAAACTTCGGCCGTTATCAGCTGGTGAAGAAGCTCGCCACGGGCGGGATGGGGCAGATCTACCTGGCGCGCCACATCGGGCCGGGCGGCTTCGAGAAGCGGGTCGTGGTGAAGCGAATCCTCCCGCACCTGTCGGAGGACGAAGACTTCATCCACATGTTCTTCGACGAGGCGCGCATCGCCGCGCACTTGAATCACCCGAACATCGCGCAGATCTACGAGCTGGGTGAGGTCGACAGCATCCACTACATCGCGATGGAGTACGTGCACGGCGAGAACCTGCGCGCGGTGGCGCTGCACGCGCTCGACCGGCTGGGCGGGATGCCGC
Organism: uncultured Myxococcaceae bacterium; assembly: GCA_964511185.1. Lineage (GTDB taxonomy): Bacteria > Myxococcota > Myxococcia > Myxococcales > Myxococcaceae > CAZEDU01. Next base: position 27,384 of record CAZEDU010000004.1, on the reverse strand, counting down.
TCGCGCTCAAGTGCCGGGTGCTCGCAGACGCGGCCGCCGGCTTGGACTTCGCGCACCGGGTGAAGAACAGCGCGGGCCGGCCTTTGGGGCTCATCCACCGCGACGTCTCGCCGCAGAACGTGCTCATCGGCTTCAACGGCAACGTGAAGCTCATCGACTTCGGCGTCGCCAAGGCGGCGGGGAAGATGAGCGTCACGATGACCGGCGCCATCAAAGGGAAGTACGCGTACATGTCGCCCGAGCAGGCCAGCGGCGAGGAGCTGGACTGGCGCAGCGACATCTTCGGGCTGGGCATCGTCTTCTACGAGACCTTGACGCACGAGCGGCTGTTCAAGCGCGAGAACGACGCCGCGACGCTGAAGGCCATCATCAACGACAAGGTGCCGCCGCCCTCCACCGTGGTGAAGGGCGTGCCCAAGGCGATCGACGCGATCGTCCTCAAGGCGCTGTCGAAGAAGCGACAAGAGCGGTTTCAAAGCGCCGGGGAGTTTCAGCTCGCGCTCGAAGAGTTCCTCGTGCAGCAGCGGCTGCCGGCCACCAACGCGCACCTGTCGGCGTTCATGCGCGAGCTGTACCGAAGCGAGCTCGCGAGCGAAGAGCGCTCGCAGGGCGGGCGGACGGAGGCGCCCAGGTCGACCACCAAGGCGCCGAGCGCCGCCGGGAAGAGCCGCTCAGCGACAGGAAAGAAGCGGCCGACGTGAGGGGAGCCGCGCTGGCGCTGGTGCTGCTCGTCCCGCTCACCGCCCTCGCCGCTCCGCGCGGCAAGAAGAGCGCCCCGGCGGGTGACACGCTCGCCGCCGCCAAGCGCGCGATGGCGGTGGGCAGGTTCGAGCAGGCGCGCAAGACGCTGGAGCGGGTGTACCGCCAGGCGCGCAGCAACGCGGCCAAGGCCGAGGCGATGCTCCTGGCCGGCGAGTGTGCGTACGCGCTCGGACGAAACGACCAGGCGCTCGAGTCCTTCTCCCGCGCGCTGCGGCACGACCCGCTCGCCTCGCTCGACCCGGGCCGCGTCAGCCCGAGTCTCATCGAGCTGCTCGACGAGGCGCGGCGCGGCGTCACGGGCACGCTGTCGGTGAGCGCCAGCGAGCCGGGGTGCGAGGTCAAGGTGGGCGGCCGCGACATGGGCCCTGCCCCGCTCAAGACGGCGATGCCGGTGGGACGCCACCAGGTCGAGGTGGTGGCGGCGGATGGCCGCTCGGTCGTCGAGTCGACCGTCATTTATGCGGGGAAAATCGTCGAGCTCACCTTCCGCATGCCCGCCGCCTCGAGCGCGCCGGTGGAGCAGGCGAAGGCGGCGCCGCGCGCCGAAGCGCTGCCTGAACAGGCGCGGCCGACGCCCGAGGCGGCGCGCGAGGTGGCGTCCCCCAGCCGCATGAGCGGCGCGCTGATGGTCGGCGGCGGCGTCTTGATGATGGTGGGCGGGACGTTCGGGGCGCTGCACGCGGCGCGCGTGTCGAAGGCGTGGGGTCTGCAGCAGCCGGGTCAGCCCAACGCCGAGAACCCCACCGTGACGCGCGCCGACTTCGACCTCGCGCGCCTGCTGATGCCTGTCTCGGTCGGCCTCGGCGTCGGCGGCTTGGGGCTCTCGGGCTTTGGCGTCTACCGCTGGGCGTCCGCCGGCCCCTCGACGCAAGACCTGGTGCTGGTGCCGGACGCTCGGACGACGGCGCAGGTGCGCTGGAGCATTCGCTTCTGATTTTCCAAGCTCACGCGGCTTCGTCCGCGGGCTCACGGCCGCGCTCGCCTCGATGCCCGAGGAGTTGGAGCCGCGGCGCCGCGAGCTGGATGCCGTGCGCCGCGAGCAGCTCCAGCGCCCGCGTCTGATAGGCATCGCCGATGACGTATTGGCGGCCGTAGTCGCTGACGAAGTTGATCATCTTAAGGGTGACCCACGATTCGGTCGTCTCGATGAGCAGCGGCACCGGCCGGGGCTCGGCCAACACGCCCTGGGTCTCCAGCGCGGCCTGCGTGAGCAGCTGCTTGGCGAGCGCGAGCGGCGCGTCGAGGGGCAGGCGGAAGAGATGCCCGCGCACGAAGGGCCGCTCGCGTCCCGAGAAGTTGAGCACCAGCCCCTGCGCCATCACCTTGTTGGGGATGGTGATGAGCTCTTCGCTGATGGCGAGGAGCAACGTCGCGCGCCAAGAGACCTCCAGCACCTGGCCGCTGATGCGCTCGCTGCCTGACCGCACTTCGACCCAGTCCCCCAGGCGGAACGGGCGATCGAGCTGCAGCGAGATGCCGGCGAAGAGCTGGCCCAGCGTGTCCTGCAACGCGAGGCCAAGCACCACCGACACCACCGCCGACGTCGCCAACAGCGACGTCACCTCGATGAGGAACACGGCGTGCAGCAACGCGCCGAACGACACGGCCGACGCCACGATGGTGAAGATGTCGACCAGAAGGAGCGGCACGCCTTCCCGCGCGCTGGTGGCGAAGAGCCACTCGAAGACGAACACCCTCGCGACGCGCAGCCCGGCGTAGAGCCACGCCACGACCACCAGAAACCCCACGCCCGCGACGAGCCAGTCGACGGCCCTGGCATGAATGAGCGCCTGACCGCTCGCCCAGAGCAGGCCGCCCAGCACCAGCGAGTTGCGCAGCGCGCGGAACTGCGCCGCCATCAGTCGGCGCCGCGCCTCGTTCCAGCGGCGGCTCAGCAGGGCGTTGGCCACCCACGCCGCGACCGCCAGCGCGGCGACGAGCGCCGCGCCGTGCCAATGCATCAGCTCGAGGATCCTCGAGAGCAGCGAAGGGCCGAGCACCATGGCGTCACGTCACCAGGCGGGAACGACGGCGCCCTTGAACTTCTTCTCGATGAACGCGCGCACCGCGGGCGAGCGGTACGCCTCGACGAGCGCCTTCACCTCGGGCCGGTTCTCGTCACCCGCGCGCACCGCGATGACGTTGGCGTACGGCGACTGCGCGGACTCGCGGATCAGGCTCTGGAACGGGTCGAGCCCCGCCTCGAGCGCGTAGTTGGTGTTGATCACCGCCAGGTCGACGTCGAGCAGGGCGCGCGCCAGCTGCGCGGCGTCGAGCTCCTTGATGGCATAGCCGCCGCGGGTCCACTCCACGTCGAAGGGCGTGACGTCGAACCCGCGCGACTTCGGCAGCCGGAGCAGCCCAGCGACCTCGAGCAGCTTGAGCGCGCGCGCGCCGTTGGTGGGGTCGTTGGGAATCGCGAGCGCCGCGCCCTTGGGCAGGTCATCGAGGCGCTTCACGCGGGTGCTGTACGCGGCGATGGGGAACGTCACCGTCGTGCCCACCGGCTCGATGCGATAGCCGCGGTCTCTCTTCTGCTGTTGGAGGTACGGCAGGTGCTGAAAGCTGTTCGCGTCGAGGCTGCCGTCGGCGAGCGCGGCGTTGGGCTGCACGTAGTCGGAGAACTCCACCGCCTGGATGCGCAACCCCCGCTGGAGCGCCTCGGCGGCGACGACCTCGAGAATCTGCGCGTGCGGCCCCGACGTCACGCCCACGCGCAAGGGCTTCTTCTTCTCCTTCGCGAAGCCCACCGACGCGATCGCCAGGGCGACGAGAAGCACCGACGTGAGTTCCTTCATCATGGGTTGCGAGCTCCTCTGGAAAAGTGCCGCGCGGCGCGGTCGCCCGCCCACTGCACGCCGTTCACGAGCGCCACGAGAACGAGGACGACCGCGACCATCACCGCGGGTTGGAAGCGCTGGTAGCCGTAGCGAATGCCGAGGTCGCCGAGGCCTCCCCCGCCGACCGCGCCCGCCATCGCCGACGCCCCGACGAGGCTCACCACCATCACCGTGGTTGCGGTCACCAGGCCCGGGATGGCCTCGGGGAGGAGCACGCGCGTGATGATCTGCCAGCGCGTCGCGCCGAACGCGCGCGCCGCCTCGATGGTCGACGGAGCGACTTGGCGCAGCGCCTCTTCGTAGAGCCGGGCGACGAAGGGCGCGGCGGCGATCGCCAGCGGCACGATCGCCGCGGTGGTGCCGATGCTGGTGCCGACCAGCCACCGCGTCAGCGGAATCACCGACACCAGCAGGATGATGAACGGCGTCGAGCGCGTGGCGTTGACCGCCGCGCCGAGCAGCAGGTGCAGCGCGGCGTTGGGCGCCAGGTGCCGCGGCCCGGTGACGAGCAGCAGGAGGCCCAGCGGCAAGCCGACGGCCACCGCGAGCGCCGACGCGGCGGCCACCATGTACAGCGTCTCGAACGACGCCAACCACAGCGCTTCACGCAGCGGAGAGGACATGGCCCACCACCTCCACGACGATGCCTTGCCGATCGAGCGCCGCCAGCGCCGCGCGAATGACGGGCGGCTCCCCATGCACCAGCAGCGACAACGCGCCGACGGAGCGCCCGCGCACCGACTCGATGTTCGCGCCCACGATGTCGACCCGCAGCGAGCGGTGCTCCGAGAGCGCCTGGAAGATGACGCGGGTGGTGTCGTTGGACGAGATGGCGAAGGTCAGCAGCGTCGAAGGACCTACGCCGATGCGGCTGCGCGCTTCGGTGAGGAGGGAGTGGGGTAGCTTCATCTGGGGCTCCGGGAGCAGCAGGCGCCGTCCGGCCGCGGAGCGGGGACGGGCGAAGAATTCGGCGACGGGCGTGAGCTCGCGCAGCGAGCCGCCCTCGAGGACCGCCACCACGTCGGCGAGCGAGCGCACCAACTCGAGCTGATGGGTGACGAAGACGATGGTGAGGTGCAGGTCTTTCGAGAGCTCGTCCAGCAGCGCGACGATGTGCCGCGCGGTCTCGGCGTCGAGCGCCGACGTCGGCTCGTCGCACAGCAGTACGCGCGGCGCGTGGGCAAGAGCGCGGGCGATGCCGACGCGCTGCTGTTGGCCGCCCGAGAGCTCCGCGGGGTACGCGTCGGCCTTGTCGCTGAGCCGGACGCGCGCCAACAGCTCGTCGACCCGGCGGGAGCGCTCCACCGGGTCGACGCCGGCGAGCTCGAGCGGCAGCGCGACGTTCTGTCGCACCGTGCGCCGCTGCAGCAGCGCGAAGTGCTGGAAGACCATGCCGATGCGCCGGCGGGCGAGCTCGAGCTCGCCTGTCTCGAGCGACGTCAGATGACGGCCGTCGACCTCGACCGAGCCGGCGGTCGGTTGCATCAGCAGGCTCAAGCAGCGCAGCAGCGTCGACTTACCGGCGCCGCTCTCGCCGACGACCGCGAGGCGCTCGCAAGGTTGAAGCGCGAAGCTGACGTCGCGCAACGCAACGACGAACTCCCGGTTCGTCATGTAGATGCAGCGCAACCCCTCCACGCGGAGCATGGGCGGGGACGGACGAAGCGCGGGAATGACACCAGGGACGGACATGCAGAGGCTCGCTGGAAGGCTCGGGCCGCGCGCAGGTTGCGACCGCGAAGGACATGGATGGGGTCAGGTGAACGCGGTCGCGTTCAACAACACCGACACCCACCCTGTGCGAGCCAGCTCTTCATGACGCGCCCGTTCGTTTAAACGGGTGACGATACGCCGTCAAGCGATGCGAGTGAATCGAGTGTCGCCCGGAGCGCGACACGGCGCTCCCCAAGCCCGGAGGTTGACAACTTAGGAGTCCTAAGTAACCTATGGGGCCATGAGCAGCTCCCGCCCCCCGTACTTCGAGAAGAACGCGGAGCCGCTCGCGACGCGCATCGCGACGGGCCTGCACAAGATTGGGCTCGCGATGAAGCAGCAGGCGTGGCAGCAGGCCAACGAAGAAGGGTTGTCCGCGACGCAGGGGCAGATCCTCGCGGCGCTGGTGGCGCATGGGCCTCTGACGGGCACCGAGCTGAGCGCGCGGCTGGGTGTGACGCTCCCGACCATCAGCGACTCCGTCCGCGTCCTGGTCGAGAAGAAGCTCGCTCAAAGGTCCCCGGACCCGCGCCACCCGCGCGCGAGCCTGCTGACCCCCACGAAGAAGGGCGCCAGCCTCGGCGCCCGCGCTCGCTCGTGGCCGGAGTTCATGGCCGAGGCGATCTCCGACCTTTCGCCAGACGAGCAGCGGGCGTTCTTCGCCGGCGTCATGAGGATGATCCGCGCGCTCCAGGAGCAAGGGCTCGTTCCGCTGAGCGGCATGTGCGTGACGTGTGCGCACTTCCGTCCGAACGTGCGCGCAGGCCCGTCGCCCCACCACTGCGCCTTCGTCGACGCTCCGCTCGCCAGCGACCAGCTCCGTGTCGATTGCCCGGAGCACGCGCTGGCGGACGACACGGCGCGACGCAGGCTTTGGGAGCAGTTCATGCGCCTCGGCTGACGGCAAGAGCGGAGCTTTGCTCCGAGAAGGAGAAGACGTGAGCAACATCCCTGGTTACACCCTCGGCACCTCGGCGGTCGCGCGCTCGCCCGTGACGCACGCCGACTTCGAGCAGCTGAAGGCGAGCGTTCTCTTCGGCGATGAGGACGTGAAGCACCTGCGCATGTCGCACGACGTCGTCAAAGACGAAGTCGAGGCGATCCTCGACGTCTGGTACGGCTTCGTCGGCAGCCAGCCCCACCTCTTGGCCTCGTTCACGGGCAAGGCGGACGGCAAGCCGCTCGGCGATTACCTCGGCGCCGTCCGCAAGCGCTTCGGGCAGTGGATCCTCGACACCGCCCGCGCCGAGTACGACCAGAAGTGGCTCGACTACCAGCACGAGGTTGGCCTTCGCCACCACCGTTCGAAGAAGAACAAGACCGACGGTGCGGCGTCGACGGACATCGTGCCGTTCCGCAACCTCTTCGCGCTCATCTTCCCGGTGACGTTCACGCTGCGCCCCTTTCTCGCGAAGAAGGGGCATTCGGCCGAGGACGTCGAGAAGATGTACGGCGCGTGGGTGAAGTCGTGCCTGCTGCAAGTCACCTTGTGGAGCCACCCGTATGTGAAGGACGGAGACTTCTGATGAAGCCGCGGCCCGCTCCCGAATGGCGGACGACCGACTGGCTCAACACCCCGGAGCCGCTCACGCTCGAGCGGCTTCGGGGGCGCGTCGTCCTGCTCCACGCGTTCCAGATGCTCTGCCCTGGCTGCGTCGCGAGGGGCATCCCCCAGGCGCAGCGCGTCGCCGAGCTCTTCGCCGGCGCGCCGCTCGTCGTCGTGGGCCTGCACACCGTGTTCGAGCACCACGACGCGATGAAGCTCGAATCGCTGCGCGCCTTCCTCCACGAGTACCGCGTCCACTTCCCCGTCGGCGTCGACGCGCCCGATCCCAATGGCGACCCCATCCCGCAGACGATGAAGGCGTACGCCATGCAAGGCACGCCGACGACCGTGCTCATCGACGCGCACGGCCGCCTCCGGCGCCAGGTGTTCGGCGCGCACGAGGACCTCGCGCTCGGGGCGGAGCTGCAGACCTTGCTCCTGGAGGCCCGGTCCCAGCCGAGCCATGGACCGAACCCGCCTCGGCCGGAAGCCGGCGCGGGCTGCGACGAGGGCGAATGCGCCCTGCCCGACCGCACGACCTGATCCGAAGTGACGGTGCGCCGCGGCCATATTGACTTTGATTATCACTATCAATATTAGATTCAGCCCATGGCACGAAACACCGGACCCCGCGGACGCCGCGCACGCAGACTCTTCGTCGGACTGAGCCACATCACCGAAAAGCCGAGCGACAAGGACCCGACGGTTCGACGGCCCTATCCACCAGGCCAGCACGGCCCGACGAGCAAGACGCCCGTCACCGACTACGGCGTTCGCTTGCGGGAGAAGCAGAAGGCCAAGCTCGTCTACGAGCTGATGGAGCGGCAGTTCGCCCGGTACGTCGAGCGCGCGAAGTCGAGCCGCACCAGCGCCTCCACGGGGCTCGCCGCGCTGCTCGAGTCACGCCTCGACGCGATGGTCTGGCGAGCGGGCTTTGCCACCAGCATGCGGCAAGCGCGGCAGTTCGTGCGCCACGGCTACTTCTCGGTCGACGGGAACAAGGTGAGCTTCCCTCGCACCGAGCTCAAACCTGGCAACACCGTCACGCTCAACGAGCGCTTCCACCAGCACCCGTTGTTCGTCGACGTCCTGGGCCGCACGTCGCACCGAAAGGCGCCCAATCACCTCGATGTGCACTCCGAGCCGTTCGCGTTCAAGGTGCGGAGTCGACCGTCGGGTGACGAGCTGCCGATCCCCATCGATTTCGCGCGTATCATCGAGTTCTACTCGTGACGCACGCCTGAGCCTCCCGGCGCGCGGCCACCGGAAACGAGATCTCCAAAAACGAGCGAAGCGCCTGTCTTTCGAGCAGCGAGTGCGGGTCGCTTCACAGTCACCCCCAACAGCTGCGCAGTGGGTAGCGCCTCGACGCGCCGTTGCCCTGCCGCGTGCCCGTGTCCACGTTGGGCGCACGCGAAGACCGCCGGCTCATCAAGGCGTGGAGGCTGCTCATGTTGACGTCACTTCATTCTCGAGCGCAGTCGACGTTTCACCCCGCTCCTTCACTCGAGGGGCGCTCGACGACGCGGTTCACCACGGCTCCGTCGATTCCCGCCGATGCCGACGTGATCGGCGTGTTCGTCGACCCCAACGCTTCGTCACCCGAGCTCTTGGACAAGCTCGGCGTCGACCGCGAGGCGCTCTTGTCGGCCGGCTTCGAAGGCAAGGCGGGACAAGTCTTGGTGGTTCCTCGCTCGAAGGGACCGCCGGTCGTGGCGATCGGGGTCGGCGACCGAGGTCAGCTCGACCTCGGCAAGCTTCGCGACGCGGCCGCGGCCTTCGCCCGAGCCGCGCACACCAAGACCCGCCTCGCCTTGCTGCTGCCGGACACGGGCGGCGTGCCCTCCGGGTTGGCGGCGCAGGCGCTCGCCGAAGGCATCCTGCTTTCCCGCTACCGGTACCTCGCCTATCAACGGCCCGCGCAGAACGGCCGCGCGATCGAGAGCCTGACGTTCGTGAAGGACGGCGTCGACCTCGACGAGGCGCAGCAAGGGTTGGAGCGCGGCCGCGTGGCCTCTGGTGTGACCTGGCTCGCGCGCGACCTCGCCAACGCGCCGGCGTCGTTGCTCACCGCGACGCGGCTGGGCGAGCTCGCCGAAACGCTCGCACAGGGCAGCGGCCTTCAGGTGGAGCTCTTCGACGGCGAAGCGCTCGCCAAGTTGGGCTGCGGCGGCTTGCTCGGCGTCAACGCGGGCAGCGCCGAGCCGCCGCGCATGATCAAGCTGACCTACCAACCCCGAGACGCGCGCGGCCAGGCGATCGACCCGATCGGCCACCTGGCCCTGGTGGGCAAGGGCATCATGTTCGACGCCGGCGGGTTGGGCCTCAAGCCGAACGACCTGGTTCACGCGACGATGAAGGGCGACATGTCCGGCGCCGGCGCGATTCTCGCGGCGATGACCGCGCTCTCGTCCATCGGCTGTCGGTCGGCCGTGACCGGTTACCTGATGTGCACCGACAACATGCCTTCCGGCACGGCGATGAAGCTGGGCGACGTGCTCACGGTTCGAGGCGGCAAGACGGTCGAAGTCATCAACACCGACGCCGAGGGTCGGCTGGTGATGGCCGACGCGCTGGTGCTCGCGACCGAACAGACGCCTCGCCCAGACGCGATCGTCGACATCGCCACGCTCACCGGCGCTTGTCAGCGCGCGCTCGGCGTCCGCACCGCCGGGGTGTTCGGCAACAACCAGGCGCTGGTCGAGCAGGTGAAGGCCGCCGGTGAGCGCACCGGCGAGACCGTCTGGCAGCTGCCGCTCGACAAGAGCTACCGCCCGGAGCTCGAGTCCGAGATCGCGTACATGAAGAACGTCGGCGGCGAGAACGCCGGCGCGATCACCGCGGCCTTGTTCCTCGAAGAGTTCGTCGCCGGGGTGCCCTGGGCGCACATCGACATGGCCGGCACCGCGCGGGTGGAGCGCGACGAGACGTGGCGAACGAAAGGCGCCTCGGGGTACGGGGCGCGCCTGCTCCTGGAGCTCATCGCCGCCTTCACCCCGCCCGCGCAGACCCGCCACTAGAGCCGCTCGATGGCCCCCTCGGAGCGCCCGCCACCGACGCCCAAGTTTCGGCCGCCCGGTGAGCAACGCGTCACGCAGATCGTCAAAGACTTCGAGCACGTCGTCGTCCTGGTGTTGATGTGCTTCCTCATGCTGATCGTCGCCATCACCACCCTCGAGCTCGGGTGGTTGTTGGTCCGCGACTTGACGTCGCTGCAGACGCTCCTGCTCGACGTCGAGGAGATGTTCGAGCTGTTCGGCTTCTTCCTGCTCGTGCTGATCGGCATGGAGCTGATCGTCACCCTCAAGGCCTTCCTCTACGAGAGGGTGATCCACGTCGAGGTGGTGCTCGAGGTCTCTCTCATCGCGATCGCGCAGAAGATCATCGTGCTCAACACGTCGTCGTCGGGCGCCACGTCATTGCTGAGCCTGGCGGCCCTGGTGCTGGCGCTGGCGGTGGCCTTCTGGGTGGTGCGCGCCGCCCGTCGCGCTTCGACAGGGACGTAGCGCCCATGCGCCTCTCGCCGAGTCGCTGGCGGCGGTGGGGTCGCTCGTTGGTCGAGGCGGTGCGGGACGTCGACCGCGACAACATCGTCATCATCGCCGCTGGCTTGGCCTTCTTCGCGCTGCTCAGCGGCACGCCTTTGCTGGTGGCGGTCATCTCCATCTACGGGCTGGTGTCGGATCCGGCGGTGGTGGAACGACAGATCAACGCGCTCGGCGACTTCATGCCGGAAGACGTGCGCCTGCTGCTCGCCGGCCAGCTTCGGCAAATCGTTCACACCTCTGCCGGCAGCTTGGGGGTCGGCGCGGCGGTGAGCATCGTGACCGCGCTCTGGGTCGGCTCGAAAGGGGTCTTCTATCTCTTCCGCGCCCTCAACATTGCCTACCGCGAACGAGAGACCCGCGGCTTCGTGCGCCTGAAGCTGATCGCGTTCTTCTTCACGGTGGGGCTCATCCTCACCGCGGTCGTGGCGATCGGCTTGGTGGCGGTGCTTCCCCGCGCGCTCGACTTGCTCGGCCTCGACATCGCCCAGGAGCGCCTCTTCGCGCTGGGGCGGTGGCCCGTGCTGGGCGGCGGGTTCCTGGTCGGGCTCGCGCTGCTCTACCACTTCGGTCCGGACCGCAAGGGCGCGCGCTTTCGGTGGGCCCCTCCCGGCGCGCCGCTGGTCGCGGTCGCCTGGGTCGTCACGTCGCTGCTGTTCTCGTGGTTCGTCGAGACGTTCGGCAAGCTCAACCAAACCTACGGAAGCCTCGGCACGGCCATCGCGCTCAACGTCTGGTTCTTCTTGACCGCCTTCCTCGTGCTGTTCGGGGCGACGCTCAGCGCGAAGCGCGAGGAGTAGCTCAGCCCATCGACGCGCGGAGCTCGACGAGCAGCGCATCGGCGGCACGCGTGCCTTCCAAGGCCGTCTGCGGGTACTCCATGTCGATGATCACGCTCACCGCGGTCGCCGTCACCGCGGCGAAGATGAGGCGATACGGCCAGATTCGGCGGTGGTCTTCCGCGCCCGACGTGCCGATCAGCAGCGCGCCGAGCAAGACCAGCCCGACCATGAACCCCAGCGTCATCGCCGTCACGTGGGTGTGAACCATCACCCTGCGGTAGGTCGCGATCTCGGCCATCGCGTCGATGGGCGGAATCAACAAGGTGCCGAGCTCCGGCTTCTTCTCGACGACCGACGCCGCGCGCGCCCAGATGTCCTGGTGGAGCGCGGCGGCGTCCTCGACCAGGGCCTCGTACTTCTCCATCTCGGGGAGCGCGCCGTGCGCGTGAATGCGGGCGTCGACGTAGCGCCTGAAGAGCTGACGCATCGCCGCCTGCTCCGGCGCCTCGAAGAAGGCGATGCGCGCCCACGCCGCGGCGATCGCGTTGGCCTCGGTCACCGCCAACCGGCGGTGCTCCTCGAGCCGCTCCGCCGCGTTCGAGAAGCCGAAGGCGAGCACCAACCCCATCAGCACGCTGACGCCGCCGGTGACTCCACCCACCGCCGTCGCGTTCGCGCTGGTGATCAGCCCCCGCTTCCGAAGGCGGTAGCCGACCTCGACCATGGCCACGACGGCGACGAAGAGCGCCACCGCGAGAAAGAGCGCGACGCCCGTGCTCATCGCGGCTCACCTGGGCTCGGGCGCGGAGGTGAACAAGCTCAGGCCCAGCCGCGACGACAAGAATCGGGCGACCCGCTGCCCTTTCACGCTGTTGCCGGCGGCGTCGAGCGGCGGCGCGAAGGTGCCGAGCGCGCCCTTGCCAGGGACGACCGCGACGATGCCGCCGCCGATGCCGCTCTTGCCCGGCACGCCCACGTCGTAGAGCCAATCGCCCGAGGTCTCGTACATGCCGGCGGTCGCCATCACCGCGAGCGCGTGGTGGCAGACCTGCGCATCGACGACGCGGGTCTGGGTGGCAGGGTTGACGCCGCCGTCCGCCAGGGTCGCGCCCATCACCGCCAAGTCCACCGCGCTGACGCTCAAGGCACATTGGCGGGTGTAGAGGTCGGCCGCTCGCGTGGGGCTCGACCCGAGCAAGCCCAGGCCGTGAAGGAGCCACGCCAACCCTTGGTTGCGATCATTGGTCTTCGACGCCGAGTCGAACACCGCCTCATCGAGCGAGAGGCGGCGCCCGGCGAACCGCGAAAGCCCGTCGAGGATGAAGGCCCACTGGGCCTCCGCCGAGATGCCTGGCACCAGGCTGGTGGTGGCGAGCGCCCCGGCGTTCACCATGGGGTTGGTGCGGCCGTCGCCGCCGAGCTCGAGCGGCATCACCGAATTGAACGGCAAGCCGGTGCTGTTGACGCCCAACTTTCGCCGCGCTGCCTCGGCCCCGAGCGCGTCACACACCAGCGCGAAGACGAACGGCTTCGACACGCTCATGATGGAGAACCGGTGCTCCGCGTCGCCGGCGGTGAAGAGCTGTCCCTTGGTTCCGGCGACGCAGATGCCGAACAGCTCGGGCTGGACCCGCGCGAGCGCCGGGTAGACCTGAGAGCACTGCCCTTCTCGGTTCGAGGAGAAGCGCTGGTGCGCTTCTTCCACCAAGGCGCGAACGTCTTCGGGCGGAGGAAGCTGTCCGGTCGAGACGAACTGGGCGCCTCCGCTCGAGTCCATGCGCTCACAACCCCCAGGGCAGGCCGAGGATCTGCCAGAGCGCGAGGAGGACCGCCCATGCGACGAAGACGATCACCACGTACGGCAGCATCAAGGCGACCAGCGTGCCGACGCCGGCTCCCTTCTGGTACTTCGCCGCGAAGCTGACGATGAGCGCGAAGTAAGCGTTGAGGGGCGAGACCGCGTTGAGCGGCGAATCGCCGACGCGGTACGCCGCCAAGACCGCGGCCGGGTCGACGCCCAGCCGCATCAAGAGTGGCACGAAGACCGGCGCGAAGATCGCCCACTTCGGAATCGCGCCGGTCATGATCAGATCGAGCACGCCGACCACGACCATGAAGCCCAGGAGCAAGGGCAGCGCGCCGAACCCGGCGTTCTCGAGCGCGTCGCCCACCTTGACCGCCGCGATGGTCGCCATGTTGCTGTAGCCGAAGATGGCGATGAACTGGCTGATGATGAAGAGCAGGAACAGCAGGCCCGCGAGGCCGCCGATCGCCTTCTCCATCGCGCCGGTGACGTCGGTGATCTTCTTGATGGTGCCGGCGCCGATGCCGTACGCGACGCCGACCGCGAGGAACAGCACGGTGATCGCGACGATCAGCCCGTTCATGAACGGCGAATCGCCGACCAAGGCGCCGGTCTCGGGGTTGCGGAGCACCGCGCCGGGCGGGAGGGTGAGCAGGGCAAAGACCGCCACGACCGCGAGCAGCGTCCAAGCGGCGAACTTGAGCCCACGGGACTCCTCTTTCGTCATCGCCTTGCCCTGCTGAGCCGGCTTCTCGCCCGCGTAGTCGCCCAGCCGCGGCTCGACGATCTTGTCGGTGACGAGCGCGACGAGCACCGTCAAGAGCAGCACCGAGGCCACCGAGAACCAGAAGTTCGCGGTGAGATCGATCGAACGGGTGGGATCGATCAACGCGATGGCGTCGTTGGTGATCTCGGTCAGGATGCCGTCGAGCGGCTTGACAAGAATGTTGACGCTGAAGACCGCGGCGACGCCGGCGAACGACGCGGCGAGCCCAGCGAGCGGGTGCCGGCCCATGCTCAAGAACGCCGACGCGGCGAGCGGAATCAAGACCAGGTAGCCGGCGTCGGCCGCGATGCTGGAGACGATGCCGACGAAGACCAAGATGTAGGTGAGCGCCTTCTTCGGCGCCACCAGCACCAACTTGTGAATGAGCGCGCCGATCAACCCCGCCGAGTCGGCGACGCCGACGCCGAGCATCGCGACGATGATCACGCCCACCGCGGTGAAGCTCATGAAGTTCGCGACGACGTCGGCGAACATGAAGCGAATGCCGTCACCCGAGAGCAGGCTCTGCGCCCGGGTGGTGATCTCTTCGATCTGATCTGTCTCGGGGTTGATGGACTGGTAGGTCACGCTCACGCCCATCAGGTAGAGGATGTGCGAGAGCAGCACCACCAGGCCGATGAGGATGAGGAAGATGACGGCCGGGTGCGGGACCTTGTTGCCGACCCGTTCGATCTTATCGAGCAGCTTCGCCATGCCCGTGTGCTGCGGGGGCGCGGTTTGGCGCTGCGGCGGGATCATGCCTTCGTCGAGTGTCTCTTCCATGGGGCCCCCTAGAACGTGGTGGTGAAGCCGGCGCCGAAGCTCAGGCTGGCGGTGGTGGTGGGCTCGGTGGGGTCGCTGCGGCGACCGACGAAGATCGGAACGCTGATCTGCGGCGTGAAGACGCCCGAGCGGCCGACTTCGATGTTGAGCCCCACCCGCGGCGCCACGTCGAAGAGCGGGTGGTCGGCCACGAACGCGACGCCGACGCCCAGTCCGCCAAACACCGCGACCGAGCTGGAGACCGGCAGGTGGTAGCTGGGCTCGAGCAGCACCGCGAAGGTCAAATCGTCGGTTCGCGTTCCGTCGGCGGCTCGAAGGTTCTCGTAGTCGAGCGCGCCGAGCAGCGAGAGCTCGAACCCGTCGGCGATGAAGTAGCCGATCGACGGGCGCATCCCCAAGGTAAACTCACTCGGGCTCCAGTCGCCCGTCAGCGCGCCGCCGACCTCGAACGTCCGCGCGCGGGCGTAGTCGTTCACGTCCTCTTGTTGCGCTTGGGCAAAGGCCGGAGCGCCCCCGAAGAACACGGCCGCGGCAGCAAGTCCCAGCATCACGGGCGCTATGGGTTTGTTCGTCACCGTGTCCTCGCAGTGCTCGTGAGGGGCCTTGAGGGCAGCCCCTCACGAGTGCGAGGTATTTGGGAGCACGGTGAGTCCAGCGCAACGGTCTCTCAAGGCACCGCCGATGTTGCGAGCCGTACCGTGCTCACGGAGCCGCCGCCAATGCCGGCGTTCAAGGCAGAACGTGCGCCTCCTTGCGGAAGAGCTGGCGCAGGGCGATCGCGGTTCCCATCAGAGCCGAGCCGCGGAAGAGGAGCTCGATGCCGACCAGCGTGCCCACCAGCCACAGAGAGGACACCGGCCACTGGGAGAAGACGATGAAGCCGAGCAGAATCGACACCAGCCCGAGCACGAAGTCCCAGCCCCAGCGGGGGTAGCGGTCGACGATCGACGCGATCGCATGAAACAGGCCGTTGACGACGAAGTAGCCCGCCAGCATCAAGGTGAGCGCCGCCAGGCCGATGCCCGTGCGCGCGATCAACAGCACGCCGACCGCCGCCGACAAGATGCCTCCCAACAAATAGAGGAGTCTGTTCCCCTGCTCTCGATGCGTCAGCGCGTGAATGACTTCGATGACGCCCCCCACGACCAACAAAGCCCCCAGCACGATGATGGAGAGAAAGCCGGTCGCTGGCGCGCTCGCGATCGCGAAGACGCCGAGCACGGCCATCAACAACCCGAGAACGAACGGCATCGCCCAGAAAGACTGCCTGCGTTCGGTTCGCACTGCTTGATCAATCGCCATGTCAACCTCCGACCATCAAGCTGCTTTCGACCGATGGGGTTGGCAATGACGCAACCGCGCCGATCCCAGGCCGGGACCAGCCGAGCAGCGAAGGCCTCGCTTCTCTAGGCGGGCGCCTGCCGAGCTTGGGCTACAGGCTCGCGAGCGCGACGCGGTAGAGCGCCCGGTAGCCCATGCGCTGGGCCGGCTCGAAGCGCTCGGCGTTGAAGACGTCGGCGAGCAGCTTCGCGCCGTCGGCGCTCGCGTGGAGCTGCAAGAGCGCGCGCTCGAGCGCGGTCACCAGGCTTGGATCAGCGGCCATCGCCACCGCCACGCCGTCGTTCGGCGCCTCGTCGGTGTAGGCGATGACCTCGACGTCCCCTTCTACGCCCGGCGCGACCTCCGAGATGCCGGTGGTGTCTGCGACGTTCGGCTTGGCCGGCGGCGCGAACACGCTCGTGACGTCGGCATCGCCCGCGAGCAGCGCCTCCACCGCGGCGCGGTACGAGCCGGCGAACGTTTGAGAGACGAACAGCTTCGAAGGGTCGTACTGCTTGGCGCGAAGGAGCCCCATCGGCAGCAGGTACCCGCCGACCGAGTCGCGGTCGCTCCAGACGGCGCGCTTGCCGAAGAGCGAGTCGAGGCGCAGCCCCGAGCCCTTCTTGGCGATCAGCGCGCCGCGGTACGACGAGGTGCCGCCGCGCACCTGGCGCACCAGGACGCGGACCCCCATCGCCTCGATGCGCGCGCACACGAAGGGCGGCGCCCACGCGGCGTCCAGCTTGTTGGCGAGCAGGTTCTTCGCGAGCTGCTCATAGCTGGGCTCGACCGAGACTTCCGCGGTGCGGCCCAGCGCTTGCGTCAGAAAGGACGCGAGCAGCTGCGCGCGCTCCTTCGCCACGACCTCCCCCAGCGAGGGCGGCAACGCGAAGCGGAACGAAGAGCGAGGTGGGCTGGGCGGCGGCTGGGACAAGGTCTTCAAGCCTCCGCGCGAATGCGTTGGACCTCGTCGTCGGCCAGGCCGAACGTCGCCTGCAGGAGGTCGAGGATCTTCCCCTCCGAGCGCGACGCCTTGCCGGAGGCGTTGGCGATGCGCGACGCCAGCCGGAACGCCTTCACCCGCTGCGCGTGGGTGGTGAGCCCGTGCGCGAGCACCGTCAGCCGCTTGGGGAGGCCCTCCACCGCCAGCGCGTCGACCGCCTCGCTGACGAAGGCCTGCGCCCGCTCCGCGCTGACGTCGGCGAAGATGGGGTCGGACGCGAAGCTCTCGACCAGCGCTTGCGCCTCCGACGGCTTCAAGTGCCCGTCCGCCGCCGACACCAGCACCATCACCTCGGCGTAGAGCCGCTCCGACGGCTCACCGAGCGCCTCGGCCAGCGAGCCACCGCTCTCGATGACGTCGATGATCTGCGCGACCTCGTCCTCCGAGATGCCGAGCGCCGCCTGAAAGGTCTTGAGCAAGCCCAGCTCGGCGCGGGTGGCGCGCTGATCCGCGAACGCCACCGCCGCCGCTAAGCCGAAGGCGAGCATCCGGTTCTTGTGGTCGGGCAGGCGGGTCCGCAGCGAGGCGAGGATGGTCTCCAGGCTCTTCGCCGAAGCGAGCGCGCGCACGGACCCTTCCACCAGCGCGTTCAGCTCGTCCGGGCGAGTGCCTTCGAACTCCGGCCGCTCGATGACGCGCCGGAGGAGCGTCTGCATCTCCCCTTCCGACACCTTGCCGTCGGCCATGGCGGCCAAGAGCATCGCCTCGACGAGCGCCGCGTTGCGCTCCAGCCGCGCCTTCACTGCCTGTTCTCGAGCCACGGCCCTGCGCTCCTTTCGGGGAGTTCCGGCGAATCGTTGAACGACCACAGCCTGCGGTCGAGCAGGTGCGACGCCTTGACGTTGCTCATCGCGCCCAGAAGGCTCGAGCGCAAGTTGGGGATCTCCTTGCCCAGCTCGTCGACCAGGCGCTTCACGCGCTTGCGCTGCAGGTTCTCCTGCGAGCCGCACAGGTCGCAGGGGATGATGGGGAAGCGCATGCCTTCGGCGAATGCGGCGATCTCGGCCTCGGGCGCGTAGCAGAGCGGGCGGATCACCGTGTTGCGCCCGTCGTCCGACTTGAGCTTGGGCGGCATGGAGCTGATCGCGCCCGCGAAGAACAGGTTGAGCAGGAGCGTGTGGACCAGGTCGTCGCGGTGGTGGCCCAGGGCAATCTTGTTGCAGCCCAAGTCGACAGCGGCGTTGTAGAGGATGCCGCGCCTCAGCCGCGAGCACAGCGAGCACTGCGTCTGGCCCGGCTTCAACTTCTCGAGCACGATGCTGTAGGTGTCTTCCTTCAACATCCGGTACGCGTAGCCGTTCGCCTTCAGCCAGCCCTCGAGCTTCTCGCCGGGGTAGCCCGGGTGCCCCTGGTCGAGGTTCACCGCCACCAGCTCGAAGCGGACCGGCGCCCTGCGCTGCAGCTCTCGAAGGAGGTGCAAGAGGGTGTACGAGTCTTTGCCGCCCGACACGGCCACCAAGATGCGGTCGCCGTCGGCGATCATCTCGAAGTCATGGATGGCCCGGCCGACGTGGCCGAGCAGCGCCTTCTCCAGTCTTGCCACTTCACTCATCGCTTCCGAAGGCCTTTAGCACAGGCGGCGTGATGATCGATGACCCCGGGCATCGAGTATGCTTTAGGTCTTCTCGAGGTCATGGCCGCATTTCCCCAAGACGCGCAAGACGTCATCAATCCCCAGGCCGCACAGGAAGCGGTCACGGCGCTCCACGAGGCCAGGGAGCTGGCGGTCGACGTCGAGGCCGACGCGATGCACGCCTTCCGCGCGCGCTTGTGCTTCGTGCAGGTGGCCGACGACTCGAAGGTCTTTCTGTTCGACACGCTGGCGTCCGGGGTGACGGCCGCCCCGCTGGCGACGCTCTTCTCCGACCCTACCCGCACCAAGTTCTTCCACGCCGCGGGCGGTGACCTCCAGTACCTGGCCGAGGCCGGCGTCCGGGTGAAGGGGCTCTTCGATACGCACCGGGCCGCGACCTTGCTCGGCTGGCAGAAGGTCGGGCTGGCGGACCTGGTGCGCGAGCGGCTCGGCATCCCGCTCGCCAAGGAGCACCAGCAGTCGGACTTCTCGATTCGCCCGCTCCCGCCCGAGATGCGCGCGTACATCGCCGACGACGTGCGCTACCTGACCGAGATCGGCCGGCAGGTGCGCGAGGCCTGCCGCACGGCCGACATCCTCGAGGAGGTCGAGCTGGATTGTCAGCGGCTGGCCGACGAGGCGACCGCGCGGCCGGAGATCGCCGTCTTTCGACCGAAGCTCCCGCGCGGGGCCCTGTCGAACCAGCAGCTCGCGGTCGGGTACAAGCTCGGGGAGCTGTTGCACGCGAAGCGGCTCGCGTGGGGCGAGACGGCGAACGTGCCGATGGGCCGCGTGCTGTCGAACGCCGCCATCACGGCGATGTGCTTGAAGCCGCCGCACACGCTCAAGGAGCTGCAGCGCACCGAGGGCGTCCGCGGCGCCATCGTCCGCGAGCACGGCGAGGAGATCCTCGCGATGATCCGCGAGCTCGAAAAACAAGCCGAGCGCGGCGAGCTGCTCTTCGAGCAGGAGTCGAAGGGGCAGGACTCGGGGAAGCGAAAGCGCGAAGAGGCGCTCAAGGCGTTTCGCACGCAGAAGGCGACCGAGCGGAAGGTGACGCCTTCGGTGGTGCTGCCGAACCCGCTCGTCGAGGCGCTGGCCGCGCGACCTCCGGCGAGCTTGGATCAACTCGCGGTGCTGCCCTACTTCGGCGAGAAGCGGATCAAGCTCTACGGCAGCGAGCTCCTCACGCTGCTCCAGCCGTAGCCGCTTCGCCGCTCAGCGCTTGTACGCGAGCGTCATCCCGTCCCGCACGGTGAGCAGCACCTTCTCGACGCGCGCGTCCTGCGCGACGTGCGCGTTGAACGCCACGATGGCGTGGTCGCTGGGCTCCTTCGGCGCCAGCACGCGGCCGCTCCACAGCGTGTTGTCCGCCACGATGAGCCCTCCGCGCCGCACCAGCGGGAGCACGGCCTCGTAGTACGCGACGTAGCTCTCCTTGTCGGCGTCGAGGAACACGAAGTCGAACGGCCCTTCGAGCGTCTTCACCGTCTCCAGCGCCGGGCCCATGCGGACGCGGATCTTCTTCCCATGCGGGCTCTGCGCGAAGTAGCGGCGCGCGACCTGCTCCGCCTTCGGGTCGATGTCGCAGGTGATGAGCTCGCCATCATCGGGCAGCGCCTCCGCCATGATCAGCGCCGAGTAGCCGGTGAACATGCCTATCTCGAGCACGCGGCGCGCCTGGCACAGCCGGACGAGCAGCCGCAAGAAGTCGCCTTCGAGCCGGCCGACCTGCATCTGCGGCGCCGACATCGTGCGGTACGTCTCTTCCTTCAGCTGCTCGAACAGCGGCGCGACCGGCTCGCTGTGCGCCTGGGCATAGGCTTCCATCGCTTCGGGGACGATGAGTGACATGGCGCTCCCTTAACACGCGGACGGCAACCCCGCGCCCAGCCGCGCACCCAGTCGACAAACAGGACATCCATCGGATCACTGCCAGCCGCCGGCGCGCGCCTTAGCTTCGCGGCGACCCTCACCTGAGGGCGTTTCCAACGAGGAGAGACGATGAAGAGCATGGGTTGGCGATGGTGGATGGGGGTAGGTGCGGGCGCGCTCCTGGCGGTCGGCTGCGCGCACCGTGAAAGCACCGAGTCCGGCACCCCGGAGGCGCCGATGACGAACGGTACGCCACACAACGGCACGGGCGGAGCGAGCGGCTCGGAGACCAGCCCGGGCAACACCAACACCGAGATGGATCCGCGCAGCGGCAGCGGAGGCTCGGGCTTCGACGACGAGCTCGACGAAGGCGCCACGGGCCCGACCGAGGGAAACGGGACCGGCAGCTATTCGACCGGCAACAGCCCCACCGACAGCTGGAGCACGACCGACGACCTGAACAGCCCGACCGACTCCAACACCGGCACGGGTGGCTCGGGCACTCCGAGCAAGCCCAGAAAGCCGGTCACGCCCAGTAGCCCCCCGCCAGCGCCCGAAGGCGCGGTCCCGCCGGCCAGTCCAGGGTCGAGCGGCGGCACCGGGAATTGAGCGGGCTCACAGCGCGACGTCGTAGAGCGTCGAGTACTTCGCCTGGAGGTACTCGACGAAGTCGCGGTCGGTGAGGCCTTCTCCGGTGACCCGGCGCACCAGCTCCTCGGCCGAGTAGCGGTGGCCCTGCTGGTGGATCTGCTCGCGCAGCCACTCGCGCAAAGGTGACAGCTCGCCGCGCTCGAGCTGCGCGGGCAGCTCCGGCAACGCCTGGCCGGCCTTCTTGAAGAGGGAGGCCGCGTACAGGTTGCCGAGCGCGTAGGTCGGGAAGTAGCCCAGCTCGCCCCAAGCCCAGTGGATGTCCTGCAGCACGCCGGTGAGGTCGCTGTCGGGCACAAGGCCCAACAGCGCTTGGGTGCGGCGGTTCCACTCGCCCGGCAGGTCGGCGACCTCGAGCTCGCCGCGCATCAACATCAGCTCGAGCTCGAAGCGCAGCACGATGTGCAGGTTGTAAGTGACCTCGTCGGCCTCGACGCGAATGAGCGACGGCCGCACCACGTTCACCGCGCGCCAGAAGACGTCCTCGCTCACCTCGCCCAGCTCTTTCGGGAACTCGGCGCGGAGCTTCGGGTAGAAGTGGCGCCAGAAGGGGCGGCTGCGGCCGACCAGGTTCTCCCACAGGCGCGACTGCGACTCGTGCAGGCCCATGCTCGGCGCCGCGGCGATCGGCGTCCGGTGGTGCGCTTCGGAGAAGCCCTGCTCGTAGAGCCCGTGCCCGCCTTCGTGCAGCGCGCCGAAGATGGCCGGGAGCGGCGTCTTGGGGTCGAGCCGCACGGTGAGGCGCACGTCGCGCGGGTGGGTGCCGCCGGTGAACGGGTGGATGCTCTTGTCCTGCCGCCCGGCCTCGAGGTCGAAGCGCATCGCCTCGAGGAGCAGCAAAGTGAACCGCCACTGCGCCTCCGTGTCGAAGCGCTTCGCGGCGAACGGATCGACCGGTGCGGGCCGCGCGGCGATCGCCTGCGCCAGCGGAATCAGCTTCTCCTTGAGCGCGGTGAGCACCGGCGCCAGCCGTTTGACGCGCATGCCCGGCTCGAAGCCTTCGAGCAGCGCGTCGTAGCGCTCGCCTTCGTGCCCCAGCGCGTCGGCTTGCTCGCGGCGAATCGCGAGCAGCCGCTCGAGCGCGGGCCGAAACACCGAGAAGTCCTTCTTGCTGCGGGCCTGACGCCAAGCGGAGATGGCTTGCGATTGGCCTTCCGCGAGCGCGCGCACCAGCCGCGCAGGCACGCGCACCGCCCGCTCGCGCTCCCAGCGCAGCGCGCGCACCATCGCCGCTTCGTCCGCCGAGAGCGGCGCGCCGGCGGCCTCTTCGAGCAGCGCGCCCAGCGCCGGGTCGATGATCCGCTCGTGGTAGATGCCCTGCAGGGTCGACAGCTGCGACGCGCGCGCCTGCTCGGCCTTGGCGGGCAAGTAGGTCTCTTGATCCCAGGTGGCAAGACCGATGATGCCGCTCAAGTCTTTCAGCTCCTGCATGCGCTCGAGGAGCTTGGGGAAGGGTCCGTTCACGCACCACGGTGTACCTCGAACGGCGCGAAGGCGGCCTCGAAAAAGGCGGCTCCCGCTCCCCGCGCGTGACAATCTTGATTTACATTGGGTCAAGCCCTCATGTCCGTCCGCGGGAGACGAAGAAGCTGCGTGGTTTGGGCGAGCGCGCTCTCGCTGCTGCTCGTGGCCGGCGGCTGCAAGCGCTCGGAGCCGGAGCGCCGCGCGCTCGTCGTCTTCGCCGCGGCGTCCTTGCGCGACGCGTTCACCTCCCTCGGCAAGTCGTTCGAGCGCGCGCACCCCGGCGTGACGGTGACCTTCAACTTCGCGGGCACGCAGGAGCTCCGCACCCAGCTCGAGCATGGCGCCGCGGCCGATGTGTTCGCGTCGGCGGATCAGCGGCACATGGACGCGTTGGTTCGCGCCTCGAAGGTCACCCCGCCGGTCGTCTTCGCGCGCAACGAGCCGGTGGTCGTCGTGGCGAAGGAGAGCGCGGAGGAGATTCGCGCCTTCGCGGACCTGCCGGAGGCCACGCGCATCGTCGTCGGCGCGCCGGAGGTGCCGATCGGCCGCTACACCGCGCAGATCCTCGACCGCGCCTCGGGCGCGCTGGGCGCCGACTTCCGCGCGCAGGTGGAAGCGCGGGTCGTCTCTCGAGAGCTCAACGTGCGCCAGGTGCTCGCGAAGGTGGACTTGGACGAAGCGCAGGCGGGCGTCGTCTACCGCTCCGACGTGCGCGGCTCGCTCGAGCGGGTGAGCGTCCTGTCCATCCCGCCCGAGCTGAACGTCATCGCCGATTACCCCATCGCGGTGGTGGCGGGCGCCGCGCATCCTGCCTTGGCGCGGGCCTGGGTCGAGCGCGTCCTCTCCGCCGAAGGCCAAGCGGTGCTCCGCGAAGCGGGGTTCATGGCCCCGAGCCCAGGCGGCGCGCCGCCATGAGCCGTCTTCGGCTGCGCGCCGAGCGCACCGTCCTCACGCTGCTGGGAGGGCTGCTCGTCGCGTTCCTCGTGGTGCCGCTCTTGGCGCTGCTTCTGGGCACGAGCGCGGCCGGGCTCGGCCTGGGGCTCCAGCACCCGTTGGTGTGGCCGGCGCTTCGCCTGAGCCTGATCACCACGCTGATCAGCCTGGCGATCGTGGTGCTCTCGGGGACGCCTCTGGCCTGGCGCCTCGCGCGCGCCGAGGGCCGCTGGGCGCGCGCCGCCGAGGTCGTCGTTCAGCTGCCCATCGTCATCCCGCCGGCGGTCGCGGGGGTCGCGCTGCTCTTCGCCTTCGGCCGCCGGGGCGTGCTCGCCGGTTGGCTCTACCCCGAAGGGTGGTCGGTCGCCTTCACGACCACCGCCGTGGTGATGGCCGAGGTGTTCGTGTCGGCGCCCTTCTTCGTGCAGGCGGCGATCAGCGCCTTCCGGCGGGTGGACCCCAAGCTCCTGACCGTGGCTCGGACCTTCGGCGCCACGCCGGTTCGCGTCTTCCTCCGCGTGGCGGTCCCGCTGGCAGCGCCCGGGTTGGTCGCCGGCGCGGCGATGAGCTGGGCCCGGTCGCTCGGCGAGTTCGGGGCCACTTTGATGTTCGCCGGAAACCTGCAAGGCGTCACCCAGACCCTGCCCTTGGCCATCTACGCCGCGCTCGAGTCCGATCTGCGCGCCGCCCAGGCCTTGTCCATCCTCCTGGTCGTCGTCGCGTTCTCGCTGCTGCTGCTCGTGCGTTTCGGCTGGCGGCGTTCGACGGCGCCAGAGGGAGGTCGTGCGTGAGCGCGGTGGCGGGCCTCCAGGTCGAGTGCGCGGCGCGCGTGGGTGAGCTGCGCATCGACGTGGGGTTCGACACCGCGCCGGGCACTCTGGTGATCGTCGGCCCCAACGGCGCCGGGAAGAGCAGCCTGCTGAGCCTGGTGTTTGGCGCCCACGCGGTGGAGCGCGGCCGGATCTCCATCGGGGACGAGGTGCTCCTCGACACCGAGCGCGGCGTCGACGTGCCGCTCGAGCACCGGCGGCTCGGCTTCGTTCCGCAGGACTACGCCCTGTTCCCGCACCTGACCGTTCGGCAGAACATCGACTTCGCGATCGCCAGCGCGCTGCCGCGGCTTTCTCGCAGCGCGCGCGCCGCGCAGACGGAGCAGGCCCTGCAGCAGCTCGGGCTGGCGTCGCTCGCGGACAGACGTCCGGCGACGCTGTCGGGCGGCGAGAAGCAGCGGAGCGCGCTCGCCCGAGCGCTCTCGGTGAAGCCGCGCGCGCTGCTGCTCGACGAGCCGCTCGCCGCGCTGGACGTTCATTCGCGAGCGGAGGTGCGCGCCTTCCTCGCCGGGGCGCTGCGCAGCGCCGCGCTGCCGACCGTGGTCGTGACGCACGACCCCGCGGACGCCCGCCAGCTCGGCGACCGGATCGTGGTGCTGGAGGCCGGTCAGATCACCCAGGCCGGGCGCTGGGACGAGCTGACCGCGAACCCCGCCTCGCGCTTCGTCGAGAAGCTGGTCGCTTCCACTTGACGTCCCGCGCAGGCTAGGAAGGCCGCGTGGCGCACACCCTCAGCTTCTTCATGGTCCGCGAAGACGAGCTCGCCTTCCTGCGCGCGCTGGAGCCTCACGCCCTGGAGGTCTACCCGGTCCGCATTCCGCCCAACTGGAAACCGTTTCAAGCCGCGGCGAATGCGTCGGAGCGGTTGCCGGAGGAGGCGCTCTACCTGGCGGCGTCTCAGCTCGGCCCGGTCTTGGTCGACAAGGTCAAGCGCGGACCGGACAAAGGCGCGTGGCGCGTCGACGAGGTTCGATCGCCGGTCATCTACTTCGAGCGCTGCCGGTTGAACGAAGACGGCGAGCTCTTGTCGGGCAAGCTGTGGGCCGAGCTGGACGTCACGCCGCAGACGGGCCGCCGCGACGCGGCGCCGGACCGGTTTCGGCGCTTGTACCTGGAGCTCGACGAGTGGGTGAAGAAGACCTACCGCAAAGGAGTCCCCAAGGGGTTTTGGGTGGGGCCCCACGCGGCGCGCCGCTGCAAAGAGGGGCTGGTGCTGCGCGACTCGGCGCACCGCGGGGACACCGTGTCGCTCAAGTAGGAAAGAAGGAGCATCCCCATGTCGTGGCTCGACACCCTGGAGCAGATTCGAACCCGTGACTTCAGCCGGGCCTCGCCGAAGGAGCGCGAGAAGGCCGCGCGCGACGTGGTGAACATGTGCTCGTACGGCTGCGCGATGGTCGCGGTCGCGCCGATGCCGTTCTCGGATGCGATGTTGATGCTGCCCATCCAGTCCGCGATGGTGATGACGGTCGGCCACGTCTACGGCCGCAAGGTGACGAAGGCCGCCTCGAAGGACCTGCTCCTGGAGATCGGGACGACCGCGGGCGCGGGCTTTCTCGCGCGGCAAGGCATCAAGGCGATTCTGCCGGTCTTCGGCGCGCTGCTCACGGTGCCCGCGGCGTTCGCGGCGAACTGGGCGATTGGCCGGGTGGCGATGGAGTACTTCAAGAACCCCGGCACGTCGCGCGAGCGGCTGCGGGAGGTCTACGAAGAAGCGAAGCGGGAAGGCGCGGCGCTGTTCTCGCGCGTGGGGTTCGAACGGAAAAGAACCAAGGGCCGCCGCAAGAAGCGAAAAGGCTCGGAGAAGACGCCGCGCGCCTCCTGAGGGAATTACGCGGCGGTCGACTGGGCGCGCAGCTGCGGCGCCTGTGAGAGGAACTTGAGCTCCGGGTGCTTCTCCTCCGCGTGCTGCAGCGCCCAGTCGTCGCGGAAGAGCACCAGCGGCAAGCCGTCGCGGTCTTGCACGGTCTGGCGGTTGCCTTCCCAGTCGAAGCTCTTGGGGTCGAACTTCTCTCCCACCACCCAACGCGCATGGGAGAACGACAAGCGGTCGAGGAGGATCTGCGCGCCGTACTCGTGCTCGACGCGGTACTGCAGCACCTCGAACTGCAGCGCGCCGACGACGCCGACGATGGGGTCGCGCATGCCCATCTGCAGCTGCTGGAAGATTTGAATCGTGCCCTCCTCCGAGAGCTGCTCGAGCCCCTTCTCCATCTGCTTGCGGCGGAGCGGATCCTTCACCCGCACGATGGCGAAGTGCTCGGGTGAGAAGCGCGGCACGCTCTCGAACTCGAGGCCGGCCGTCTCGCTCAGCGTGTCGCCGATGCGGAACATCCCCGGGTCGAACAGGCCGATGACGTCGCCCGGCCACGCGTCCTCGATGGCGGTGCGCTCGGCGGCCATGAACTGGCTGGGCTTGGCGAGCCGCACCTGCTTGCCCAAGCGCGAATGGAAGGCGTTCATGCCCTTCACGTAGCGGCCGGAGACGACGCGCAAGAACGCGATGCGGTCGCGGTGCGCGGGGTCCATGTTCGCCTGAATCTTGAAGATGAAGCCGGAGAACTTCGGCTCGGTCGGCGTGATCATGCCGCCGACCGCCTGGCGGCCGAGCGGCGGCGGGGCGAGCTCGAGGAAGCTGTCCAGGAACGGGCGCACGCCGAAGTTGGTCATCGCGCTGCCGAAGTACATGGGCGTGATGAGGCCCTTGTCGCTCTTCTCTCGGCTGAACGCGTCACCGCCGATGTCGAGCAGCTCGATGTCTTCCTTGAGCTGCGCGCGCTCTTTCTCGGTGAGCACCTGCTCGATCTCGGGAGAGTCGAGCGCGACGACGCGCTCGGCGACCTCGGACTCGCCGTGCGTGCCGCCCGAGGCGAACACGTGCACCTGCCGCGACGCGCGGTCGTAGACGCCCCGGAAGTCCGGCCCGTTTCCAATCGGCCAGTTCATCGGGTAGGCGCGAATGCCCAGGACCTGCTCGAGCTCGTCCATCAGCTCCAGCGGCGCGCGCCCGTAGCGGTCGAGCTTGTTGACGAAGGTGAAGATGGGGATCTCGCGCAGGCGGCAGACCTTGAACAACTTCTTGGTCTGCGGCTCGACGCCCTTCGCCGCGTCGATGAGCATCACCGCGCTGTCGGCGGCGGCGAGCGTGCGGTAGGTGTCTTCCGAGAAGTCCTGGTGGCCCGGCGTGTCGAGCAGGT
>CAZEDU010000003.1:77033-93871 GCA_964511185.1 uncultured Myxococcaceae bacterium | reverse complement strand
TAGCCGCGCGTGTCGTGGAAGATGCCTTCGATGGTCACGTTCGAGGCGCTGATGTGGAGCGGCGTCGTCACCTTCACCGCCATGCCTTGACCCATGTGACCCGTGGTGTCGCGCACCACCCGCCCGACCGCGTGGTCGACCGCGCGCATCGTCACGCCGGACTTCACGGGGAAGCTCGTGTACGTGCCGGCCGCCAGAAGGATGAGGTCGCCCGAGACCGCCGATGACACGACCGACCCGAGGTTCGATGGGGTCGCGTTCAGGACGCGGCCGGTCGGGTGGGTGGGTGTTGGAGTCGGTTGGGTCGGGGTCGGGACTGGAGTCGGGTTGGTCGGGGTCGGGGTCGGGGTCGGGACCGGAGCTGGGGTGCTCGGCGTCGGGCTGGGCTGCCCGCTCTGGTAGTGAGCCACGATGGTCATCTCGTAGTGGTCGACCTGCGTCGCGGTCGACTGCGCCGCGCTGCCGTCGCTGAAGGCGTCCGTGCCGTGACGCAACCCCCACCACCGCCATCCCCGGTTGTAGCGGCCGACGACGGACGGGCCGCCACCGTGCAAGCCCAGGTAGTACCGGCCACCGCTGAGCGTGCAGCCCCCGACGACCGGAAGATCACGCCAGGCCGCGGCAGACTGCGCCACCACCGCGACCTCCGACGTGACGCACTTGAGCGTGCCCGGGCCGCCGTTGACGCCGTTCGCCGCGTAGATGACGCCACGCACCGGCTGGGTGCCCGCCGTGGCGCCTCGACCGTCGAGCAGCGCCGACAGCCGCGTCACCGTCACCTCGCTCGCCGACAGCTGGAAGGGCGACATGCGCACATAGTCGGACGAAAGCCCGTACCAGCCGGAGCCGACCTGGGCTCGGCCGAAGGCGCTGGTCAGCGCGAGCGCCTCTTCGCCCACCGGCCA
The DNA here is from genome assembly GCA_964511185.1 of uncultured Myxococcaceae bacterium. Lineage (GTDB taxonomy): Bacteria > Myxococcota > Myxococcia > Myxococcales > Myxococcaceae > CAZEDU01. Next base: position 92,966 of record CAZEDU010000003.1, on the reverse strand, counting down.
CTCCTCCACCTCGAGCGCGCCCTCGCCACACGACCAGAGCGCGGCGGACATGACGCCGATCAAGAACGCGGACCGACCGGAGAGTTTGCGCGAGCAACGGAAACGACGACCCATGGCGAGCTCCTTGCGAAGAGTGAGCGACCACGTCGCAAGCCGCGTGCCCCGCGCAAAAGCCCAGAGGTCTCGCCCACGAAAGGGGTGGAGTCGTCATTCGGTTCGCGCGAGATTGCAGCCGCGCGTCAGCAATCGTGGAGCGGCCGCGTCTCGCTCAACGCCTCACAACCCACGGGCACGTCAAACCAGACATCGAACACGGCGAATGTCAGTCTTTGATCTGAGATCAATTTCTTCGACCCAGAGCGCACCATGACCCGCGAGGTCGAAGTCGCCATCGTCGGAGGAGGCCTCGCTGGCATCGCCGCGGCGCTCGAGCTGCAACACGCCGGGCGCGAGGTGCTCGTGCTCGAGGCCAGCGACCGGCTGGGCGGCAAGGTCGGCTCGATTCGCTCCCCCCACGGCGTGTTCCCCACCGGGCCGGTCGGCTTCAACGCCCACCACGAGACCCTCTGGCGGCTGTTGGCGCTCCTGGGGCTCGAAGAGCGCGTCGTCCCTTTCAGCCCCAGCGCCTCGACGCGCTACATCGTGCGCGCGGGCGCGCTGCGCGGCATTCGCCCCCACCCCTTCAGCGTGCTGTCGACGCGCGCGCTCACCTGGGCCGAGAAGCTCCGGCTGGTCCGTGACTTCCTCGCCTTCCGCCTCCCGCCCCGCACCGAAGACGAGAGCCTCGATTCGTTCCTGAGCCGCCGCTTCGGCCGCTCTCTGGTCGACCACTTCTTCGCCGCCGTGCTCACCGGCGTCTTCGCGGGAGACCTCCAGAAGCTCTCGGCCGAGACCTGCCTGCCGGCCCTCACGAACGCCGAGCGCGAGTACGGCAGCGTCTTGCGCGGGCTCCTCCACGCGCTGCGCAAGGCGCGCGGCGGCCCCCGGCGCGGACTGTTCACCCTGCCCGAAGGCATGGGGCTCATCGGCGAGCGGGCGCGCGAGCGGCTGCCGGCCCTGTTGAACACCGCCGTCACCTCGCTCACCGCCGCAAACGACCGGGTCGAGCTCTCAGGCCCCAGCGTCGAGGTCGTCGCTCGACGCGTCGTGCTCGCGACGGAGGCCCATGTCGCCGCCCGCCTGCTCGAAGCGAGCGCTCCGACGGCGGCGGCGGTGCTGCGAACCTTCGCCTACGCGCCGCTCGCGCTGGCGCACTGGGCGGAGGCCACCCCGGGAAGCTCGCGGCTGCCTTCGGGCTTCGGCTTTCTCACCGCGCCCGCCGAGCAGCTCTTCTCTTTGGGCACCCTCTTCGTGGGCGACCTGTTCGGCCAGACGCCCCGCCGCTTCTCCACCTTCGTCGGCGGAGCGCTGTGGCCCGAGCGCGCCGCCTTGCCCGACGACCAGCTCGCCCGTGGCATCGAGGGCGACCTGGCAAAGCTCACGGGAGGCCGGCTGGAGACCTGGGTGGCCGTTCAGCGCTGGCCGCGCGCGGTCTTTCAGCCGGCCCCGGGGCATGCCCGCTCGCTGGGCATCCTCCACGAAGCGCTCGGACAGAGTCCCATCGTGCTCGCCGGCAGCTACCTGGGCGGCGCCGCGATGAAGGACGCGCTCGCCAGCGGCTTTGCCGCCGCGCAGGCGCTCGTCCTTGAGCGATAGTGGCGCTCGATGGACAACCTCGCACACGGGCTGTTCGGCGCGGCGCTGGCGCGCACGGGGCTTCGGCGCTGGTCGCCCCTGGCCACACCCACGCTCATCATCGGCGCCAACCTTCCAGACCTCGACGCCGCCGCCACGCTGTGGGGCTCCGACGCCGCCCTGTCCTTTCGGCGCGGCTGGACGCACGGCGTCTTGGCGATGGCCGCGCTGCCCCTCGCGCTCGCCGGCCTGGTGTGGGCGTTCGATAAGTGGGTGCGCCGTCGAAGGAACCCGTCGCTCCCGCCGGCTCGCTTCGTGCCGCTCTTGGCCCTCTCCGCGCTCGCGGTTCTTAGCCACTCGCTCCTCGACTGGCTGAACACCTACGGCATCCGCCTGCTGATGCCCTTCGACTCAAGCTGGTTCTACGGCGACGCGCTGTTCATCATCGACCCGTGGGTGTGGCTCACCTGCGCGGCGCCGGTCGCATGGGTGCACTCCAAGTCAAAGAAGAGCATCGCCCTCTGGCTCACCGCGGGCGCGCTGACCTCGGGGTTGGTGCTCTTGACCGACTTCGTGGGCTGGGGCGTCAAGGTTACCTGGCTCGTTGGCTTGGGCGCGCTCGTCGCGGTTCGACTCTGGAAGGGGCCGCTGGAAGACACCCGTTTGGTCGCGCGCGCGGTCGTCGCAGGCGCCGTCCTCTACTCGGCCGCGATGTGGGCGGGCTCGAGCCTGCTCGAGCAGCGGGTCGCCTCATGGGTGACCAGCCAGGGCCTCGACGTCGTCGAGACCCACGCGGGGCCGCTGCCGGGCAACCCCCTGGCTCGAGACGTCATCGTGGTGCGCCAGGCCGAGTACCGCTTCGTCACGGCGAGCGGCCTGTTCTCGACGGAATTTGCGTTCAGCCACCCGCCGGTGGCGCGCGCAGCGCCGCCCAAGGTCGTGCAAGACGCGCTGGCGCAGCCGCACGTGCGCGGCCTTGCGCACTGGCTCCGCTTCCCGACCTGGAAAGTCGAGCAGACCCCGACCGGACATCGCGTGCTGATTCAGGACGTCCGCTATTCGCGCCACGCCGGCGGGCTGGGGACGCGGTGGATTGACGCCCCTTAGCGCGGAATGGCCCTCAGATGCCGACTCCTGGTCGGTGGTGGACGCGCACGAAGCGCTTCACAAGGTCGCGTAGCTGCGAAGGTCTCGCCCCACGCCTCTGCGTCAGATGGCGGGCGCGTGCATCGCCTCTTCGCGACGAAGGTACGCGTCGAACACCGAGGCCACGTTGCGCAAGAACAGCTGCCCCACGTTTGTCACCTTCAGCCGGTCGGCGCGCCGCTCGACCAGCCCATCTTCCTCGAGCGGCGAGAGCGCCTCGAGCTCGGCGGCGAAGCGCGCAGTGAAGTCGACTCCCTCGGCCGTGCGAAGGTCGTCGTAGACCAGCTCCAGGTCGCAGAAGAGCGACTCGATGACGCGCCGGCGCAGCGCGTCTTCGGGCGTCGAGCGCCAGGCCCGCTCGATGGGCAGCCGCCCCTGGCCCACCCGCGCGCACCACGCGTCGAGCGACTTCTCGTTCTGCCAGTAGATGCCGCCCAGGTCGGAGATGGCCGAAGGGCCGAACGCCAAGACGTCGGTGCGGGCGCAGGTGGTGTAGCCCATGAAGTTGCGCCGCAAGGTCCGGCTCTGCTGCGCGCGCACCAGCTCGTCGCCGGGCAGCGCGAAGTGGTCCAACCCGACGTAGCGGTAGCCCATCTTCGTGAGCCGCCGAATGGAGTGCTCGAGGAGCTGTAGCCGCTCGTCGGCCGTCGGCAGCTCCGAGCTGCGAAACGACCCCTGCTGCCGCTTCATGCGCGGCACGTGCGCGTACCCGAAGAGCGCGACGCGGTCGGGCATGAGCTCTTCGATGCGGTCGAGCGTGCGGTCGAACTTGGGCACGGTCTGCAGCGGCAGCCCGTACATCAGGTCCACGTTCTGGCTGACGAAGCCGTGGCGGCGCGCCGCCTTCATCAGGTCGCGCGTCTGCTCGAACGGCTGAAGGCGGTGGATGCGCGCCTGGACGTCGGGGTCGAAGTCCTGAACGCCCATGCTCACCCGGTTGAAGCCGAGCGCGCGAAGGGTCGCCAGCTGCTCTTCGGTGGTGACCGGCGGGTGAACCTCGATCGACGCCTCGATCTCTGCGCCGAACGGAAACCGACGCCCGATCGCGCGGACGACCCACTTGAGCTGCTGCGAGCTCAAGTAGGTCGGGGTCCCTCCGCCGAAGTGAAGCTGAACGACCGGAGGGACCTGCCGGATCGATCCGAGCACCAACTCGAGCTCGAGCTCGAGCGCCGCGAGGTAGCGCTCGACGTGGCCCACCTGGCGGGTCACGAGCATGTTGCAACCGCAGTACAGGCACAGCCTGTGGCAAAACGGCACGTGCACGTAGAGCGAGAGCGGCCGCGCGCCGATGCCCTCCAGCGCACCGTTGGCCAGCGCTTGCACGCCCCGCAACGTCGTCCAGTGGTTCGCCGAGGGGTAGCTCGTGTAGCGGGGCACCGGCTGGGTGCCGTACCTCTTCAAGAGCTCGCGCGTGGTGATCATCCAAGCGATGCGTCCTACAAAGAACGCGCCACGATCAGGAAGGCCCTGAGTCTCAGCAGACGGCCGCGCGAGGGCTGGCGATTCCTGCGTCGCCTCGCGCTGCCCACGCACGGTTTGCGCAAAGGCGCTCGGGGGCCCGGTGTATCGGCCCGAAACCAGGCGGCTTTCTGACCCCTTTTCAGGTGCGCGCGAAAGGGCCTAGAAGTGCCGCCATGGCTCTGACCGCCTCGAACCCGAGTGATCCTTCGCGCCCTTCCGCCAGCGCTGGGCCCAACAACGTGACCCACGCGCGGGAGCACATCCGCAGCGGGCTCGCGCCGTCGGCGATTCGCCAGGCCTTCCAAGACCACATCCAGTACACGCGCGGAAAGAACCCGGACAGCACCACCCCGTACGACCGCTTCGTGGCGCTGGCGATGGCGGTGCGCGACCGGCTCGCGCAGCACTGGGTGCGCACGCAGCGCGCGTACTACCAGCACGACGTGAAGCGCGCGTACTACCTGTCCGCCGAGTACCTGCTCGGCCGCATGCTGGGAAACAACCTCGTCAACATGGGGCTGATGGAGTCGGCGCGCGCGGGGCTGAAGGAGGCGGGGCTCGACCTCGACGCCATCCTGGAGATGGAGCCCGACGCCGGCCTGGGCAACGGCGGCTTGGGGCGGCTCGCGGCGTGCTTCTTGGACTCGCTGGCGACCCAGGGGCTGCCGGCGATGGGCTACGGCATCCGCTACGAGTTCGGCATCTTCCGGCAGGAGATCATCAACGGCTACCAGGTCGAGCGCGCCGACGAGTGGCTGAAGTTCGGCAACCCCTGGGAGATCGTCCGCCCCGAGAAGATCGTCCCGGTGCGCTTCTTCGGCGAGGTGGAGCAGCACGTCGCCTCCGACGGGCGCAAGGTGTGCCGCTGGGTGGGCGGCAAGACGGTCTTAGGCGTGCCATACGACACGCCGGTGGCGGGCTACGGCAACGCGACGGTGAACACCCTGCGGCTCTGGCAGGCGCGCGCGTCGGAGGAGTTCGACTTCCAGCTCTTCAACGACGGCGACTACGAGCGCTCGGTGGTGGAGAAGAACGAGACCGAGGTCATCTCGAAGGTGCTCTACCCGAATGATCAGAACCAGGCGGGCAAGGAGCTGCGGCTCAAGCAGGAGTACTTCTTCGTCGCCTGCTCGATCGCCGACATCATGCGGCGGTATCTGAAGACGCACGCCGACTTCGTGCAGTTCCCCAAGAAGGTGGCGATTCAGCTCAACGACACCCACCCGGCGATCGCGGTGGCCGAGCTGATGCGCGTGCTGGTGGACGAGAAGCGCGTGCCGTGGGACGAGGCGTGGAACCTCACCGTGGGGGTGTTCGGCTACACCAACCACACGCTGCTCGCGGAGGCGCTCGAGAAGTGGCCGGTGTCGTTGTTCGAGCGGCTGCTGCCGCGCCACTTGCAGATCATCTACGAGATCAACCAGCGCTTCCTGCGGCAGGTGCAGATCCGCTACCCGTTCAACAACTACAAGCTCGAGCGCATGTCGCTCATCGAGGAAGGCCCCGAGAAGTACGTGCGCATGGCGCACCTGGCGGTGGTCGGCTCGCACAGCGTGAACGGCGTGGCCGAGCTGCACACCAACCTGCTCCAACGGGACGTGATGCCCGACTTCTCGGAGATATTTCCCGAGCGCTTCAACAACAAGACCAACGGGGTGACGCCGCGGCGCTGGCTGCTCTTGTGCAACCCGCGGCTGTCGAAGCTGATCACCGAGCGCATCGGCGACGGGTGGATCACCGACCTGGATCAGCTCGAGAAGCTCGAGCCGCTGGCGAACGACGAAGGGTTCCGCGAGGCGTTCCGAGCGGCGAAGCGCGCGAACAAGGAAGACCTGGCCGCGCACATCCGCGACTTGATGTGGGTGAGCTTGAACCCCGACGCGATCTTCGACGTGCAGATCAAGCGGCTCCACGAGTACAAGCGGCAGCTGCTCAACGCGCTGCACATCGTGTCGCTGTGGATGAAGGCGCGCCGCGACCCCAGCTCGATCGGCGCGCCCAGGGCCTTCATCTTCGGAGCGAAGAGCGCGCCCGGGTACAAGAACGCCAAGCTGATCATCCGGCTCATCAACGGCATCGCCGAGGTGGTGAACGCCGAGTCGAGGAGCACCGGGCTGCAGGTCGCGTTCGTGCCGAACTACCGCGTCTCGCTGGCCGAGCGGATCATCCCGGCCGCCGACGTGAGCGAGCAGATCTCCACCGCCGGCTGGGAGGCCTCGGGCACCGGCAACATGAAGTTCTCGCTCAACGGCGCGCTGACGCTCGGCACGCTCGACGGCGCCAACGTCGAGATCCGCGAGGCGGTGGGCGCGGAGAACTTCTTCCTCTTCGGCTTGACGGCCGATCAGGTGATCGCGAAGAAGCGCGAGGGCTACCGGCCGCGCGAGCACTACGAGAAGAACGCGATGCTGCGCGAGGTGTTGGACCTCATCGGCTCCGGCTTCTTCTCGCCCGAGGACAAGGGGCTGTTCCGCCCCCTCATCGACTCGCTGCTCGACGAGGACCGGTACATGTGCCTGGCCGACTTCGACGCCTACGTCCGCGCGCAAGAGGACGTCGCGAAGGGCTACCTGGACGTGGACGGCTGGACCCGGAAGGCGATCCTCAACGTGGCGCGCATGGGCCGCTTCTCATCGGACCGGACCATTTCGGAGTACGCGAAGGACATCTGGGGCATCGCGCCGGTCGAGGTCGGCCCGTAGCCGCGAACGAGACGCGCTGCTTGGCATTCGGTACACTTCCCGGCAGTGCACAAGCGGCGCCGACACAAGCGGGTGCGGGCACAAGGCGTCGCGAGCCACATTCGGGCCGGTACCAGCCTCGCTCCCGGACAAGCGGTTGAAGACATCTCCCTCGGCGGCGTGTTCATTCGCACCGCCCAGCCGTTGCCCAAGGGCACCGCGGTGCTGCTGGAGCTGGTGAGACCCGGGCTCAAGAAGTCCATTCGCCTGTCTGGCCGGGTGGTGAACGTCTTCGACGTCGAGACCGCCCGGAGCGCGCGCCGCTTGCCGGGCATGGCGGTCGCCTTCGACCTGCTTCACCCCGAGGAGGAGAAGCGGCTCAAGGAGCTGCTCGACCTCTTGGCGCCGGGGCAGCGATGGAACGAGCCGGAGGAAAGCGCCAGCGCGTCGGCACCGAGGGCTTCGCCTCAGCCGCCGGCCTTGAGTGGCAAGGCGGTGCAGACGCCGACCGTGCCGGTGGCGGCGGTCGCCAGCGCGCCCAAACGGAACGACGGGCCCGCATCGGGACAGGTGATGGTCTCGGTGAAGGGGCTGATGGTCGAGCTCGCCGAGAAGCAAGGCAAGCTCGAGGCGCTGGAGCGCGAGGTCGAGCGGTTGCGCCAAGAGAACACGCGGCTCAAGCAAGAGCTGGCGCGCGCCAAGCGCTGAGCGCGTCCGTCGCGCGGACGCACGTCATCGACGGCGGCCGACGAGCAGCATCAACACCGACAGAAGCCCCATCGTCACCGCGAAGAGCACCGGGATGGGCACCTTGAGCGTGGGCGGAGACGGAGGCGGCGCTTCCAACGGGGCCTGCGGCGCCGCGGCGGCAACGGCCCCGTCGGGCGCGGGCGGCCGGAGCGCGACGCTGGGCTCGGCCTCCACGAGGGCCGCGCGCCGGTTGAGCTCCGCGAGCCGCGCGCGCAAGAGCTCCTCGCGCTTCTTCGCCTGGGGGTCCTTGTGTCGGCGCTGGGTGGAGCGGCTCGGCTTCCACGCCGGCGGCGGCTCGGGCGCGCGGGCGACGGGCGGTGGAGATGGGACCGGCGCCGGTGTGGGTGGCGGCGGCGGCGCGGCCTGGGCAACCGGCTTGGGCGGAGGCAGCGGGGTGTCATCCACCTCTTCGAGCATCTCCACCCGGGCGTGGTTGACGACTTTGTAGCGGCGCTTCGGGTCTGGCTCACCGCGGTCTTCTCGCGGCGCGAAGGTCAGGTGCACCTTGAGCCCGCGCTCAGACCGAAACGAGACCTGCGTCGCCATCTTCCATTTGTAGCCCGCGCTCTCGCTCATCATCACCGACGCGTTGTCGACGACCTGAACGCGCAGCACGACGGTGTGCGCGCCCGGCGGAACCACTCCATCGAAGACGGTGAACGGGCCAGGCCCCTGCAGCGCCTGCGCTGGCAGCAAGCGCAGCACCGCGCCGTCGAGCGCGAGCTCGGCGCCGGTGAGGGCGTGGTTCGGGTTGCCGGGGGCCTCGAGCTGGACGCGCATCGCCGGGGGCGCCGCGGTCACCATCGAGCTGAGCTGACGCTCGATCTCCTCGCGGGCGCGCCGGGTGCGCTCGTCTTCGGCGTCGGCCGAAGAGGCCCAAAGCGCGACGCAGAGGCCCAAGCCAGCCGATGAGCGCAAAGAAAAACGCCTCCCCCCGTGGAGAGCATCTCACACCGAGCGCGAAGCCCGCCGTCGGTGCCCGGGGCAGAGTGAGTGGATGTGGGAGGGTGTGGCTCAGTGGAGCTCGGCGACGCGGCTGCCGAAGAGACGGTCGACCGCCTCGAGCAGCTCGTCGGTGACCGCGACCTTGAGGGCGGTGTTGCCGACCAGCGCCTCCGCTTCGCCTGGCAGCACGATGGACACCGCGACCGGCGTGGTGCCGACGTACCGTTGGGCGAGCTCGCTGAGCCGCGACAGCCGTTCTTCGGTGACCATGTCGGCCCGCACCCGCACCTCGAGCCGCCGCACGCGCTTCTCGCGGACCTCGCGGAGCGACTGCACGTCTTCGCAGATGATCTCGGCGGCGGGTGACTCCTCGTCACGCGTGTTGATCTGCACCGTACCGGTCACCAAAATCGGTTCGTCGCTCTTGAGCAGCGTCTCCCATTGCTCGAAGCCCGGCTTGGCGCCGCCCTTGGTCCACTTGCCGTCCTTGCCCATCACCGAGCGGCCGGCTTCCTTGCCGGGGAAGCACACCAGCTCGATGGAGCCGGTGAGGTCCTCCAGCGTCACCCACGCCATGCGCTTGCCGGTCTTGGTGGGCCGCTCCCGCAGGGCCGCCACGATGCCGGCGACGGTGACCTTCTCGTCGCGCCGGGCCCGCTGCACCGTGTTCACCGGCCGGGCGTAGCGGCGCAGCTCCTTCTCGTATTGATGCAGCGGGTGGCCCGACACGTAGAAGCCGATGGCCTCTTTCTCGAACGCCAGGCGCTCCTTCTCACTCCACTCCTCGGCGGACGCGTACTCGTTGCGCAGCACCGGCGCGGCCTTGTTCTCGCTCGGCGCCTCGAACATGCCGAAGAGCGACGATTGCCCCACCGCGCGGTCGCGCTGTGACGAAGCGCCCCGCTCCATCGCCTTCTCGATGGTCTCGAACAGCTGCCGGCGCGGCCGCTTCTCGAAGTCGAAGGCGCCCGCCTTGACCAGCGCCTCGAGCACCTTCTTGTTCACGCGCCGCGCGTCGACGCGCTCGCAGAAGTCGAACAGGTCCTTGAACGGGCCGCTCTTGCGGGCCTCGAGGATCGCCTCGATCGCCGACTCGCCGACGCCCTTGATCGCCCCCAGGCCGAAGCGAATGCGTCCGTCGACCGCGCCGAAGGCCAAGTCGGAGTGGTTGACGTCGGGGGGAAGGACCTCGAAGCCCGCGGCCCGCGCCTCGGCGATGTGGGCCACCACCTTGTCGGTGTTGTCCTTCTCCGAGGTGAACAGCGCGGCCATGAACTCCACCGGGTAGTGGGCCTTGAGCCACGCGGTGTGAATGGTGATGAGGCCGTACGCCGCGGAGTGCGACTTGTTGAAGCCGTACTCGGCGAACTTCTCCATCAAGTCGAAGATCTCGCCGGCCACCTTCGGATCGACGTTGTTCTTCTGGCAGCCCTCGAGGAAGCCGGCGCGCTCCTTCTGCATCACCTCGGCCTTCTTCTTGCCCATCGCGCGGCGGAGGAGGTCGGCGCGGCCGAGCGAGTAGCCTCCCAGGATCTGGGAGATCTGCATCACCTGCTCTTGGTAGACGATGACGCCGTAGGTGTCCTTGAGCACCGGCTCGAGCGCGGGGTGCGGGTAGATGACCTTCTCGCGCCCGTGCTTGCGGTTGATGAACACGTCGACCATGCCCGAGTCGAGCGGTCCGGGCCGGTAGAGCGCGCCGGCGGCGATCACGTCTTCGAAGCAGGTGGGCTTGAGCTTCATCACCATCTCGGTGAAGCCCGAGGACTCCATCTGGAAGACGCCCGCCGTGTCGCCGCGCGAGATGAGGTCGAAGGTCGCCTTGTCGTCGAGCGGGATCTGGTGCCGCTCGATCTTCTTGTCGGGCGGCATGTTGCGGTTGATCAGATCGAGCGCGTGCTGAATGACGGTGAGCGTCTTGAGGCCCAGGAAGTCGAACTTCACCAGGCCGGCCGCCTCGACCTCGTCCTTCGCGAACTGGGTGATGAGGACCTTCTCGCCCGGCGGCTGGTAGACCGGCACGAACTCCCAGAGCGGCTTGTCGGCGATGACGACGCCGGCGGCGTGCATGCCCGCCTGGCGGTGCAGCCCTTCGAGCGCGAGCGCGATCTCGAGCACGTCCTTGGTGGTGACCGGCTTCGACTCAGGGCCGCCCTGCGCGCCCGCGAGCACCGTGGGCTGCTCGAGCATCTCCTTCAGGCGCGGCTCCAGCTCGATCGCGTCCTTCAGCGTGATGTTGAGGACCTCGGGCACCAGCTTGGCGATGCGGTCGCCTTCCGCGAAGGGAAGCCCGAAGACGCGGCACACGTCGCGCAGCACGCTCTTCGCCTTGAGCGAGCCGAAGGTGATGATCTGCCCGACGTTGCTCTCGCCGTACTTGTGCGCGACGTACTGAATGACCTCGTCGCGGCGGTCCTGGCAGAAGTCGATGTCGAAGTCGGGCATCGACACGCGCTCGGGGTTCAAGAACCGCTCGAACAGCAGGTTGTACGGAATCGGGTCCAGGTCGGTGATGCGCACCGCGTAGGCGACGATCGAGCCGGCGCCCGAGCCGCGGCCCGGGCCGACCGGCACGCCGTGCTGCTTCGCCCAGTTGATGAAGTCCTGAACGATGAGGAAGTAGCCCGAGAACCCCATCTTCTGGATGACCGAGAGCTCCATGCCCAGGCGCGCGAGGTACATGTCGCGGTCGACCTGATAGGGCAGCTCCTGAAAGCGCTGGTGAAGGCCCTTGGTGGAGAGCTCGGCCAGGAAGGTGTCCGCCGAGTGGCCGTCGGGGACCTTGAAGGTCGGCAGCATCGCCTTGCCCAGCTGCAGCTCGAGCGTGCACATCTCGGCGATGCGCTGGGTGTTGTCGACCGCCTCGGGCGTGTCCTTGAAGAACTGCCGCATCTCCTCGGGGCTGGTGACGTAGAGCTGATCCGTCGAGTGGCGCATGCGCTTGTTGTCCGCGAGCGTCTTGCCCGAAGCGATGCACATCAAGAGCTCGTGCGCGCGCGCGTCTTCCCGCTTGATGTAGTGGGCGTCGGCGGTGGCGACGAGCGGAAGGTCCAGGTCGCGCGAGAGCTGCTTCAAGTTCTCGTTCGCCTTGTCCTGCTCGGGCAGGCCGTTCGACTGAATCTCGAGGAAGAAGTGGCCCGGCTCGAAGATGTCTTTGTATTCCAACGCCGCGCGGCGGGCGTGGTCCATGTCGCCGCGGAAGCAGGCGCTCGTCACCTCGCCGCCCAAGCACGCGGTCAAGGCGACCAGCCCCTTCGAGCGCTCCTTCAGCACCTGCTTGTCGACGCGCGGGTGGTAGTAGAAGCCGTGCATGTACGCGGTGGACGACAGGTAGCGCAGGTTCGCGTAACCCTCTTCGTTCTTCGCGATGAGGATGAGGTGGTTGGAGACCTTCTCGGTGCGGTCTTCGCGGCCCTTGGGGCCGGCGACGTAGGCCTCCATGCCGATGATCGGCTTGATGCCGGCCTCCTTCGCCTTCTTGTAGAAGTCGATGGCCCCGAACATGTTGCCGTGGTCCGTCACGGCGACCGAGGTCATCCCCTTCTCCTTCACCGTCTTGATCAGGTCCTTCATTCGAATCGCGCCGTCGAGGAGCGAGTAGAGGGTGTGAAGGTGAAGATGGGTGAAGGACATGAGGGCCGGCCCTGGTGAGGAAGTCCGATTCAGCAGCTGTAGCTGTTGGGGCTGACATGCCAGAAATGGCCGGCGCCGTCTGCGTTGACAGGGCCGAAAGATCGGCTCTCGCTCAGGCAGCCAAGCATTAGAAGCGCTTCAGCCCCGAGCCGAAATTCTTGTCACCCGCGGGGAGGACGTGACAAGAGACGCGCATGCTTCGCTCCCTGATCGTGACCTTCTGCGTGTTGTCCTTCTCCGCCTTCGCCGCGGCGCCTGACGCAGGCGCGACGCCTTCCGAAGAGGCCATCGATCTTTTGGCCAGCTTCTCGGCGCTCCCCGCGAGCTTCGAGTCGGAGACCAACCCGCTCACCGACGCGAAGATTGACCTCGGGCGCATGCTCTACTTCGACACGCGGCTGTCGAAGAACCACGACGTCTCGTGCAACAGCTGCCACGACCTGGCCCAGTACGGCGTCGACCGCAAGCGCTTCTCCACCGGGCACCGCCGGCAGATGGGCGGCCGCAACTCGCCGACCGTCTACAACGCGGGCGGCCACATCGCGCAGTTCTGGGACGGCCGCGCCGAGACGCTGGAAGATCAAGCGACCGGGCCGATGATGAACCCCGTCGAGATGGCGATGCCCGAGCCGGCGCGCGTCATCGCCACGCTCCAGTCGATGCCCGAGTACATGGCGGCGTTCGAGAAGGCGTTCCCCGGCGAGAAGGACCCCGTCACCTTCCCCAACGTGGCCAAGGCGATCGGCGCGTTCGAGCGCAAGCTCGTCACGCCGTCGCGCTTCGACAAGTACCTGGCGGGCGACCCGAAGGCGCTCACCGCGAAAGAGAAGGACGGCCTCAAGCTCTTCGTCGAGACCGGCTGCACCACCTGCCACAACGGCCCCGCGGTGGGCGGCTCGAGCTTCCAGAAGCTGGGGCTGGTGGAGCCGTACCCCGACCAGTCCGACCTGGGCCGCTTCGGCGTCACCCAGGACGAGGCCGACAAGATGAAGTTCCGCGTGCCGTCCTTGCGGAACGTCGCCAAGACCGGCCCGTACTTCCACCACGGCAAGTACGCCAAGCTTGATCAGGTCGTGCGCACGATGGCCAAGCACCAGCTCGGCAAGAAGCTCACCCACGCCGAGGTCGGGAAGATCATCGCCTTCCTGAACGCGCTCACCGGCGAGCTGCCGAAGGACTACATCCGGCCGCCCAAGCTGCCCGCGAGCACCGCCTCGACGCCCAAGCCCGACCCGTCGTAACCGCGCGCGGCGGGCGCCCGCTTTGCCTTTCCCCGCCGGCACTGAATCCCGCCGCGCCGGCTCGACACCCGCGACCCTGGGCGGCTAGGAAGGGGCCCCCGGCTCGGGCCGGACAAGCAGCGAGGTCGTGCGATGCGCGTTGGGAAGCTCTTGGGGTGGCTGGTCGGGCTTTTCGTTTTCGGCTGCCAGGCGCCTGACGCGACCGAGCCCGAAGCGGCCGGGGCCTCGCGGCAAGCCATCATCCAGGGCACCGTCACGCCAGCGGGCCTGTACCCGTCCGTCGGTGCGCTGGTGCACGCGCAGGGAGGCGGCTTCGTTCCGTTCTGCAGCGGCGCGCTCATCGCCCCCGACGTGGTGCTGACCGCCGCGCACTGCGTCGACCCGTTCCTGAACGGCCCCGCGGTGCCGGGCTTCACCTTGGTCCACGACGCGACGGCCGTGACGAGCGCCGAGGTGTTCACCGGCAAGATCACCTACAAGCACCCGCGCTTCAGCATCTTCTCCTCGCCGCCTCCGGGCGTTCAGTTCTGGGGTGACATCGCGCTGCTCATCCTGAACGCGCCGGTGCCGAACGCGACCTTGGCGACGCTGCCGACGCGGACCGAAGCCGAAGGCATCCAGAAGGGCATGACCGCCGAGCTGGTCGGTTATGGCCAGACGCTGACCAGCACGCAGAGCGCGGGCATCAAGCACCACGGCAATGCGCCGCTCACCGACGTCGGGCCCTGGGAGATCGCGATCAGCAAGCCAGGGGACACGCAGGTGTGCCGAGGCGACTCGGGCGGGCCGGCGTTCCTCGAGCTCGGCGGCGCGCTGCGGCTGGTCGGCGTCGCCTCGCGGCTCCACTCCGACGGGCTCAACTGCGACCGCGGCGCGCTGCACACCCGCACCGATGGCTACCTGCCGTGGATCTTCGCGCGGGCCCCGAGCGTGCCGTGCGCGGGCGCCCCGGGGGACGGCTGCGGTGACACCGACGCCGACGGGGTGCCCGACCGCGCCGACAACTGCCCCACCCTTCCCAACGCGACGCAGGCGGATCTCGACCTCGACGGCATCGGCGATGCCTGCGAGGACAGCGACGGCGACGGCCTGCTCGACCCCGAGGACAACTGCCGCGGCGTCCCGAACGCGGATCAGAGCGACGAGGACCAGGACGGCATCGGCGACGCGTGCGAGAACGACAGCGACCTCGACGGCGTCATCGACGACAAAGACAACTGCAAGGCGCGCAAGAACCCCGACCAGCTGGACGATGACGGCGACGGCATCGGCAACGCGTGCGAGGCCGACATCGACGGCGATGGCGTCATCGACGACAAAGACAACTGCGTGAAGGTCGCCAACCCGTCGCAGGCCGACGACGACGGCGACGGCGTGGGCAACGCGTGCGAGCCCGACAGCGACGGCGACGGCGTCATCGACGACCTGGACAACTGCCCGCTGCTCAAAGGCGCGCAGGCCGACCTGGACGGCGACGGCATCGGCGACGGGTGCGACGACGACATCGACGGGGACGGCACGCTCAACGCGGACGACCCGGCGCCCAGCGATCCGACCGTCGGCGCGCCCACGCCGCCCGACTCGGAGAACGCGACCGGCTGCGGCTGCGCCTCGACGCGCACCTCCGGCGCCTGGGCGTTGTGGGGTATGCTGGCGCTCGCCGTCGCGTTGATGCGTCGGCGCCCTGTCCCTTGATGCGTGCGCTCCTCTTCGGCGTTTCGGTGGCGGTGCTGGTCGGCTGCGCCCCCGCTTCGCTCGAAGGACCCTCGCAGCCGGCGCGGTCGCGGCAGCCCATCATCGGCGGCTGCGAGGGTCCTTCGAGCGAAGCGGGGGCGTAGCCGACCAGCACCGCCACCGAAACGCTCGAAGGACCCGCCGCGCACTGCGTCGAGCCCATCTTGGTGGGCGCCACCCCGCCCCGCTTCACGCTGAGCCACAACGCGACCAACGTCACGGTGAACGACGTGTACCTGCCCGCGGCCGTGCACAAGCACCCGCGGTTCAACTTGAACGCGGCGCCGTCGCCCGGGCTCTCGCAGTGGTTCGACATCGCCATCATCCAGCTGCAGCAGCCTGTGCCGAACGCCGCGTACGCCAAGCTGCCGAGCCCGGCCGAGTCGGCGCTGGTGGTGGCGGGGCTGCCCGCGGAGATCGTCGGCTACGGGCTGACCAACCCGGCTTCGTCGGCCACCGGAATCAAGCATCACGCCCTCAGCGAGATGACGAAGGTCGGGCCGCACGAGGTGTTCATCGCCAACCCGGGCGATCCCCAGACGTGCCGCGGCGACTCGGGAGGGCCCGCCTTCGTCGAGCTGAACGGTGAGTGGCGGCTCGTCGGAATCACCTCGCGCTCGGAGCCCGGCGGCGAGTACTGCAACAAAGGCGCGATCGACACGCGC
>CAZEDU010000003.1:44227-77023 GCA_964511185.1 uncultured Myxococcaceae bacterium | reverse complement strand
TGGATCTACAGCACCGCGCCGACCATTCCGTGCACGGGGGGCGCGGCCGAGGGCTGCGACGACACCGACGGAGACGGCGTCATCGACCGCGCCGACAACTGCATCACCGTCCCCAACCCCACGCAGGAGGACGTCGACTACGACGGCCAGGGCGAGCTGTGCGAGGACGACGACCGCGACGGCGTCTTCAACGCCGAAGACAACTGCCGGTGGGTGGCGAACGCGGATCAAGCCAACGCCGACGGCGACGCGTTCGGGGACGCGTGCGAGCCCGACCTGGACGGCGACGGCGTGCTCGACGACTTCGACAACTGCAAGTTCAAGGCGAACCCCGGCCAGGAGGACGCGGACGCAGACGGCATCGGCGACGTGTGCGAGCCCGACGCCGACTCCGACGGGCGGCCGAACGACGACGACAACTGCGTGTACGCGCCGAACTCGGATCAGAAAGACACCGACGGAGACGGCATCGGCGACGCGTGCGAAGGCGACGTCGACTTCGACGACGTGATCGACGACGTCGACAACTGCGTCGACGTGTTCAACCCCGACCAAGCGAACGCCGACGGCGACGCGATGGGCGACGCGTGCGATGACGACATCGACGGCGACGGCGTGCCGAACGCGACCGACAACTGTTCGAGCGTTTCGAACCACGATCAGGCCGACGCCGACGGCGATGGGCGCGGCGATGCCTGCCCTCCGCCCGACGGCGGCGCCGGGCCCGCGCTGCAGAGCGCGCCCGAGCAGCTCCCCCGAAGCGGGTGCGGCTGCGGACAGGGCGCGTCCAGCGGCCCGCTCGCGTCGCTGCTCCTCGCGCTGCTCTGGGCCGGGCGTCGAAGGCGCGCAGGTTAAGGCGACAAGAGCTCGCGCTTGATGCGGGCGGTGCCCGGGTCGCTGCCCAGCCAAATGGAGAAGATGGCCCGCTGGAAGTCGTGGCCCGGCAGCGTCATCGAGCTCGACTTCGACTCGAGCGTGGTGCCCTGGTTCGGCACGTAGGTGATGGTGATCTGATCCCCCTTCTTCAGGTCGGGGATCGCGCTCAAGAGCTGCCGAAAGCGCGGCTCCACCTGCTGTACCAGCTCCGGTGGCGCGCCTCGCCTCAGACCATCCGACAGCGCCTTGGCGATCTGCTGGCGCTTGCCGCTCCGGAGCATCACCAGCCGGATGCGCTTGATCTGATTCGACGCGAGGATCTCCTCGGCGTCGGCGCTCTCGGACTCGAGCTCGAGCGAGATTCGGTAGACGTCGAAGAGGGAGCGCTTCTGAACCGCGGTGCCAACCAGCGTGAGCGCGTCGTCCTCCCAACGCCCGGGGGCCGCAGCAAACGCCCACCCGGAGACGAGCACACCAACAACCACCCAAGGACGAAGCCGGTTTCGCATGAGGGCCAAGGTAGTCCCGCCCCGGAAAGCCGACCTCCGGCGTTCGGCTGCCTGCTCCCCCTACAGCGGTCCTTCAACACCGCTGCACCGAAGGCGTAACTTTCCAAACCAGATGGTCTTGGCGAATACGAACGGTGCGGCAGTGCTTCGGCTCGACGACTACCGCTTCCGGCGGAAGAGCGCCTGGCGATTTGGCGTGTTCGCCGTGGCGTGGGCACCCTGGTGTTTCTGCTGGGTCTTCATGGCGTGGCCCGCCGGGAGCGCGGGTGAACGACAGCCAAAGGCGCGCGCAGGCGAATCCGCCTAAAGCCAAACATCGGGCGCGCCCTGGCAGTGCAAAGTTACTTCGCCATGCACATCATCATGGGAACGCTGCCGCAGAACATCGTGACCGGAGCGCCCATGCTCATCATCGAGTTCATGGCTTCGCAGCATTCCTTCATCATGTCCATGCCCTGACCATCCATCGGGGTCATCTTACAAACCATTCCATCTTTCCCCATCTCACAGGTCATGCGCGCCATGACCGGGCGCATCATGCCCATCATCGCGTTCATCATCATGGGCATGCTGTTCATCATCATCGGCATACCGCCCATCATGGGCATGCCGTTCATCATCATCGGCATGCTCCCCATCATCGGCATGGGGTTCATCATCGGGCTGGGCATCGACATCGGGACAGAGGCCATCATCGTTCGCTCCTCTCGAGCAGGGTGGGTGACGTCGCACGAAGTGTGCGGGTCGCCTTTTACTTCACCTCAATTCACGAAGAGCGAAGAAACCGTCAGCCCAAGCCCTTGAAAGGGGTCGGCTCCACCGAGAGGGCGTCTTTCCCCGAGAGCGCGAGGGGTCTGGCCAGAATGAGGAACGTCCCGAGAGAGCGACTGGTGCTCTCGATTTCCGTTGCGATGAGCGGCTTGTACGCGCGCGCCTGCTCCACGAACCGCTCGGGCTCGGCCGCGATGAGCTCACGGAGCGTCGTGCCGAGCGCGCCGGTCCCGAGCTCGAGGAGCGCCGCCTGGAGCCTCAGGCAGTGCTCGAATCCCTCTCGATAGCTACCTGCCTTCGCCGCGTACTCGAGCGAGGCCGCGTGGGCGCGAATGCGTCGTTCGACCTCCTCCAGCCGTGCCAACACGACCTTCCAGGTCCCACTTTCCGCCCTCAGCTTCTGCAGGACGCGAGGGTCGAACGGCCAGGGCCCGGTTTGCGCGGGGCGCGCAGACACGTTGGACGCGGGAGGCAGCCAGAAGATGTTGATCGACTTCTCGAGCTCTTGAAACTCCTTCGACGAGGTGGGGCGCAACCTCCAGCCGGCAATGAACTCGGTGCGCTCACCCGGCTGCACGTTCACAACCAAGTGATGAACGCGATGGAGCGCGAGGGTGAGCCCCAGGCCCGCGCCGGTCGGCTTCTGCTCGGGCACCAAGGTGGCGTCGAGCTTGATCCGCCCGAAGAGGTAGCGCTTCAGCGCTTCGCGCGACAAGCTGCCGTGATGGTCGGTGACCGAGACGAACAGCTTCTCGCCGTTGCTCGCGTGCACCACGTCGACGTGCTCACTGGGCTCGAGCTGGAGCTCCGGCGCGAGCTCGATGGGTCCCGTCTTGGCCGCCTCTTCGAAGCGCGGCGAATGGACGATGGCGTTGAGGAGCAGCTCCTCCACCGCGAGCAGCATCTCCTGTGCGATGACCGGCGTACATTCGAGCGACTCGAGATGCGCCTCGAACTTGTCGAGGAAGGTCGCCTTCTCCTGGAGCGACTTGAGGGTCGCGCGATGCACCATGGCGCCCCAGGCGCCGACGTACTTCTCCAGCCCGAAGATGCTGCGCCTGACCAGCTTGTCGCAGCCAACGAGCAGCTCGGTCGCCTCGAAGCTCGGGCCGTCGCCGCGCGCGCCGCCATGCCGAACCAATAAGTTGGGAAGCTCACAATCGGTGAGCGCGTGCATCAGCCGCTGCTTGTCCGACTCGAACGACAAGAGCATCAGCGACGCGGTGGTCGGCTGCCGATGGAAGTACTCGACCACACCCGAGGCGAGCTTGGGGTCGCAAGCATCGCAGTCGAGGATCACGACCTGCGGCGCGACCGACTCCATCTTGGAGAGGAATCCGTTCAGATCCTCGACGAAGTAGGTGGCGTTCTGTGTCGACTGGAGCGCCCGCGAGAGCTCCCGCTTGCGGTGCGGTACCGGTGCAAGTGCAAGGATGGTCGCACCCATCAACGCTCCAGACCAAGCGCCAAAGTGGACTCGTGGGCCCGGTCAGCTGGGTTCGTCGCCGAGCCAGCGCACCCACTCGGGAGCCATGGGCTTCAAGTCGATGTGCTTGAGAAAACCGAAGAACCCCTCACCGGACTCGTCGATCTGCTTGGCTTCGCCGCAGGTCGCGCACGGCCGGGCGCTGCTGATCTGCTCGGACGCCTCGGTCGCCTGCAACAGCTCCATCGAAGGTGCCAGGCAGTTGCCGCAGTAAAACGGCGTCCAGAACGAGACGACCGAGCCCTTGCTGCCGAGGAAGCCTTCGACGGCGTTCACGTGGCCCACGACCGCCGGGCGGAGCCGCAGGAAGAGCAGCTGGTTTTCGTCTTGCTCGAGGCGGCGCACCCAAGCCATCCAATGACGAACACCAAAGGAGTTGATCCGCGTGACCTTGTTCGCGTCGACCAAGATCCTTTTGCCGCGAACGCCTGACAGACAAGTGCTGAAGCCAGCGGTCTCGTCAATGACGCCGTTCAGCCGAATCAGAACGAATTCGCCATGCTCTTCGACCTGCCACAGCAAGCGGGGGGCGGCTGGCAAGACAGCCTCCGACGGGTTCGTGGAAACGAGCGGAGATGAAAACGCTAGGCGTGTGACACATTTGAGCCCACGGCGGGACAAACCGCAACGATGTTGGAGCACACAGGGAGCCCGGCTGACCTGCTCACCTGGTAGGACTTTGCAGTACCGTTGTCCCACTGCCCCGGGAGAACCCTTGCCGACCTTCGAGCGCGACGGCGTGACGCTGGACTATGTCGACGTGGGCGAAGGGCCCGCGTTGGTGCTGCTGCATGCGTATCCGCTGTCCTCGCGCCTCTTCGAAGCGCAGTGGCGCGCCTTGTCGGCCCGGTACCGCGTCGTCGTTCCAGATCTGCGCGGCTTCGGAAAGAGCCTCTCCTCCGAGCACACCCTCACGATGGAGGCGATGGCGCTCGACACCATCGCGCTCATGCGGAAGCTGTCGTTGCCCGAAGCCGTGTTCGCAGGCGTATCGATGGGCGGCTACGTGTTGTTCGAGCTGCTGGCGCGGCAACCCGACCTGGTGAGGGGGCTCGCGCTCATCGACACGCAGGCGACGGCCGACGACGAGGCGGGAAAGAAAGCGCGCGCGGACACGGTCGCGCTCATCGCGCGCGACGGCCTGGCCGGGCTGGCCGACTACATGCTGCCGCGGCTGCTGGGCGTGGTGGCCACCGAAGCCCAGACTGCGCTCGTGCGCAGCTGGATTGTCGGCAATTCGCCGCAGGGGGCGATGGCGGCCATGCGCGGAATGATCGCGCGCGCCGACCACCACGCGACGCTCTCGCGCTTCGAGCGACCGGCGCTGGTGGTGGTCGGGGAGCACGACCAAGTGACGCCCCCCGAGCGCGCTCAGCGCATGGCCAACGCGCTGCCCCGCGGGCGCCTGGAGGTGCTCCGCGGCTGTGGACACCTGCCGCCGGTGCAAGCGAGCGACGTGCTGAACGGGCTGCTGGAGGACTATCTGCGCTCGCTCGCGTGAGTCATGACATCGCGACGAGGATCTGCCGGGGCCCCTTGAACGGCTTCCGGCCGTGCAGCACCAGCAGGTTGTCGAGCATCAGCACGTCGCCCTTTTGCCACGGGTAGACCACCGCGTTCTTCCACAGCACCTCGGTGACCTTCGCCAGGTCCTCTCCCGAGATGGGCGAGCCGTCGCCGAAGAAGACGTTGTGGGGCAGCTCGTCTTCCTTGACCATCTGCAAGAGCATCTCGCGGGTCTTCGGCCCCAGGTGCCAGGCGTCGGCTTGGTTGAACCAGGCCTTCTGCCCTGTCTTCGGGTGAGTGATGACGGCCTCGCAGATAGACGTGGTGCGCAGCCCGTGGGCCGTCCACTGCCACTCGATGCCGTTGCGCTTCAGGTAAGCCTCGACGTCGCCGCGCGACTCCGTCTCGAACGTCTCCTGCCACGACTTCCCCAACCCTCGGCCGCCGTGCATGTTCTGCACGTACATGACCTTCTTCGACTCGAACTTGTCGCGAAGCGCCGCGTCGAGCTGCTCGTAGACCTTGCGCCCGTCGACGATGGGGGTTTCGCCGCCTTCGTGGGCCGGGGTGAGGCAGAAGAAGAAGATCTTCTTCGGCACCTCCTTCACGTAGGACAGCTCGTTGTGCAGCGTGATGACCTCTTCGGCCGGGTGCGAGGTCGAGGTGTAGACCTTCTTGCCCACCTTCGTGCGCGGCGAGTCGCCCCCCACGTAGTTGAGCAGCTGAGGCTCGAGCGCCCCGACGAGATCTTCGAAGTCCTTCGCCTGGTTGATGGCGAAGCCGCGAAACAGGATGCCCCCATGCACCGGGAGCTTGTCCTCGAGCAGCGCCTTGTTCTTGAGCGCCCAGCTCTTCAGCACCGGCAGGCTGCGGGCTTCGACCATCGGCGAGATGGGCTCGAGCACCAGCGGCAACGACGAGTCGACGCCCGTCAGCTTTCCTTCGCGCATCATCCTTTGTCTCCTGCCGACGCGAGCGCGCGCTCGAGCAGCCCACCCAAGCGCAAGACGTGCGGCTTCGAGAACAGCGTGTAGTGGTTGCCCGGCAAGGTCTCGACCTGCCGCAAATCTCCAAGCAGCGCGCCCCACCCACCCTTCGCGTCGGCCGCCGGATCGGGGAACTCCGGGGTGAAGCGCTCCGCGGCGCGCAACAGCACCGCGGGGACGTCGAGCGGGCGCGGCCGGTACGCCTTGAGCGCGCGGATGTTCTGGCGAAACACCTCGAACAGCCTGCGCACGTCCTCCAGGCCGACCTCGTGCGGCAGCACGCCGGCCGACTTCGCTTGCCGGAGCAGCAGCTCCAGCTGCGCGTCGATCGACTTTCCCTGCAGCTCTTCGGCGTCGAGCTGCAGGGCGTGCCCGAATCGACCGCCCAAATCTCGCGCGAAGGTGGTGAGGAAGCGAAGGTCGTCCCGCCAGTCGTACTCGGCCGGTGCCGGAGGCCAGCTGTCGAGCAGCGCGAGCAGCGCGACCGTCTCGCCCGCCTCCACCAGCTGCCGGGCCACCTCGAGGGCGATGACGCCGCCCATCGACCAGCCGCCCACCCGGTACGGACCGTGCGGCTGCACGGAGCGAACCGCCTCGACGTAGGTGCGCGCCATCTCCTCCACCGAATCGGCGCAGGCCTCGCGGCCATCGAGCCCCCTGGACTGGAGCGCGTAGAAGGGCTGCAGGCCACCGACGGCGCGGGCGAGCTCGACGTAGCACAGCACGTTGCCGCCCGACGGGTGCATGCAGAAGAAGGGCGGCCTGTCACCGCTGGTCTGAATGGGGACCAGCACCGAGCCCTTGCTGGCGGCGCCGCCTTCGCGCAAGAGCCCGGCGAGCCGCTCCACCGTTCCGCCTTGGAACAGCGCCGAGAGCGGCAGCTTCTGGCCGAAGCGCTTTTCGATTTGGCCCATCATGCGCAGCGCGAGAATCGACTGCCCGCCCAAGTCGAAGAAGCCATCGGTGATGCCGACCGGGCGCACCTGCAGCACCTCTTCCCAGAGCTTGACGAGCTCGAGCTCCAGCTCGTCGCGCGGCACGGCCTGCGCGCGCTCCTGCTGCCCCTGCGCCATCTCGGGCGATGGCAGCGCGCGCCGATCGACCTTGCCGTTGTTCGACAGGGGCAAGAAGTCGAGCATCACGAACGCGGACGGCACCATGTACTCGGGCAGCTTCTTGGCCAAGTGGGCGCGCAAGTGGTTGAGCGAGAGCCCTTGCTGCTCGATGAGCTGCGCGATGCAGCGCTGCAGGGCGGCGCGCGCGGTGGGGTCGTCATCGAGCTGAACCCCCAGCTCCCCGCCAAACGCACGGGCGATGGTGCCGACGAGCGTTACCTCGCTCGCCGCGCCGGGCAGCTTCAACCGGAGCTGCGCCTGCTGGCCGCGCTTCCATCCCGGCGAGGGCGAGAGCAGGCACACGCCATCGCGCGAGAGGTCCTTGACCTCGAGCACGGCGACCTCGCCTTCAACCTCGACGCGGCAGCTGCCCTGCATCGGCACGCGCAACGAACGCCGGCGGCGATCGAGCACGTCTTTGTTCTCGTCGGGCCCGTCGTGCCAGTCCACCGCGAGCGTCGAAACGATGTACGCGACCAGGCGCTTCTCGACGGCAGGCGAGCCGCCTTCGCCCGGCGGGTCATTGAAGCGGCGCCGCGGGCCCTGCGCCTTGCCCTCATCGACGGCGCGCGCGAGGACCACCGCCTTGCGCACGCCGGGGTGTTGCTCCAGCGTGGCCTCGATCTCGCCGAGCTCGATGCGGTAGCCCTGGACCTTGACCTGGAAGTCTTCGCGGCCGAGGAACTCGATGTTGCCGTCAGGCAGGTACCGCCCCAGGTCACCGGTGCGGTACAGCCGCTCGCCGGTGCGCGGGTGGCGGATGAAGCTCTTGGCGGTCTTCTCGGGGTCATTGCGGTAGCCCTGCGCGACGCCGATTCCGCCGATGTACAAATCACCGGGGACCCAGACCGGGCGCGGGCTCAAGTACTGATCGAGCACCTGGAAGCTCTGGTTCACCATCGGCTTGCCGTACGGGATGCTGCGCCATTCCTTCGACACGTCGCCGACCGGGTAGAGGATCGACCAGATGGACGCCTCGGTCGCGCCCCCCAGGCTCACCACTTCGAGCTCGGGGATGAGCGCGCGGAGCTGATCCGGCAGCTGGAGCGGGACCCAGTCTCCGCTCATCATCGCCAGGCGCAGCGAGCGCGGCACCAGCTCCTTGTGGTCCTTCCAGTACTCGGCGAGCAGCTTGAGCAGCGCGGGCACCGAGTTCCAGATGGTGACCTGCTCGCGCCGGACCAGCTCGGCCCAATGCGAAGGCTCCGGGGCGGGCAGCGCGTCGGGAATCACCAGCGCGCCGCCAGCGGCGAGCGTGCCGAACACGTCGTACACCGAGAGGTCGAAGCTGAGCGACGAGATGGCGAGCACCCGGTCGAGCGGCCCGACCTGGAAGCGCTGGTTGCAGTCGAGCACGGTGTTCACCGCGCCGCGGTGATCGATCATCACCCCCTTGGGCAGACCGGTCGAACCAGACGTGTAGATGATGTACGCCAGGTCGGTCGGCTTCTGCGCGGCCGGCAGCGCCTCGAACACTCCCGCAGGCGACTTGGCGTCGACCACCGCGCGCTGAATGCCGTCGGGCCACTCGATGCGGCGGTCGACCCAAGGCTGGGTGACGACCGAGCTCATCTCCGCGTGCTCGAGCAGATAGCGAATGCGGTCGCGCGGCAGGCCCGCATCGATCGGCACATACGCCGCGCCGGCTTGATGAATCGCCAGCACCGCCACCACCTGCTCCCAGCCCTTCTCCATCACCACGCCGATGAGCTGATTGGGCTTGGCGCCGGCGGCCTTGAGCGCGTGGGCGAGCGCCGTGGCGCGGTGCCACAGCTCACCGTAGGTGAGGCGGGCCTTGTTCGA
Organism: uncultured Myxococcaceae bacterium; assembly: GCA_964511185.1. Taxonomy (GTDB): domain Bacteria; phylum Myxococcota; class Myxococcia; order Myxococcales; family Myxococcaceae; genus CAZEDU01. The sequence goes on along the minus strand of CAZEDU010000003.1, from coordinate 67,971 downwards.
GATCACCGCGAGCTTCTCGGGCGACTGCCGGACGGTGCGCTCGACCAGCTGGTGCAGCAACTCGTGCGAGACCGGCGCCTCGGTGGCGTTGACGCGGGCGCGCTGCTCGAGCTGCTTGGGCGGCGTCAACACCCGCGACGACTCGCGCCACGCCTCTTCGCTGCTCGCGAGCCGCTCGAGCAACGCGCTGTAGGCGCTGAACATGTCGTCGATCATCCCCTCCGGGAAGACCTCGTCGACCGAGTCCCAGTGGTAGGCGAGGCCGCCCTGCTCTTCGATGACCACCTGCTCCAAGTAGACCTGCGGCGTCTGCACGTAGCTGAAGACGCGATCCCACGGCATCTCCGGCGCGGGCGAGTCGAGCTGGCTGTTGAACACCACCGGCGCCGCGGCGCGCGACGACCAGCCGCGCGTGCGCGAGAGCTCGCGCACCACCTGCACGCCGGTGACGTGGCTGTGCTCGACCGTCTCCCAGAACAGCTTCTGGTAGCGCTTGGCGCGGTCTTCGAACGTCTCCTCCACCGCGTTGTCGATCTCCATCAGCATCGTGGTGCTGCAGTTGCCCACGACGCGGTGGACTTCCGGGTGGATCGGGAAACGATTGGAAGACATCACGTTGAGGATGAACTGCGGTCTCTTGCTCCAGTAGCCGATGACCTCGGCGTACACCGTGCAGAGCAGCGCGGTGAGCGTGAGGTTGGCGGCCTTCGCTCTCTCTTTGAGGCGCCCCCACGCGGCCGGCTCGAGCCGACCCACCCGGCGCACGAAGCGCGGCGCGTCGACCTTGCGCGGGTGCTTGGCGAGCGGCAGGTCGGGAGCGCCGGGTAGGCTGGGGATGCGCTTGATCCAATACTCGCGGCATCGCTTGGCGAGCGCCCGCTCGACCTCGCCGGTGGGCTCGGCGCGCTCTTCGGCCGAAGCGGTGTGCAGGTTGAGCCCCTGGCCCGCGAACTCGCGCAGCGCGACGATGTAGTCGCGGTAGCTCAAGGTGAGCGGGGGCAGCGCCTGGTCGGGGTCGGCGTACAGCTCGCAGAGCTCGCCCATCAGCACCTTGCGGAGGCTCCAGCCGTCCGAGATGAGGAGGCTGATGCTGAAGTGGATGCGCGCGCGGCCGGTCGGCAAGAGCGAGACGCGAACCTCGTAGGGAGGCCAGGCATCGGGGCGCGGCCCTTCGCTCTTCATTCGCGCGCGCACTTCCTCCAGGTAGCGGCGAATGCGCTCAGGCTCCTCCTCGCGCAGGTCCTTGACCTCGACCGTGTACTTGAGCGGCTCGCGCTGAACTTGCTGGTGGCCGTTGGGCAACACCACCGCGCGGAGCATGTCGTGGCGATCGACCAACCGCTGCCAAGCGAGCTTGAAGCGGCGCAGATCGAAGCGCTCGCACTCGAACTCGGTGACGAAGTGCGGGGCGATGTTGCCGAGCTCGAACGCGTCGCTCTGGCCGACCCAATAGGCCTGCTGCAGGTCGGTGAGCGGAAACGCCTCGAATCGCTTCTCGGGCGACGGCTCGATGCTGGGCAGCGTGGTGATCGGCTCTGCCTCCGCGCCGGCGCCGCTCAGCCGCTCGATGGTGGCGGCCATCGCCGCGACCGTGGGGGACTCGAACAAGCTCGAGAGCAGCAGCTCGACGTGAAACACCTCGCGCAGCTTGAACATGATCTGCGTCGCGAGCAGCGAGTGGCCGCCCAGCTCGAGGAAGTTCTCGTTGATGCCGACCCGCTCGAGGCCGAGCACCTCGGACCAGATGCGCGCGATGACGGTCTCGGTGTCGGTGCGCGGCGGCTCGTAGGGGCGATCGCTCTCTGGACGGCTCCAGTCGGGCGCGGGCAGAGAACGGCGGTTCACCTTGCCATTGGGCAGCAACGGCAGCCCGTTCATCACCACGAACGCCTGCGGCACCATGTAGCTGGGCAGCCGCTCCATCAAGTATTTGCGCAGCTGCGGCGCGAGCTGCCGGCTCAAGGTGCCGATCAGCGGGTTGTTGGTGAGCTGCGCGAGCGTGCTGGCGGGAGGCGGCGGCGCGGGCAGCCGCGGCTCGGGCTCGACCGAGGGCTTGAAGAACAGCGCGTCGATGCGGCCGTCGGTCCCGAACGCCTCCGACCAGCCGAGCTTGAGTCGGTACCCTTTCGACGCCGCGAGCTTCCAGAGCGCCTCGGGGTCGACCGCGGCACCGTGGGCGGCCTCGCGCGCCAGACGCGCCACCTCTGCCGCGGTCGACGGCCCATCGTCGCCGAGCAGCTCGAGCGCCTTCACGTCGCCCCACGCGCGCGCGTTGGGAACGCCGCGCACCCCAAGCACCGGCCGCGCCGCCTGGTCGAGCATGCGCGAAAGGCCATCGAGCGACAGCTTCTGCTCGGGCCAGCTGACCCAGTGGGTGCCGTCGGGCGCCCGAGCGTCGCCGACGTGCAGCACCGCGTCGTAGCGGAACCGCGTCAGCTCGTTGTGGTGCTCGCCGCGCTTGAGCATCACCTCGACGCCGCTCACCCGACCGAGCTTGGAGGCCGCCAACGTGAAGAAGCCTGGGTCGACCACCAGCTCCTCGTCTTGCGCCACCTCGCGCTCGATGCGCTGCGCGAGCTGCACGCGGCTGATCGAACCGGGGTTCTTGTAGAGCTGCACGCTGGTGTGGAACAGCTGGAGCAGCGGCAAGCTGCGGACGTCGCCAGCGAAGACGACGCCGCCCTTGTCGAGCTTGGCGACCGCCTGCTCCAGCACGCGGAACAGGTAGTCCGCCGACGGGAAGTACTGCAGCACCGAGTTGACGATCACCGCGTCGAACCGTTCGTTCTCCAGGCCGCTGAAGTCGTCGGCGCGCCGCGCCAGCGTCTTGACGTGCGCCAAGTCGAGCCCGGCCCTCTTGCGGTTCGCCTCGTAGGCTTGCACCGTGGCGGGCGACAAGTCGGTCGCCACGTAGCGTTCGCAGTGCGGCGCGATGCGGAAGAGCAGCATGCCGGTGCCGAAGCCGATCTCGAGCACGCGCTTGGGCTTGAAGGCGAGGACGCGGTCGACGATCTGCTGCACCGACTCGCGAATCTCCGACTCGGCCATCTGCTCACCGGTGTAGCTCGAGTTCCAGCCGGTGATGTTGAAGGTCGGGTCCTCACCCGACACCGTGCGGCCATCTTGTTGGTCGTCGAAGATCGCCTGCCACTGGGTGACCTGCTCCACCTCGCGCGACTTGTCCTCCGCGGCGCCGCGAGGGTCATAGCCGGTGTTGGGCACCACGTAGGCCGCGAGCCGCTTGTCGCCCGGTGAGTCCTCCCGCGCGATGACCACCGACTCGCTCACGCCTGGGTGCTGCTCGAGGCTCGCCTGAATCTCGCCGAGCTCGATGCGGAAGCCGCGAACCTTCACTTGGTGGTCGATGCGACCCAAGAACTCGATGGTGCCGTCGGGCAGCCAGCGCGCCAGGTCCCCGGTCTTGTAGAGGCGGGGGGATGCGCCTTCGACCGCGAGCGGGTTCTTGACGAACTTCTCGGCGGTGAGCTCGGGGCGACCCAAGTAGCCGCGGGCCAAGCCGTCCCCGCCGATGTGCAGCTCACCTGCCGCGCCGATCGGCGACGGCTGCATGCGCGCGTTGAGAATGAAGACCTGGCTGTTGGGCAACGGCCGGCCCAGCGGAACCACTTGCGCGCCCAACGGGCTCTGCGTCGCTTCGACCTTGTTGGTGAGCACGCCGACCGTCGTCTCGGTGGGGCCGTAGTGGTTGAACAGCTCGCACGACGGCGCCAGCTCTTTGAGCCGCGCCGCCAATTCCCAGGTGAAGGCTTCGCCGCCGAGAATGAGCCGACGACGCGGCAGCACCTTGGCTGGGTCGCGCACCTGCATCAGCGCGCCCAAGTGGGTGGGAGCGATCTTCAAGCAGTCGACCGGGTGGCGGCTCAAGTAGCTCGAGAGCGCCTCCGGATCCGACGCGCGGTCCTGCGAGATGACGTGCAGGGCGCCGCCCGTGACGAGCGCGGGGAACAGCGTGGTGTTCCCCAAGTCGGCGGCGATGGTCGACACCAGCGCGTAGTGCCACCCCGGCTCGAAGCGCACCCGCTCGTGGATGCCGTGGATGTAATTGACGAGCTGCCGATGCTCGATGCCCACCGCCTTGGCGCGGCCGGTCGAACCCGACGTGTAGATGAGGTACGCCAAGTCTTGTGGCTTGGCCGCGGTGGGCAGGTCGCGCTCTTCTTGAGACACCAGCTGGGCGGCGTCGGTGTCCAGGAAGAGCGCTTCGGTGGGGATGCCTTCCAAGTCGGGACGGAACCGCTCGTGCGTCAGCAGCACGCGCGCCTTGGCGTCTTCGAGCATGTACGCGACGCGCTGGCGCGGAAAGCTCGGATCCATTGGCAAGTAGGCGCCGCCCGCCTTGAGCACGCCCAACATGCCGATGATCATGTCGATGGAGCGATCGACCCATAGCCCCACCACCCCGTCCTGCCCCACGCCCTTCGCGCGGAGCGCGTGGGCGAGCTGGTTGGCGCGGCGGTTGAGCTGGCGGTAGCTCAGCTGCGCGTCTTCGAACACCACCGCGGGCGCATCGGGTGAACGCTCGACCTGCGCTTCGAACAGCTGCGAGACGACCTGGCCCTGCGGATAAGCGCGCTTCGTCTGGTTCCAGCGCACCAGGGTCAGGCTTCGCTCCGGCTCGCTGACCAGCGGCAGCCCCGCGAGCGTCTCGTTCGGGTTGGCCGCGATGCCCTTGAGCAGCACGGCGAAGTTCGCCGCCATTCGGCTGGCGGTCACCTCATCGAACAGATCGGCGTTGTACTCGAAGGCCGCGCTCGCGCGGTCGGCGTGCGCCACCACACGAAGGGTGAGATCGAAGCGGCTGGTGCCCAGGTGCAGCGGCTCGGGCCGGAATTCGATGCGCGGCCCCCGCACCGGCTCCGGGAGCGGTGGCCGCGCGTCGAAGGCCACCTGAAAGAGCGGCGAGCGGCTCGGGTCGCGCTCGGGCTCGAGCAGCTCGACCAGCTGTTCAAAGGGCACGTGCGCGTGCGCGCGCGCCGCCTGGGCGACCTCGGCGGTGCGTCGAACCAGGTCGACGAAGCGCGGATCACCGGACAGGTCGGTGCGCAGGACCACGTCGTTGCCCGCACGGCCGATTCCGCTCGACGGAGCGCCCGCTCGCACCGCGGTGCCGACCAGGACGTCTTCCTGGTTCGCGTAGCGACTCAAGAACGTCTGGAAGGCCGCGAGCACCACCATCTCGAAGCCGGTCCCAATCGACTGACCGAGCGCGGAGAGCGACTGCACCACTTGGTGCGAGAGCTCGATCGCCGCCAGCGCACCGCGAAACGTCTGGGCCTCGGGGCGCGGGTAATCGAGCGGCAGCTGCAGAAAGGGCGGGCGGTCCTTGAGCGCCTTTCGCCAAAAAGCGAGTGCCTCTGCGTCGTCCCTCGCCGCCTCGGGTGAGGAAGGTGCTTCGACGCCTGCGGGCCGGCCCAGATAGCAGCGGGTCAGCTCGTCGAACAGCGGCCCGACGCCCAACTCGTCGACCACGATGTGGTGGCAGGTGACGACGAGCAGGTGCTCGGCGTCGCCCAACCGAAACAACTGCCAACGAGCGGGCGGCGCGGCGGCGAAGTCGAACCCGCGCTGCGCTTCTTCGAAGGCGAGCCGCCGCGCCTCGACCTCGCGCTGGTCGTCCTTGAGCGCGCGCAGGTCGACCGCCGACAACGGCAGCGGTGCGGGCGGGTCGATGACGCGGCGAGGCTTCCAGTCGTCGGCCACGAAGCGGGTGCGCAACGCCGGGTGGCGCTCGCGCAATGTGTCGATCGCCGCCCCCAGCGCCGCCGCGTCGAGCGGCCCCTTCAGCCGCACCGCGAGGGCCACGTGGTTCCATGGACCATCGGAGCCGACCTGCGAAAGCACCCACAGCCGGTGCTGCGCCGCGGTGAGCGCCGACGCGTCCGACGCGGGCCCTGTCTTCGGTTGGTCAGAGCCTTTCGCGCTCAGCTCACCCATGGCGTGACTCCTTCAAGAAGCGGTTGTCGAGGTACCGGCCGAGCCGCGAAATCGCGCCGGCGAGAAGAGAGCGATTGGCTCGCGGGTGGCGCCCGAAGAAGCCAGGTCGCGGAGGACCGCGCCCACCCACGAGGCGAACTTGAAGCCGTGACCGGAGAAGCCGGCTGCCACGCTCACGTTGGGGTGCGCGGGGTGCCGTCCGATCACGAAATGTTGGTCTGGGGTGTTGGTGTACAGGCACGGCGACGAGCGCAGGAACTTGCCGTTCATGCGCGGCACGTAGCGCTCGAGCAACCCGCGCACCTTCTCGAGCTCTTCCGGGGTCGGCTCGGCGCGAAGCGTCTCGGGGGTGCAGGCGGCGTTCTTCGCGTGCACGCCGAGCTTCACCCCGCCGCCCTCGCCGTCGAGCGCGGGGAAGCAGAAGAAGCGCTCGCCGTCGAGCGTATCCCACACGTGCACCGGCGCCGACCCGAAGCCGGCGACACCGCCCTGGGGCTCAAACCAATACATCGCGACGCGATCGACCTGCAGCGGAAGCCCCAGGTCCGAGAGCACCCGCGGCGCCCAAGGACCCGGCGTGATGACGAGCGTCTCGGCCTCGATGCGGCCGCGCTCCGTCGACACCTCGACGCCACCCGGGTGGGCCGACCAGTCCACCACCCGTTCACGCGTGCGGAGCTCGGCGCCGCGCTTCACCGCGCCCTTCAAGAGCGCCTCGATGCTCGCTTCCGGGCGGATGACCTGCGCGTCTTCTTCGTGGATGGCCAGGAACGACTCGGGCGGAGCGAGCACCGGGAAGCGCCGGCGTATCTCGGTGGCCGAGAGGACGTTCAGCGCGGTGCCGTGCTTCTGGGCGGCATGAATCGCCCCGCCGACTTGGGCGTGCGGCGGCCCGAGCAACAGCCCGCCGACCTTCCGCCGCAGCGGCTCGTCCGCCTCGCGCTCGAGCTGCTCCCACAGCGCCATGGCGCAGGCGAAGGCATGAAAGTAGTCGGGGTTCTCGAAGTAGATCTGCCGGAAGCGGCCCATGATTCGGGTGCCGCCATGGCTCGAGCCGCGATCATGCGGCGGCTCGAACTGATCGATGCCCAGCACGCGACGACCCGAACGCGCCAACTGGTGAATGGCCGCGCTGCCCATCGCACCGAGGCCGAGCACGATGGTATCGACCCCTCTGGCCATCGGATCCCCTGTGACGGCGGCACCAGCGCTTGCGCGCGGAGCAAACTATATCGTCGGAAGTCGAAGGCCCAAGCGCGCGTCCGACAGGACATACATGTATGACGTTGGGCGCCTGGTTGATCAGCGGGGGCAAGACTGCGCTGATCAGCTCGGACGAACGACTTGTCCAGGCATCGCCGACGTCAACTCGCCGTCCTCGGCGATCAGCTCACCGTTGACGAAGGTGTAGCGCAGCCCGGTCGACTTCACGACCAGTCGGCGCGCGCCGCCGGGGAGGTCTCGCTGCAGCTCCCCTTTCTTCGGCGATCCCACGCGATCTGGGTCGAACACGAGCAGATCCGCCGCGAGGCCTTCGCGCACCAACCCACGATCGGCGATACCAAACAACTTGGCCGGCTCGGAGGTCAGCCGCCGAACCCCAGCCTCCAGCGACATGATCTTCCGCTCGCGGACCCAAGTGGCGAGGAAGAACGTGCCGTACCCGGAATCACACATCAAGTCGACATGGGCGCCGCCGTCGGCCAAGCCGATCAGCGTGCGCGAGTCGTTGAGCAGCTTCGCCAGCTCCTCGTCGCCCGTGTTGAACAAGGGCAACGTGTACTCGAGCTCCAGCGCGTCCTCAATCGCCAGGTCGAGGAACGTGTCGAGCGGATCCGCCCGGCGCTCCTTGGCGATCTCCGCGACCGTACGATTCCGGTAGCGCGCCAAGGCGTCGCTGCCCACGTTCTGAACCTCTATCGCGTCCCACCGGCCGGTGAACACGAGCGCCGTCTTGATGTTCTCTCGGAACTCGGCACGGAAACCCTGCGAGCGGTACAACGCGATCTGTTCGGCGACCGATTTGTTGAACGCCTGGCGCCAGACCGGCAGCGCGCCCAAGACGAACGGCTTTCGCAGGTCGATTCCGATGAGGAGCGGCTTCACGCTGATCTGCGGGAGCGCCCCGCGGCGAATCAACCCGTCGGCTTCCTCCAACGTCGACAGGCACGAGCCGGGCTTGTCCTCCCGCGTGAGCAAGAACGCCCACGTCACCGGCCGGCCGCTCTCGTTGAGCAGGAGGTCGAGCAGCGCGTGCTCCTTGGGCGCGAGCATGCCCGGGCCCTCGGTCAGCGCCAGCTCCGCCACACCGCGGCCGACGCTCTTGAGCACGCGGCTGTACGCGCGAAACTCGTCTTGGCTGGCGAGCATCGAGTTGAGCGGCTTGCCGTACGCCACCAGGTGCTGCGGGAAGAGGCTGACCGAGTAGCCCATCGCGCCCGCGCGCATCGCCTCCTCGAGCAGCTTCGCGATGCCCGCGGTTTCGGCCTCGGTGGCGGCCCGCTCGCCGGCAGTGGCGCCCATCACGAACTGCCGCGCGGGGGCGAGCGGCACCAGAAAGCCCAGGTTGATTTTGCTCTTCCGGCGCGCCGCGGCGGCCATGTACTCCGGGAAGGTGGTCCACTCCCAAGTGACGCCCTGCTTCAGCGTCTCCATTGGAATGGACTCGATGTTCGCCAAGTCCGAAGCCACCTGCTCGCGCATCTCGGGCCGGCACGGCGCCACGCCAACGCCGCAGTTGCCCATGATCACCGTCGTGACACCGTTCCACGACGAAGGGGTGATGCCCGGATCCCAGCAGATCTGCGCGTCGTAGTGCGTGTGAGGGTCGATGAACCCCGGCGCCACCACCAGCCCTTTGACGTCGAGAATGCGCTTGGCCTCGCCCAGCCCTTTCCCGATGCGAACGATGCGCCCCTGCGAGATGCCGACGTCGGCTTCGTACCGCGGACCACCCGAACCATCGACGATGGTTCCGTTCTTCAAGATGAGATCGAGCACGTCTATCGCTCCGGCGAGAACACGAGAGGACGTCGACACGAAAGGCGAAGCACGAGCGCTGTCGGTGCCATCAACGCTAGCACGCGCTCATTTCCACATCATGAACGTGGCATGGTGCGCAGCGCGATGTAGGCATGCGTCGATCTTCTCGCACCTGAGCCCATTCATTGCGCCACCTTTGACGTAGGGCTAGCCTCGTTATGTCTGTCATCGCCGGGCGCCGTCGGCCCCAGAGCTCGCGCGTGCCGAACGACATTCGCATCGCTCACCTCGAGGGTGGTTCGGCGTCGCTCCCGCCGAGCGCGCTGCACGGCCTCGCGCGGCGGCTGCGCGGGCTGGTGCTCACGCCCGATCTCGACGGCTACGATTCGGCTCGCAAGATCTGGAACGCCCGCATCACGCATCGACCCGCGGTCATCGTGCAATGCCGCGGCGCGGCCGACGTCGTCGAGGCGCTGCGCTTCGTCGAGGAGCATGGCCTCGTCTTCTCGGTGCGCGGCGGCGGCCACAGCGTCGCGGGCACTTCGCTGGCAGATCAAGGAGTGCTCATCGACCTCTCGACGCTCAAAGGCGTGCGCTGCGACCCGCAGAGCGGCCGGGTGTGGGCCCAGCCTGGCTGCTCCTGGGGAGACGTCGACCCGGAGACGCAGCTGTTCGGCCGCGCAGTTCCCGGCGGCATCGTCTCGACCACCGGCATCGCCGGGCTCACCTTGGGGGGCGGGCTCGGGTGGCTAACGCGGAAGTACGGCTACGCGTGCGACAACGTCGTCTCGCTGGACGTGGTGACCGCCGGCGCCCAGCTGCAGCGGGTCTCGGCCGAGTCGAACCCGGACCTGTTCTGGGCGCTGCGCGGCGGGGGCGGCAACTTCGGCATCGTCACCTCGTTCGAATACCAATCTCAGCCAGTCGGCCCCACCGTGCTCGCGGGCATGGCGGTCTACCCGCTCGAGCGCGGCCGCGAAGTGCTCGCGCGCTTTCAGCGCCTCACCGACGAGGCGCCCGACGAGCTGACCTGTCTGTTCTTCATGCGGCGCGCCCCGGCGTTGCCGGCGTTTCCTCCCGAGCTGCACGGGCGCCACGTCGGCTGCGTGGCGGTGTGCTACGCGGGGCCGCCGGACGAGGGAAGAAAACACCTGGCCGCGCTCGATGCCTTGGGGCCGCCGCTGCTCGATACGATTCGCCCCAAGCCCTTCCTCGAGCACCAGCGCATGCTCGACGCGGGGCAACCGCCCGGGCGTCACTACTATTGGAAGTCGGAGTACCTGCGCGCGCTGACCGCCGCTTCGTACGACACCTTCATCGAGCACGGCCTTCGCATTCGCTCTCCGCACACCGCTGTGCTGCTCTTTCAGCTCGGCGGCGCCATGGGCCGGGTCGGTGAGACTGACACCGCGGTCGGGCACCGCGACGCGCGGTTCGTCTTCAACGCGACCGCCTCGTGGGAAGCGCCGAGCGAAGCGGACGGCGAGGTGGCTTGGGCCCGCGCGTTCGGAGCTGCAGTCAAACCTTTCGCGACGGGCGGCGTGTACGTCAATTACCTCACCGAGGAAGAAGGAGAAGCGCGCGTGCACGCCGCGTATGGTTCGCGCAACCTCGCCCGGCTCATCGCGCTGAAGCAGCGCTTCGACCCGCGAAACCTGTTTCGCGTCAACCAGAACGTGCGGCCCCCTTGAAATCGAGCCTCGACGCCCCGACTCGCGCGAGCCCTCCACCGAATGGGGCCTTGTCCCCGGTGGCCGGATCGTTTGCAGGCCCGCCGCCGCCCGCCAGCAGCCCGACCGCCATCGTCTACGTCGCGCTGGTCTGCCACACGGTCATCAGCGGTCTGCACTTCCTCGCCGCCAAGCGCGCGCTGCTCGAGCTCGATCCATTGACGGTCTTGCTGCTGCGCATGGCGCTGTCGAGCGCGCTCTTCATCGCGCTGCTGGCCTGTCTGCCCAAACCCCGCTTTCCGCCCCGCGCGACTTGGGGTTGGCTCATCGTGTTCGGCTTTCTCGTCGGTCCCATCAACCAAGGGGTGCTGCTGTTCGGCTTGCAGCACACCCGCCCCACGCACGGCGCGCTCTTCTTCTCTATGACGCCCGCGGCGGTGCACCTCTATTCGCTGGCGCGGGGCCGCGAGAAATCGAGCGCCTCGAAGCTCGCCGGTATCACGCTGGCGTTCGTGGGCGTGTTGATCCTTCTCACGGGTCAAGGGCTCGACCAGAACCTCGAACCGCTGATGGGCGACTTGTTGGTTCTCGCCGCGGTGAGCGCCTGGGTCCTCTTCACCGCCGAAGGCAAACGCTTCGCCGAGCAGCATGGCCCGCTGCGCACCACCGCCTGGAGCATGCTCGCTGGCGCTGCCTGGTCGGCGACGGCGATCCCCTTCGCGCGGTTCGATCGGCTGGCGTCCGCCTCGCTGCCCGCTCTCGGCTCCATCGTCTACATTGGCCTGTTCACCTCGGTGGTCGCCTATCTGCTCTGGTACTTCGCGCTGTCGCGCAGCGAAGCCTCGAAGGTGGCGGTGTTCGCCAACCTCCAGCCGGTGGTCACCGCGCTCGCGGCCGCCGCTTGGTTGGGCGAGCCGCTCGTATGGCAGCTGGTGCTCGGCGGCCTGCTGGTGCTGCTCGGCGTGCGCGTCGCGCAGGCCCGAGCGCGCAGACAACCCTGAAGTCTTTAGGCGACCGCAGGGCTCTCGGCCGACGCCGCCCGCAGACGGAACTGCTCGAGCCGCTGCAGCCACTGCTCGGCCTTGTACTCCTTGAGCAGCCGCTCGGCTTCCTCCAAAGCCGCGCCCGCCCGCGCTCGGTCGAGCTTCAGCGCGGCGCGCGCCAAGGTGAACTGCGCGAGCCCTTCGTGGAAGCCTTGCTTCCATTCGCGCGCGACGGCGATGCTCCGCTCCGCGTGCTCGACCGCCGCGGGCCCCTCGAGCGCTTCGGCCAACGTGCGGAGCGCGACCATCTCGTCCCAAGGAGTGGCGGTGGGCTGCGTGGTGGCGATGCGCCAGGCCTGCTCCGCGACGGCCTTCGCTTCAGCGCGTTCCGAGCGCACCAGGAGCCGCGACTTGGCGCAGAGCAGCTGCGCCTTGAGGCGGAACGAGGGCACGTCGCTCGCGCTCGCGAGCGCGTCCTCCACCATCTTGAGCGCCTTTTCCTTCTGTCCGAAGGTCGCCTCGAACAGCGCGCGGAAGGTGAGCGCATAGCGCTTCATCCACGCGTCATGCGGGAGCTTGCCGAACCAGAACTCCACGCGCCCCACCACCGCCTCGGCCACTTCGCGCTCGAGGCGCTGTATCCAGAACAAGCCCACCCATATCGACAGGCGGCTCTCGGCCATCTGGGGATTGCCCATGCGCCGCATCAGGTCGACGAGCAGGTCGTACGTCTTCTGCATCTCGACCGGGTCGCCGGCCAGGGCGGCGTGGACGCCCACCGACGCGTTGAGGAACCATTTCAGATCGCCGAACTGGTGCTTCTCGCACAGCTCGAGCCCGGCCTTCCAAATGTCCAGGTCGAGCGGCTTTCCCGTCATCGCCTGCTCGAGCACGATGAAGTGGTGAATCCAGGTGAGGTCCTTCCACAGCTGCTTGGGCAATAGCCCCACCTGAGCGATGTGCAGGTCATAGCCTTCCTTCGCCTGCCGCGCCCCTTCGCCCAGGTGCTGGAACTGACCGGTGTGCAAGAGCTGAATCGCCCGGCAGGTGAAGGCCGACGATCGGAAGGGGCCCGGATACGGGTTGTCTTTCGCTTGTCGCTCCGACACCTCGAGCACGCGGGCGTTCTGGCCAATCGACGCGAGCCCCAAGCCCTGCAAGGCGCGGTACGTGAACAGGCGCGGGATGATGTGCGCGGAGTCCTTGCTGAGCGGGCTGAGCGGCTCGTCCGACCAGATGCGCGCGAGCTTGCGGCGCGCCAACCAGCGCGGCCGGGTGAGCAGCCGCTGGTACTCGGCGTGGAACGACTCCTTTGCCCGCTCGAGGTCGATGCGCTTGGCCCATGCCTCGAACAGCTTGTCGGCGTACTTGACGCACAGGGTGGGGTGCGCCGTGGTCGCCACCTCGACGATGCGGGCCCAGACGCCAAGCAGGGTGTTCTCGCGGTTGGGGTACTCCCCGCTCTCGATCAGATCGGCCGCCTGCGCCATGAGCTCGGTGGTGCGCAGCATCAGGTTGTTGGCGCGCGTCTGTTCGGAGGCGCGCAGCAGGTAGCCAATCGCCTTCTGCCGGTCCTCCCCGCGCGCGTAGTGGTAGCCGAGCAGCGCCGCCTGCGCGTCGAGGGCCGCGGCGTGCACCCGCTCGAGCGCGACCGCGATGCCTTGGTGGGCGCGGCGCTTCTCTTCGGGCGGCGTCGAGTCGTAGATCGCGTAGCGGACGGTGTCGTGCGAGAAGTAGTAGTTCTCGTCGACCTTCTGAATGAACTGCCGCTCCATCAGCCGGTCGAGGGTCTCGAACAGCGCGGCCTCCTGGACTGCCGTGACCTCCTTCATCACGTTGAGCTCGAGCAGTCGGCCGAGCGGCGCCACCCGCCGGCAGAACGACAAGGTCGACTCGTCGAGCGTCGCGAGCCGCGTCAAGACCACCTTCTCGATGGTCGGCGCGATGTCGATCTGATCCGCCGGTTTGTTGGTGATCCACCGCCCGTTCTCGAGCTGCAGCGTCCCCTGCTCGATGAACGCGCGCATCGTCTCGGTCACGAAGAAGGCGTTGCCTTGGGTGACGTCGTAGAGCCGCTGGACGAACTCGGTTGGCACCTCGAGCCCGTTGAGCATCGCCTCGATCAGCGTGGCGGTGTACTGCCGAGTCAGCGGAGCCAGCTCGAGCCGCTGCGTGATGTTGTCGTCCACCGTCTGGAACAACACCGAGAGCCGATCGACCTCGTTCGAGCGAAACGTGCCGAGCACCATGCCGCGGGTGCCCGCCAAGTGCCGAATGACGATGTTCATGAACTCGAGCGTCGTGGCGTCCGCCCAGTGCAGATCCTCCAGGCACAACATGAAGGTCTGTCGCTCGGCGATCGCCGACAGCCAGCCGCGCAGCGCTTCGAAGAGCACCACCTTGTCTGGCAGCGGCTGATCCATTCGCGGCGGATGCGTCAACACGCTCGCCAGACGCGGAATCAGGCGCGCCAAGATCGGCCCGAACTTCTCGTTCGCCTCCTGCGGGGCGAACGGGATCAGCTGCGAGAGCGCTTCGATGAGCGGCGCCATCGGCGCCTGACCTTCGGCCCGGCACTGCCCGACCAGGAACGGGACGTCGGCGATCTTCACCGCGAGCCGGAACTCCTGCAGAAGGCGCGTCTTGCCGATCCCCGCGGGCGCAGTGACGAAAATGCTCTTCCCGTCCCCCTCGAGCAGCCGGTCGAGAATCAGCTTGAGCGCTCGCTGCTCTTCGTCGCGCCCAACCAAGTCGGCGCAGTGCAGATAGCTGGTGCGGCCGACGTAACCTTCTTCGGCGACGGACTGGCCGCAGATGGCCGACAGGTGAGCGAGCAGCTCCGAGGTGCTCTGAAAGCGATCCTTCGGCTCCTTCGCCAAGAGCTTGAGGACCAACGCTTCGAGCTCGGGCGGCACCTTGCGCAGCGGCTGCAGCCGGGGTGGCGGTTGATTCAGATGGGCCGAGATGAGCTCCATCATGGTCTTGCCTTGAAACGGGAAGCGGCCGGTGGCGAGCTCGAACGCGAGGACCCCGAGCGAATACAGGTCGGTGCGCGCGTCGATGACGCCCCCGCGCGGCACCTCGGGCGCCATGTAATGGGGCGTTCCCTTCAGGACGCCGCCCGCCGGCGTGCCGAGCTGGTGCATCAAACCGAAATCCATCAGCTTGATGCCGCCGCGCTCGGTGACGCTGATGTTCTCGCTCTTCACGTCGCAATGAACGTAGAGGCGCGAATGAATGAACCCCAAGACCTTCGCCATTTCGATGAGCACCCGGTACAGCCGGCTCATCTCGAAGGGGCCGCTCTTCAGCGCGGTCGCGAGGTCCTTGCCGCGCACGACCTCCATCGTCAAATAGCGTTCACCGGTCTCGAGCAAGCCGTAGTCGAACACCTGAATGGTGTTCGGGTGCTGCAGCTTGGTCATCGTGTAGAACTCGCGCTTGAAGGCCACGTCGAGGCCCGCGTCGACCGCTTCGCTCCCTTCGCGCGCGACCGGGCCCGGTCCACGAGCAACGGCCCGCATTTGCTTGAGCGCCACCTGCCGATGCTCGAGCTGATCTTCGGCCAGCCACACCCGGCCCATGCCGCCTTCGCCCAACACGGCGTCGAGCCGATAGCGCCCCGCGACGACCGCCCCAGGCGCCAGAGCGCGCGGTCGAAGCCCGCGGCCGTGGGCCTTGCCGCGCCGCCGCGCGTCCCACCGCTCGACCAGCCTCAACGTGCTCAGCGTGGCGGCGTTTATCCAATCCATGCGTCGGCTTTCTCGAAAGATACATCCACCTTTACGCACGGGACAGAAGGAGAAGGCTTTGGCCAAGTCCCGCGCGCAGGTGCGCAGGCCTGCCGAACCCGCCTACTCCTGGCGGAGCGCATCCGTGACAGGCGTGTGCTTTCGTGGTGGCGTCCCGAGGCCGACATGAATGTGCTCAAGGCGCAATCGAGCGCCATCATCCGAGCGGCCGGGACGCATTGGGGCGCCGCGCCACCGCCACCGTTCAAGCGGGTGATGCAGGCCTATCGCCTCGCCCAGCTTGGCCTCTTCACCCGCTCCGAGCAGCTGATGGGCTCTGCGCTTGATGCGCTTCGGGAGAGGGCGGACGCAGAGGACTGGAGGCCTCGGGCCGAGGCCATCGCCGCGCTGGCCGCGCGCGAAGCGGCGCAGCTCGAGACCGCGGACGAGCTGCTTCGCCGCGCCAGCGAGGGCCTCTTCACCGCGGGAGAGAAAGACTTCGCCGCGGTGCTCTTGGCGCTTCAAGTCGAAGCCGCGTGCGCGACCGCCCACCTCGAAGGCGCCAGCCGTCTCATCGAGCAGAACGCTCAGCGCATCGGCGGCTCCATCGACAGCGACCTGGCGAACGCGGTGCTACAGCTCGCGTTCGGCGCGCTGAACGAAGCCCATCAGCTGGCGGCGATCGCACAAGCCAAGCTCCCCATGCTCGGCCAGAGCTGGGCGGCCATTCTGCGAGCCGAAGCGCTCCTCGACTTGGAGCGGCCCAAAGAGGCGCTGCCCTTGTTGATCGAGACCGTTTCCGCTTGGGAGGCGGCGTCGGCCTTCGCCGAGCCCTACTTGCGCGCGCTGGTGCTGATCGCCCGCGCTCGGCTCGAAGAGCAATGGTCCGCCCTCAACGTCGGGGGGCTCTCGCTCGACGCTGCCCGCGACGCGTTCAAGAAGGCGCAGGTTTATTGCGCGCACAGCCCGCGATACCGCCCCTGGCTGCTCGCGCTCAAGCAGCAGCTTCAGCTGCTCGACGGCGACCTCTCGAGCCAACGGACGTTCGACGAAGCGCTGGCGGTGTGCGACGCGACGGGCGCCACGCTCGATCAAGCGCGACTCATCGCGCGCCACGCGGCGTTCTTGCAGAGCCGCTCGCAAAAGCCGATTCGCCTGCTGATCGCCCGTGGCCGCGACATCTTCAGCCGCAGCGGCGCCGACGAGCGCTCGAAGGCGTTGGCGCAGCTCGAAGGCAGCAAGGGTGAAGGCGCGTCGTTGATGATGTCGCGGTCGATCATGCGCAGCACCCTCACCGCTGCTCCGGTCGACGCGGACGTGGAGCTCAACGCGATCTTCGAGATGACGCGCGCTCTGTCCTCGACGCTCGACCTGAAGCAACTGCTGCAGACGATTCTCGACCGCACCGTCACGCTCCTGAAGGCCGAGCGGGGAGCGCTCCTCCGCGTCGAGCCCGATGGCTCGCTGCTGTGCGTCGCGGGGCGTGGGCTGAGCCCAGAGAGCGTCAACGCCGGTGGGCAAGAGCAGATCTCCTTCGGGGCGGTCGAACAAGCGCGCGAGGCCGGGTCAGCGGTCCTGGCGGACAACGCGCAGGTCGACGGTCGTTTCCGCGGCAGAGCGTCGGTGGTGGCGACCGGGGTTCGTTCGATCATCTGCGCGCCGCTCAAGACCAAGCAGGGCATCGTGGGCTTCATCTACCTGGACTCGACGGTGAAGACGCGCGTCTTTCAGGAGCAACACAAAGAGCTCCTCAACGTCTTCGCCACCCAGGCTTCCATCGCCCTGGAGAACGCCACCGCGTTCTCGCAGATCGACGAGCTCAACCGGACGCTGGAGCGGCGGGTCGAGGAGAGAACGCAAGAGCTCGCGCAAGCCAACACGCGGCTGCAGCAGAGCCTCGAAGAGCTGCAGACCACCCGGCTGCAGCTGCTCGAGGCCGAGAAAGAGCGGCTCGAAGCCGAGATGATCCTCGCGCGTGACATCCAGCACGCGATCGTCCCACCCAAGATGCTGATCGAGCGCCCCAGCCTGCGCGTGGCGGGAGAAGTTCGCTCCGCCAGCAAGGTCGGCGGTGACCTTTGGCTGTGCATCCCGCTCGAAGAGAAGACGCTGCTGTTGATCGGCGACGTCACGGGGCATGGCGTAGGAGCGGGGATGGTGACCACCATCGCCAAAGCCTGCACCTCCACCGTCGTGCACCAGGGAACCGGGGTGGATCTTCAAGAATTGCTCGGCACGCTCTCCGACGTGATTCTCGAGACGACCCGCGGCAACTTGGTGATGACCGCCTTCGCCTGCATCGTCGATCCCTCCGCGAAGACCCTAACCTTCGCCAACGCCGGACATAAACCGCCGATGTACCTGACCCGCGCGGGTGGGATGGTGCGCGTCGAGAACCTGACCAGCTCTGGGCCGATCCTCGGCGAAGAGAACGCCAAGCACTTCCAGAGCCAGGTGCGGCAGTACTCGCCGGGAGATCGGGTGGTCCTCTTCACCGACGGCTTGGTGGAGTGCACCAACCCCGAGGGGCTACAGCTCGGCTATCGCGCCTTCGTGGATCTCCTGGTCAACACGGCGAAGCTCGACCCGGTCCAAACCATCGATCACGTGTTGTCGTCAGCGACCGCGTTCTGGGCCGAGATGCCCCCCGACGACGACGTCACCTTGACCGTGGCGGATCTTCTTTGAGCGGCGCGCGTCAGTGAGAGGGCTGCTGCAGCCAGAAGACGTTGATTGACTTTCCGACCTCTCGAAACTCAGAGCTGTTGGTCACTCGCAGGTACCAACCGATGATCACTTCGGTCCGCTTGTGCGTCTCCACGTTCACGACCAGCTGGTGAACGCCGCGCAGCGCCATCGCCAAGCCAATGCCCGCCCCGCTCGGCTTCTCGTCAATGACGAGCTGGGTCGACGTCAGCCGGCTGAATAGGTATTGGCGGAGCGCCTCCTGGGTCATCGAGCCGAAGTTATCGACGACCGAGAGCATCAAGCGTTGACCATCACAGGCATAGACGACGGTCACCGCCTCGTGCGGCTCCAACACCAAATGGGGATCCAGCTCGGAGGACTCGTAGCGTGGGGCACCGTCCTTGGTCCGAGGCGCGTGGACCATGGCGTTGAGAATCAGCTCCTCGGCCGCGGTCAACATCTCGGGGAGAACCGACGGGGGACAGTCGAGCGACTCGAGGTACGCCTGGAAGAGGTCGACGAAATCCGCCTTGTCATCCAACGATCGAATGACGGCGCTGTTGACCACCACTCCCCACCCGCCGACGTACTTGTCGACGCCGAAGATGTTCTGCTGAATCAGCTTCTCGCACGTGACGGACAGCTCGCGCTCATCGAATACCGGGTAGAGCGCGCGTGCTGGGCCATGCTTGGCCACCACGTTTCGAATCTCCTCGCTCTCGAGGGCCGCCACCAATGGCCGCTTGTCGAAGCCGAGGGACAACAGAACGATCGGAGTCGTTCCGGAGGCTGATCGTTCTTGCTGCAGGACCTGCAGGGCGGAGTGCCCCTCTTCGCTGTCGCAGTCGATGATCACCAGATGCGGCGTCTGACGAGCCCAGGCCTGCTTGGCCTCTTCGGCTTTCATCACGAAAGAGACGGTGCTGCCGTTGGCCTGAAGCGCCCGCGTGATCTGTCTGCGGGTCTGCCGATGCTGCGTCAACGCGAGAATGGCCGCGCGCATCAGGGCAACCTCAGCACCCGCGAAATCTGCATTACCCCTCCGAAACAGCGACTTGCCCAGTGTACTGGCAAACGGCGATGACCGCGAAGTGACAGGCGCCGTGCTCCAGTATCCGCCACACCTACACTCCTTCGCCTACAGTCCGCCGCACAGTCCCGAGCCTCGTGGCCTGGTAGCATTCCCTTCGAACGCTGCCCTTCGCTCGACGCACCCGGAGAGTTCGGTTGAGCCCCTCGAAGTGGGACGCGATTGTCATCGGTTCGCGTTGCGGCGGCGCTCCGACGGCGATGCTGCTCGGCCGAAAAGGCCACCGCGTGCTCTTGCTCGACCGCGACGTCTTTCCGAAAGACACGCTCTCCACGCACATCGTCCGTCCCTTCGCCGTCCGCCAGCTGAGGCGCTGGGGGTTGTTGGACAAGGTCTCGGCCAGTGGCTGCCCGGCCCTGGTCAAGGTCGTCGCCGACTACGGTGAGACGGTGCTCTCGGGCTGGGTTCCGTCCATCGACGGAGTCTACGAGAACTTCGCCCCACGACGGTTCTTGCTCGACTCCGTTCTGCTCGAAGGAGCGCTTGCCGCCGGTGTCGAAGCCCGCCTGGGCTTCTCCGTTCGAGAGATCCTGAAAGACGGTCCCCGCGTCTATGGCATCCGCGGCGTCGACAAGCAGGGCCGAACCGTCACCGAGCTCGCCGACGTCATCATCGGCGCGGACGGAAAGCACTCTCGTCTCGCAAGAACAGTGAAGGCCCCGGCCTACAACACCGCACCGCCTCTGTTGTGTTGGTACTACAGCTACTGGAGCGGCCTACCGACCCTTCGAGAGCCGCGTGGCGTGTGGTGGGAGTCGTACTACCGTCCCACGAACGTCGTCTTCGTCATTCCCACGAACGGCGACCTGGCCTGCGTCATGGTGGGGTGGCCCCACTCGCAGTTCAGACGGGTACGGCGCAACATCGAAGCGTCGTACCGCGAAGCGCTCGCTCAAATGCCGCTGCTGCATGAGCGGGTGCGCGCCGCGCGTCGGGAAGACCGCTTCCGCGGCACCGCCGACCTGCCGAACTTCATGCGACGGCCGCACGGCCCCGGCTGGGCGTTGGTCGGCGATGCGGGTTTCCACAAAGATCCACTGCTCGGCCACGGGATTCTCGATGCGTTCCGCGACGCCGAGCTCTTGGCCGAAGCGGTCCACGCGGGCCTCTCTGGAAATGCGCCGATGCAGGTGGCGCTGGCGCAGTACGAACGGCAGCGAAACGAGTCCGCCATGGGCCATTACGAATACACCCTTCGCATGGCGGCGCTCGGCCCTCCGTCAGAACAGATGAGACAGCTGCGCCGAGCCTTGAAAGGCAATCAAGAGCAAACCAATCGCTTTCTCGGCATCTCGTCGGGGACCACCCGGGTGGAGGACTTCTTCGCCGAAGGGAACCTGCAGCGGCTGCACGCCTAAATCGCCGACGAAATATAGATACGAGGCGGCGATGCGCTCATGCTGAGGGGCATGGAGACTCCAGCCTGGCTGCAGATCGCCTCCTCTCCCGGCATGTGGGCCATCGGGGCCGTGTTCGCGGGCAGCGCGCTCCTTCAATCGTTTTTGTTCTATCGGCTGGCGCGGCGGACTGGGTCGAAGCTGAGCATGAGCGACTCGCTCATGCGGCGCGCGGTCGCGGCGTCCTTCATTGGCTCGCTCGGACCCGCGCTCGGCGTCTTCGTCGGGCTGGCCGTCATCGTGCCTGCGCTCGGAGGGGCCTACTCGTTCGCCCGTGAGTCGGCCGCGGTCGGCGCTGTGATGTACGAGATGATCGCCGCCAAGTCGGGAGCCGAAGCGGCGGGTGTTCCCTTGACGCGCGAAGGAATGACGGTCGCGGCGCTGCCAACCGTGTTTTGGATCGGCGCGCTCGGCTCGTTCGGCTGGGTGCTGGTTGGGGGCGTCTTCACCCGCTGGCTCCCTCAAATCAGAAACCGATTGGCCGGCGGAGACGCGAAGCGACTGCAGATCATCACCATGGCGATGATGCTCGGCAGCTTCGGACGCATGTTCGCGAACGACAGCCTCAAGCCGCTCGTCACCAAGGGCACTTGGTCGCCGCTCATCGCCAGCCTCTCCGGCGGCGGAGCGGCCGCCGTCTGGTTGCTGTTGAGCAAGCGCTACAACAAGCCCGCGATGCGCGACTACTTCCTGTTCGTGGCGCTCGTGGTGGGGATGTTGGCCGGCGAGCTGTCGCGCCGCTGAAAGGCAACCGATGCTCAGCGAGCACGAAAAGAACCGAATCCTCCAAAGCGAGTACGCGCCGAGCGCTCACCGAATCGGCCTGTGGACTTCGGTGGCTCACATGTTCGTGTTCTTCCTGCCGCCGCTCTACTTGATGATCTTCGAAGGGCTCACCACCGACTGGGCCGCGGTCGCCAAGGGCACCGTCGCGGTGCTCGGCTTCAGCCTGCCCCTGTGGTTCATCGAGCCGATTTCGTACTTCATGGTGCTCGGCATCGCTGGCACCTACATCAGCTTCGTGGCGGGAAACATTTCGAACTTTCGACTGCCGGTGTCCGCCCTCGCGCAGGAGGCGACGTCGGTGCAGGAAGGCTCTCCAGAGAGCGAAGTCGTCGCGGCCCTCGCGGTGGTCACCACCCAAGTCATGATCACCGCGGCGACCCTGGCCGGCGCGCTCTTCATCACCGCGGTCATCAAGTTGCTGCCGCCGCCGGTGGTGGCCGCCTTCGACTGGCTGCTCCCTTCGATTTGGGGCGCCATCGTGGTGCAGTTCTCGATGCGCAAGTGGCAGTACGGCGTCGCCGCGCTGGTGATCTCGAGCGTCGCGGTGTTCTCGCCGCTGCCGAGCTGGTCCCAGATTCCGACCTGCGTCTTCTTGATGGCCTTCTTGGCGAGCTTCCTCCACCGGCGCGGCATCTGGCCGGTGAACCCCAAAAGCTAGACAAAAAGAAAGAGGCGGAGCGCCGAGCGCCCCGCCTCTCAGCTTGAGCTCTGCTGACCTACTTGCTGGCAGCCAGGTACGCGCTGATCAGAGCCGCCACTTCGCGCGGCCTCTCGGCGATCGTCCAGTGACCGGCGCCGGGCAGATAGACCAAGCGCGAGCCGGGAATCTTCTCGACCACGGTCTTGTGGAGCGTGTCTTGGTTGTAGAAGAGGTCGTCCGAGCCGATGACCAACGTCGGAACCTTGATCGACGACAGCTTGTCGATGAAGTTGGCCTTGGTGAACGCATCGAAGCCGCCCTGCAGCGCAGGCGCCGGGACCTTCGCCGCGTCCTCCAGCAGCGCCTTCAGCGTTTCGGGCGGAATGTTCTTCGAGCCACCCGCCGCGTAGATGGTCTTGTGCTTCTCGCTGTTGCCGACCGAGTTGCGGAAGAGGTCGATCGCCTCGGGCGGAAGCGGAACGCCGGAAGCCGGCGACGGGTTGACGAGCACGAGCCCGGCCACCTTGCCTGGCCACTTGATGGCCGCCCACTCGGAGATCGGCCCGCCCATGCTAAAGCCAACCAAGGTGACCTTCTTGGCCTTCAGGTGATCCGCGACCGCCATCGTGTCCTTGGCGAACTGCTCGATGGTGTAGCCCCCCTCGGGCTTGTCGGAGTCGCCAGTGCCGCGGAGGTCGCAGCTGACCAAGCGCAGCCCCGCCGGGTCGACGTTCTTGACCACCTCGGCGAACCCCAGGCTGGAGTTCAACCAACCATGGACGAACATCACCGTGCGCGGACCGTTGCCGGTCACGGCGCACGAAATGTTCACGCCCTCCTTCGTCTTCACCAGCACCTTCGTCGTCTCAGCGCCCGCTTGCGCGAAAGCGGTGGCCGAGACGAGTGAGATCAACGCTCCGAGCACAACTCGCATTGGGTTCCCTCCCTTGACCGCAGTGAAGGCCCATGAGTTAGCACGTTAGCGTCGGCCGCGGCGTGAGAAATGAGTCGACGAGAGGCGGCCGAAGTCACAGCACCAGGTTGTGCGGGTTGGCGCCGAACGGCTCGGTCGGGACCTTGCTCAC
The DNA here is from genome assembly GCA_964511185.1 of uncultured Myxococcaceae bacterium. Classification (GTDB taxonomy): domain Bacteria; phylum Myxococcota; class Myxococcia; order Myxococcales; family Myxococcaceae; genus CAZEDU01. The sequence goes on along the minus strand of CAZEDU010000003.1, from coordinate 44,964 downwards.
CTTGGCGAGGTAGGCCCAGAACTGCGGCACCGACGGACCGCCGTTCGGCAGGTTGACGCTCGCCGACATGCGGCCGGTGGTGCCGACCCGGACGTACTTGCCGATCACCGTGGCGGAGAGCGCCGACGCATGGTCGGAGCCGGGCAGGCTCCGCGCGAAGTCGCCGAGGATGGCCACCACCACGTTGTAGTCGGGGATGTTCATCATGCGCGCGATGAACTTGCGCAGCCCGCCGCGGCCGTTCTGCGTCCCGTTCAAGATGCGGTTGTTCATCATGGTGCGCACGTTGGTCGCGGTGCGGTCGCCGTGCGTGTCCCAACCGCCGTCGTTGATGACGACGACGTTGGTGCCCGCGCGCACCATCAGCTCGGCGGCGGCCATCTTCGCGTTGAACGAGTCGACGCGCGTCGTGTAGTTGCCGTTGGTCTGCGGCAAGCCGTAGTCGGCGGCCATCTCGTTGAAGTTGAAGACCTGCACGGGCTTCTGCAGCGTCTCCACCGCCGAGTCGTAGCCTTCGCGCGTGGTCACCAACGAGACCGGGCTCGTGGTGAGCTGCCGCGCCGACATGGCCTGCGACATGCCGATGGCCTTCGCGGCGATCTCGCGGTCGGGCGCGGTCGCGTCGGGCGCGCCACCCAACGCGGCGATGGTCGACTGCATGTCCAAGATGCGCTGCAGCGTCACGCCGCCTTCCGGGTTCATCGGCGCGCCGCCGAACACGCTCCCTTCGTTGCCGA